>NZ_JADEXT010000030.1:0-98991 GCF_015206985.1 Nostoc sp. LEGE 12447 | reverse complement strand
CTGGGCGGCTCAAGTTTTTGGCCAATCTATGCTCTCGAAAAGAAGAATTTTGTTTTCTGCCACAACTGACGACATAGAAACTGCATGAAGAATTTTGAGCATCTCTCCCACAAAATCAACACCCTAGAACCAGTCCAATTTAGAGAGGCATTGAGACTAAATGTTTAGAGTACTCCATCGCCAGCAGTCCCTAGTGTATCTGGTCAAAGCCACGGATGCCGTCCGTAATCCAGTAATACTTGGGATTGCTTTGCGGTTACTTACGAGCGAATGATTTTACTGTTGGCTGGGATGGAGTTTGGATCATCCCCATTGTTGACTCATCCCTCCTCCTGCATTTAAGGAACTTGCATTCCGCGTTGCACAGCCGGACGTTGCTGCACCATGTCCACTCAGCGTTTGAGATTTGGATAGTTGTCGAGTGTTAAACCCTGAAATTCATAAATCGCTGCCCACGGATAAGTAGCAATATCAGCAATAGAATAGTCACCACAGATAAATTCATTGTCTTGCAGTTGTTTATCTAAGACACCATAAATACGTAAAGTTTCCTTTTCATAACGCTCAATAGCATAGGGAAGTTTTTCGGGTGCAAAACGTTTAAAGTGGTTAAGTTGCCCAAACATTGGCCCGACTCCTCCCATTTGGAACATCAGCCACTGTAGTACTTGAAAACGGCTTTTTTGTTCAGTAGGTAATAGTTTGCCTGTTTTTTCGGCTAGGTAAATTAGAATTGCACCCGATTCAAAAACTTTAATCCCGGTTTCTTGGTCAACAATGGCCGGAATTTTACTATTGGGATTGATGGCGATGTATTCAGGTGTAAATTGCTGTTGTTGAGTAATGTCAATTTTATGGACATTGTAGGGCAATTCAACTTCTTCCAGCATAACGGAAGCTTTGCGTCCATTGGGCGTGGTGAAGGTGTAGAGATCAATCATCTGCTATTATCCCAAAATCTTGGCATTTTCCGATGGTAATATAGCTTTGATTGAGAAATTAGGGTATTAGCCGATAGAGAGATAAAAGCAATACTGAACAGGTAGGCGATCACTTTTTTTCTTCGCTTATCCGTCTGGACACTAGCTCTTAAATATGATTAGGGGTGCAGGGGTGATCCGGGAAAGCGATGCCGAACGCGCGGAGCGATCGCTTGGTGTAAAGAGCGATTTCCAGATTCGACTGTCAACCAAAACTTTTCCTTTAGGAATCGAGTAAGGGCAATCGCTCACTTTCCAAGAGAACCATCGTAACTATGCTCCCACACTGCCATGAACTCTTCCCACTCCTCGTCTGTCTGGGGTGCTTTGTCTTGTGTCAGTCCCACTATTCGCGCTAGCAACAAGCTTCGTCTAAGCTCTCGCCAAGCTCAACCAACTGGTGTTCTAGGTTGGGGTCGTAGCCTTGGGCTAGTAGCTGGGCATACTCAGTATCGGTGATGCCGAGGTTATGGATGTTGGTCATGGTTGGGGTGGGGGGCGATCGCGTCGGTGGTTTTCATGCTCTCGAATGCTGTTATGCGCTCAATGTCTGGTGTAGCAAAATAAGGGATTATTTAGGTAGGTAATATATAATAATTAAACTAATTTAAATATACTGGTAATTATAGCGATAGATTTAATCCGATGAAACCATTAAATCAAAAGTCCAGATGGGAAGAATGGAAGAGATTGAGAGAGGCTGGGCATGACTATAGAACGGCTTATACTCTATCTTCAGATAATCTTTTAGCTACTCATAATAGATTGAATAAATTAAGGGAAGATATTTTAAACTATATTAATAGTGGTAAAAAAGATAAATCTTCACCCATACATCAAAAACTTAAAAGGTTTCAAGAGAGTAATAGTAAATATCTTCAAGAAAATAGTGAATCAATGAATGATATTCCAGAAGAATACCGAAACCCCTATTATATATATGGTAGGGATTTAACAGACTTATTATCAGATTAATAATAGTTTAAATTGTTTCCAAAATTAAGTTTTAGAAATTGGTATATTTTTTGAAACCTGAGTGATTGCTTCGTTGCATCCGAGAATTGGGTGGGGGGGATCAGCAGGGAGTATCTATAGGAGAAAATTTTTTACTGTTTTGGAAAGTTATAAAATTTGTAATTAATTATCGAATTTGATATTACTTCCCAAACCACTGATTTAAAGATTCCCGACGTTGTTGATTTCTTTCTCCTGGGGTCATATCAAAAGGACTTTGTTTTTTTAATATCAGTGGGTTATAAATCCCTGTTTCCCAGTTTCCATACATAGGATTAGGTATTGCAATGTAAGCAGGTTTAACTATCCCTTTTGTGATATTAAACATACCGTAAAAATTACGGTTCTTGTCTACATGATCCCGACGTTGTTGGTTATTCTTGCCTATAGTTTCATCAAAGTCATTTAGATTATCCCCAATCAAGGCGATTACTGTATATCTTTTTCCATCAGCATTGCCATTTTTAACAGCTTCTACTCGCCATTGTTTAGAAGTATTCTCTTTGCCGTCAATCTTTTTGGTAAACTCCCCCTTTAACAATACTGTCTGTCCGTTTACTCCTGTAAACCCCACAGATTTTAAATTGTTAATAGTAGCTATTTCTAAATCATTGCTTTTAGCATCTTTAGCGCTCTTTTCATCTCGATTAGAAATAAAGAATACCTTACCCCCATTTTTATTTACATAATTAACAAATTCAACTGCTCCCGGTACAGCTTTAGCTTTCTCCTCCTTAATCCATTGATTCCAAGTAGTAATTTCAAAACCATTATTAGTATCTAATAGCCCTGCTTGATAGGGGCTATTATCAAGAACTGTTTCATCAATATCAACAATGATGGCGGGACGGGTAATATTTTTTGATTTAGCGGTATCAAAAGTGAGTTTGGCTATATTGAACGCTTGATAAGTTAATGCTCTATATTCTCCAGATTGTTGCACCCAATTAACTGCCAACATTGATTGCTCATTTAATTGTTGGTTACTAATTCCTCCTTGTGTATCTTGCTGCAATTGTGACAGGAGTAGCACTGGTAACAACGCGGGAGCAGCAAAGAATTTAGTGGATAATTTAGACATTGATATTTTGGTAGTTATAATGATTTTCTTTGGGAAAGTTTAGGATTTTTTTGAGGATTTTTTCTGCGAACGCCAATCCCAAGGTGCAGTAAATTGTGAATCTGCCCAGATATTTAAACGTTGTTGTTTAGCTTCGGCTTCAGCCTGTTCTACAATACCAGCACTAGGGCAGTTTTTCAGGTATTTTCGATAAACCACAGCTAATCCTTCCTTAACTAATACTTGTTGGGCAAAAGTGCCATCTGGTAAACGTACTTCAGCAACTTTACGCCCATAAAAATCAGTATCTACTATATTCAGTTTGACTTGACTACCACCCTGTTGTATTAATATTTTTAGTCGTTCTTTAGCTTTATTGCCCCATAGGAACTGATTTGTATCAGCAGAACTATCACTATTTTTTTCTGCATCCGAATGAGGTACTTCTGCGGTATCTATACAAGCAAATCTCACTCTGATCTCTTGATTAGATACATCAGTGACAGTAATTGTATCGCCATCATCAACTTGTTTAACTTGATAACTTGACTGAGTAGAAGAATTAGATATATTTTCTAATAAACTCAATTGATTAGGTTCTGTAATTTTTAATTCAAACACTTGTCCTTGTGCTTTTTGGGGTGCAACATTTATGATTTTGACTTCTTTACCTTGTAAAGCAATTGGATTAGAAGCACCAGGAATTTGATTCAGGATTTTTCGAGGTATAATTATCTGGTAAACTTTATTATCTTTTCCTGACAACTTGAAAGTTTCAATTTCATTAGTTTGGCGAGTCCATCCATTAATTCGCCCTAATATTTCTGAAGTATTATTAGAATTATTAGATTTTTGATTTAGGGAACTATTACTACAGTAAAAATTAACCGGATTTTGCTGAAAATTTGCACATCTCAATATTTCTTCAGTTCTTTGAGAAATCTTTATTAATTGTGAATAGTCAGATTCCTCCCCACCACCATAATTAGCTTGTTTTCTAATATTATCTGGTGCGTTAAGTAAAATTTTTGTAATTATCTGACGGTCAGATTCAGAAAGCTTAGGTGATAAATAAACATTAGAGCCGGGAATTTCCTTACTTAAATGAATGATTCTCAAATCTTTATCATTTGTAACTGCTTCATAAGCAGCAGCACCTACATCAGCTTTTCCAGTTTTAACTAAGTCTTTAATATCTTTTCCTCGATGCCCCATGTCTACCCTGAGACTTTTACCAAATAAGTCATAAGCAGGTACATAGAAACTAGATGCTGAATTGAAATCTCCAAGAGCAATAGTATTTGTAGATTTTAAATCATTGAGAGATTGAATACTACTAGTAGATTTTGTGAATAAAGTAGCTTGGTAATATGGAGGATTATTTGGAAACATTCGCGCTGCAAAATGATAATCGTTATTTTTAGCAGCTACAGAAAGTATTGGTGATAAAGTAAAGGCAATATCCCATTCTTTATTTATCATCCTTTTTCGGGCTTCTTCATAAGGAATTGATTCATCACCATCAATAACTATTTGTACTTTATTACCCAATTTCTCACGTAGGTAAGTTGTTAACTCTTCATAGTAACTGGGCTTACTCAAAATTCCTATAGTTAAAGAACTTGTTTGTAAGCTTTGTTGTTTATTTGTAATAACAGGAGAAGGTGAGGAGACTGCGGATTTAGGAGAATTAGATGGACAACCTGATAAACCCAAAATTCCAATAAATGCTAGAAGCTTTATGAAAATATAGCTATTTTTAGAATTAGACACAATAGATATCACCTGTATTTTTATGATTAAGCTGCTTGTTGATTAGATATGCCTGTAAGTTTCTGCAAGATTTTTTGATATCTTGTTGCATTTTGTAAATAAGCTTGATTGTCTAATTGTTCAATAACAGTAATCAAATTATTTAGTGTAGCTACTCTATAAAAACCACCTATATTCGATTCAATGTTATTATTAATATCCGAGTTTGCTGGAAATACAACAATACCATACACAGGAAATTTACCCCAGTTTGATGAATTTACATATTTATATAAAGAATCTACATAAGTTTTAACTTGCTGATAAGGGTTTTCTCCCCAGCAAGCATAAATATAGAGTTTTCTAGTTCCTGTATCGCAAGTCCATCCAGTATTACGCGGATTACCAACAGATTCAATTGTTCCTTTATAAGATTTAGCTTCTACAACGATACAGCACTTATTTGTAACAATTATAAAATCAGTAAATTTACTTCCTTGTCTTCCGCTACCTACATCAAATTGTGTTAATACTCTTTCTGAAGAAAAATGCTTTACTAAAGAGTTTTTAATAGATAATTCAAAAATATTGAGAGGATGTTTACCTTTTATTTCAACAGTAATAATCTCAAGCTCTTTAGCCAAAGCTTCTAATTCAGCTTGTTTCTGTTTTTCACGTTGTTCTAATTGTTGTTCTCTCTCTTGAGATTCTAATAGAGAATTTTGCAAAATATCTAGTTGAGTATTAAGTTGCTCTTGCATTAAGTTTTGATTAGCTAACTGTTGTTCTAAGGCAGTAATAATTCTCTGGGAACTTGTTTCATTATTTCGCAGTTGTTGTAATTCAGAATTAACTAAAGAACGAGAGTTTTCAATTTCCTGTATTTGCTGCTGAAGTTGGGATAATTCATTTTCTTTTAGTTCATTAGTTCTTGCTTGTTTATTTTGAGCAATATATAAATCCTGAGTTAATTTTTTAATTTGCTCTTCATATTCCTGTTGCTTATTTAGATTTTGCTGTGCTTCTAATATAGCTTTTTCAGATTCAATTTGTGCCTTTCTAGCACGTTGTTTAGATTCTAACAGAGAACTTTGTAAAAGTTCTAGTTGATGGTTAAGCTGTTCCTGTTCTAAACTTTGATTAATTAACTGTTCTTCTAAAATAGTAGCAATTTCTTGGGAATTTTTTTCATTATTTCGCAATTTTTGTAATTCAGATTCAGCATCATATATTTGTTGCTTTAGTTGAACTAATTCAATTGCTTTTGGTTGATTATTTTCTAGTTGCTTCTCCTGAGCAATCTGCAAATCTCTGTTTAGTTTTTCAATATGTGCTTGATACTGTTGTTGTTTATTGAGATTTTGTTGTGCCTCTAATCTAGTTTTGTCAGATTCAGCTTGTGCCTGTTTAGCGCGTTGTTGAGACTCTAATAAGGAACTTTGCAAAATCTTCAATTTATTGTTAAGTTGCTGTTGTTCAAGTCTTTGATTAGTTAATTCTTGTTCCAGTCTAGTAGCAATTTCTTGAGATTTTTTTTCATTGCTTTGTAGTTGTTGTAACTCTGATTTAGCTAATAAACGAGAATTTTCAATATTCTTCATTTGTTCTTGAAGTTTAGCTAATTCATTTTCTTTCAGTTTATATAATTGATTAGCTTCTAATTGTTTCGTTTGAGCAAGTTGTAAATGATGATTTAGTTTTTCAATACGTTGTTGGTACTGTTTTTGTTTGTTTAGATTCTCTTGTGCTTCTAACTTAGTTTTTTCTAGTTCAGTTTGCAGAGTTAATAAATTTTCTGTATTTTTTGGGAGATTATTCAGAGATTCCTTGAGTTGATAAATTTCCTGTTTAAGCCTATTATTTAAAATACGCATTCTACTAGCATCTCTAACTAATTCATTCTTTTCTTCCTCTCTTTGATTTTTTAATAATGTTAGTTCATTTATTCTCTCGGCTAATTGAACTTCTAAAACTTTGTTGATATTTTCTAATTCATCTTCTCTTTTTTCTGCTTTCTTTTTATCAACTCGCTTTTTATAAAGTATAAACTCCAAACCACTCCAGACAAGCAAAGTCGCCCCGAAACAAGCCATTAGACTTGTTGCGTAAGTTTGAATCCTACTACTTCCAGAAAAAGGATTAGTTACCAATGTTGCAATATCCTTTTGAAACGTTGGCCTTACACCCCTAACATAGTAAACCCTACCGATAACACGGCCCTGATTAGTGACACTTATAGCACTGCGTTCAGTAGCATGAGAATTGCTATAAGTCCACTGTGCAAATGCAGGTGGAGGATCAAGCAACACATCGTATGGATGTTTTGTTAACTCTTGTGGATTTAGAGCCGCTTTCCAAGATGAGGATTTTCCAGAATCTTTACCTGAATACGAAATTATTTTTTGTCCACTAGAGTCTGTAACGATTAATCCAAATAAACTATAATTACTATCTAAAGTACGTTGTACTTCTTCTGGTTTATTTTTAATAATTGCATAAGAAAGTTTCGTTGGTAGAGTATGAGATAAAATGTTAAAATCAACAGTCTGAACGCGAAATATTGTTTGATTCCAATAGTTGCTATAACGGTCAAAAGTAACTGCTCCACCAATTCCAAAACTAATTATTCCTGTTGTTGCTAGTCTAGCTAAAACTTTTAGTATTGCTCCTCTATTAGATGTTTTAGTTGCTTGGGTATTTCTGCTGTTGACCATTTGATGCTCCTGAAATTGATATTTTGCGATCGCTACACCATTAGTTGATATCAGTACAAAAAATCCTTTGAATAATACTGAATGCGTGACACTGATTACAGTGTGCGATCGCCTGGGTTTCCTCTAAGAATTTGAAGAGCAACCGCTACCATTGCTATCCTTTCAACTCATGTACACGTTGCCACTCCTGTTGTGTAATCTTGTAATTGGTAGCATTGGGCTGACGAATCACAGAAAGATTTTTCAGCACAGGGTCTTATTTCAAGTTTTCCCATAGCAGTAGCTTTTCTAACATCTCAATTGTCAAGTGAATCTTGACGCAACTTTTCAAACGATCACAACTGATGTAAATGCAACACCAGGTATTAAATCGGCTTTGGATCAGGGCGAACGCACGGTTGTTTACCAGACCCTTACTGAATAAGGGAGCTTGCTCAAAAAACAGGCTAAATTATAAAATACCCAAACCCAAGTCTTAGAGGATTTTTATACTTTAGATGTGTTTACCTTGGGCTTTGGGTAGCCTTTGGAAAATTCTCTATGACTGCGATCGCATCAATTCTCCCTTGCTTTCCTTAATAAAATTTTTTATAAAGTAACTTATTTACGTAATACCACTAGTTACATTGTACTTAAGCGTACTTTAAAACGGAATAGACTTGTGAGCATACTACTTGCTTGCTCATAAGTATTAATTCAGTAATTACTACTATTTTTACTAATTAATCTGCTGCCAAATTTTCAATACTAATATAGGCTAACAATGGCACAAACTGTGAACCATTCACCTGGTTCAATAGTCACCTGTCGCAGTCGGCAATGGGTGATACTACCTTCAGAAAATCAAGATGTTATTCGTCTACGACCCCTTTCAGGCAATGAGGATGAAATTGCTGGTATCTACCACAAGCTTTTAGAAGAAGAGCTAGAGAAGATTGAATCAGCTACATTTCCTCTACCTCAAGCTACTAGCGTACAAGACCATGCAGCCGCACTCTTGCTTATGGATGCTGCACGTCTTTTACTCCGTAGCGGTGCTGGGCCTTTTCGCTGTTTAGGACGGTTGTCATTGCGTCCCCGTCCTTACCAGTTAGTTCCTTTATTGATGGCACTAAAGTTAGAGACAGTAAAACTGCTTGTAGCTGATGACGTAGGTATTGGTAAGACCATTGAAGCTGGACTAATAGCTCGTGAATTGCTAGACCGAGGTGAAGTTAAGCGAATTGCAGTACTGTGTCCACCACACTTGTGCGATCAATGGCAGCAGGAATTAAGTGAAAAGTTTCATATTGATGCGGTGGTAGTACGTTCTGGCACAGCTTCCAAGTTAGAGCGGAACATTCCAAATAATGACAGTGTTTTTAGTTATTATCGCCACCTGATTGTGAGCTTAGACTATGCCAAAGCAGACAGTCGGCGTGCTAGTTTTATAACTCACTGCCCTGACTTAGTAATTGTGGATGAAGCACATACTTGCGCCCGTCCAAATAAAACTACTACATCCCAGCAGCAACGACATCAGCTAATTACAGAAATTGCTAAAAAACAAGAACAGCATTTACTGTTACTTACAGCTACTCCTCACAGTGGGATTGAAGAATCTTTTCTCTCACTTTTAGGTTTGCTGAAGCCGGAGTTTGAGCATTTCAATCTCAATAGCTTAACTGACAAACAACGTGACCACTTAGCCAATCATTTTGTTCAGCGCAGACGGGCAGATGTCAAGCTCTGGCTAGGGAATGAAACTCCTTTTCCTGAACGAGAGTCAAGCGAGGAGTCATATAAGTTATCGAAAGAGTACAAAGAACTATTTGATGAAGTCTATGATTTTGCTCATGGTCTAGTGAAAACGACTACGGCTGATATGAGTCATGCTCAACGTCGGGGAAGATACTGGTCGGCTTTGGCTTTGATTCGCTGTGTTATGTCTTCACCTGCGGCTGCGATCGCTACATTAAATCGCCAAGTTAGTAAATCAGGCGAACGCTTACTGGCTGATTTAGACGAAGATTTGATGAGTTCTTATGTTCACGATCCCACAGAGCAAGAACAAGCGGTTGATGCTTCGCCAACTTTGGTCATAGAACAGGGACAGCAGAGTTACAAAGACGCAGACAAACGTAAACTTAAAGCTTTTGTGCAAGCAGCAGAGAAGTTGCAAGGTGGCAAAGACCAAAAGCTGCAATCGTGCATTGCTACGGTAGAATCTTTCCTCAAAGACCAGATGAACCCGATTGTCTGGTGTCGCTATATTGCTACGGCAAACTATGTAGCTGATGCTCTCAGACAGAAATTAGAGAAAAAAGGTAGTCAGATCCGTGTAATTGCGATTACTGGAGAACTTTCTGAAGATGAGCGGGAAACTCGACTAGAAGAGTTAAAATCTTATCCCCAAAGAGTGCTAGTTGCTACAGACTGTTTGAGTGAAGGGGTAAATTTGCAAACGCACTTCAGTGCAGTAATTCACTACGATTTACCCTGGAATCCTAACCGGTTAGAACAACGCGAAGGACGTATTGACCGCTACGGTCAAACAGCAACTAAGGTGAAAGCCTGCTTGCTTTATGGTCGAGATAATCCTGTTGATGGTGCAGTTCTGGATGTTCTGATTCGCAAAGCTGTGCAGATTCACAAGTCTCTAGGAATTACTGTTCCCGTACCAATGGAAAGTACTACTGTAGCGGAAGCAGTATTTAAATCCCTTTTTGAACGTACTACTGAGGTTATTCAGTTATCGCTGTTTGAGTTTCAAGAAGAATCTGCGGTTGATAAAGTTCATAAGAATTGGGACAAGGCAGTAGAACGTGAAAAAACCAATCGGACTCGCTTTGCTCAACGTGCTATTAAGCCTGAGCAAGTAGAACAGGAATTAATTGACTCTGACCAGATTTTAGGGAATGAGCAGGATGTAGAGCGGTTTGTCTTGTCGGCTTGCCTTCGCATATCTTGTTCTTTAATTAAGAAAAAGCAGGGATGGTTACTTTCCCAACCACCGGATTTTCTCAAGTCAACGTTAGGAGATAAGTCGCGTTTACTCTCTTTTACCACCCCAGCACCGGAGGATGTGGAATACGTAGGCCGGAATCACCCTTTAGTGGAAGGCTTGGCACGGTACATCCTAGAAGATGCACTCTCCCACACAAATGAACCGATCGCAGCACGATGCGGCTTTACTACAACTAATGCGGTACAAAAGCGCACAACTTTGCTGCTGGTAAGGTTACGGCATTTGTTAAACAGTTCTAAACGTACTACAGAAACGCTAAATACCACATCTCTACTAGCGGAAGAATGCGCGGTTATTGGCTTTACAGGTTCGCCGTCTAGTCCTAGCTGGTTGACGCAGTTGGAAGCGACATCACTACTGCAACAAGCCAAGCCAGTCAGCGATGTTAGTAAAGCTATGAAGCAGATAGAAATTGCTGATTTACTTCAAAGGTTAGAAGAACTCCAGCCAGATTTGGAAAAGTTTGCCAGAGAAAGAGCAGAAGAACTTTTACAAAGCCATAGACGCGTCAGAACAATGACCCAAGAAGGCCGAATTCGCGTCACTCCCCAATTGCCGATGGATATTCTCGGTATTTTCATCCTCCAACCCGGACGTAAGTAAAAGGCTGGTAGTCGTGCAAAGTACTTCTACCTGCCAGTAATCTTTTATTTTTAATTCTCCAAATATGAAAACTACATTAACTGCGATTCAAATCGAAGGAAATTTACTAGCTCCAGATATGACTGCCCAAATGCTAGAAGGCAGCATCAAAGGGCAATCACCAGAAGATTTTGGTTTTAATAAAACTGATAAATTAGCAGATGAAATTGCTACTGCTTGGGGTGATGCTAAAGCATACTGGGCAGCATTTCAACGCGCATTGGCAAGGCTCGATGAGAATAACTCGGCTACTACAATTACCCGTGAACTTTGGACAGTGCCATTACTGCAAAGTTTAGGTTATGAACCTGTATATACTGCAACAGCCGAAGTAGTAGAGGACAAAACTTATGCGATTTCTCACCGTGCGGAACCAGGAGAAAATAAGCCACCTATTCACATTATTGGTTGTCGGCTAGAAATCGATAAACGTCCTCCCAGTGGGACACCCAGATTATCAGCACACGCGCTGGTGCAGGAATATCTTAACAAGACAGAGCATCTTTGGGCGATCGCAACCAATGGTTATCGCTGGCGGTTACTGCGTGACTCTTCGTTGATGACTCGGCTTACTTATATCGAATTTGACTTAGAGCAAATTCTCAGTGGTGAGAACTTTGCTGAGTTTGGGTTATTTTATCGATTGTTTCACCGTTCCCGCTTGCCTGAAGGTATGGATGATGCGGATAAGTGCTTGCTGGAATATTACCACCAAGAAGCACTGCAACAGGGGGGACGGGTACGCGACAGACTCCGAGATGGGGTAGAAAAAGCACTAATACAGCTAGGCACAGGTTTTCTCCAACATCCACAAAACGAACACCTCCGCCAAAAATTCTCTAATAATTACGAATTAGTTTTTTATCGCCAACTGTTGCGGCTGATTTATCGCTTACTGTTTTTGATGGTGGCAGAGTCCCGTAATTTATTAATTGGGAATGATGTAGAGAAAGCCCGAATCTATCGAGAATATTACAGCATTGAGCGACTGCGAGAGTTAGCCGAGCGTCCCCATTGGCGACGGGAAGGTTTTCAAGATTTATGGCAGGGTTTGCGGGTTACATTCTTGCTGTTTGATGAAAATTGGCGGGGAAAATATTTAGGATTATCACCATTAAATGGCGACTTATTTGGTTCGTACACTCTACCAGCTTTAGATGATTGTGCTATTGATAATCACGATTTGCTAGTAGCGATTCGGGAGTTATCGTTATATCAAGATAAGGGGCAATTACGACGGGTAAATTATACTGCCTTAGATGTCGAAGAATTGGGGAGCGTATATGAAAGTCTCCTTGATTTTCACCCAGAAATCTCTCCTAAAAATTACGAATTCAAATTAGCATTTGGTAGTGAGAGGAAAACTACTGGCTCTTACTATACACCACCGCAGCTAGTGGGACAACTGATAAAAACAGCTTTAGAACCTGTAATTGAAGAAAAACTTCGTAGTACAAAAGAAAAGCTTCGGAACGCAGAAAGCAATACTTCGACTACGCTCAGTAACCATCAAGAATTAGAAAAAGCACTTCTCGACCTCAAAATTGTAGACCCCGCCTGTGGTTCTGGACATTTCCTCTTAGCGGCGGCACGTCGGGTAGGAAAAGAATTAGCTAAAATTCGCACTGGGGAAGCTGAACCAGGGAGTGAACCTTTAAAATTAGCGATTCGAGATGTTATCCAAAATTGCATTTATGGGGTGGATTTAAACCCCTTGTCCGTTGATTTGTGCAAAGTAGCCTTATGGATTGAAGGTTTTTCTCGTGGCTTCCCTCTTAACTTTTTAGACCACAGGATTAAGTGTGGTAATTCCCTTGTGGGAGTGATGGATTTGAGTTGTTTAGATGAAGGAATACCTGATGAAGCGTTTAAGCCAGTAACAGGTGATGATAAAAAACTATCTACACAGCTTAAAAAACGGAATAAAAATGAACGAGAGAAAGCAGGACAACTATCAATTGGTGAGAAGTTAGAAACTGATAGCGTAGATTATGCAGAAATGTGGCGGCAGTTGGGGGTAATTCCTGAAACCACACCACAACAAGTTAAAGATAAGCAAAAGCAATATAAAGAGAATTTGCAAGAATCTACTTGGTGGTTGAGACATTCTGCTTGCAATTTATGGACAGCAGCGTTTTTTATGTCGCTAACTGAGCATCATTTGCAGTTATTACCTACGACCGAAGCATTAAACCGTTTAAAGCGTGAAAAAGTAGAAAAAATTCGTAAATCAGACGAAAATTACGAATTACGAATTACGAACTATGAATTAAATAAGATTGTAGATGCAGCGAATAAGTTAGCTGAAGAAAAACACTTTTTTCACTGGTGTTTAGAGTTCCCAGAAGTATTTGAGCAAGGCGGATTTAATTGTGTGTTGGGTAATCCGCCTTGGGAACGGATTAAGTTACAAGAGAAAGAATTTTTTGCTTCTCAAAGTGCGGAAATTGCTAACGCTATAAATAAGGCAGCGCGGGAGAAGTTGATTAAGGAATTACCTAAGAAAAATCCTGAGTTAGCACAAGTTTTTGAAGATGCAAAGCATGATGCTGAAGCACAAGGAAAATTTATTCGGGAGTCGGGTAGATTTCCTTTAACTGCGGTGGGAGACATCAATACTTATGCTATTTTTGCTGAGACTACGAGAAAGTTGATTTCATTTGATGGAAGAGTTGGGGTAATTGTTCCTACCGGAATTGCAACTGACGACACTTGTAAAAAGTTTTTTGGAGATTTGACGCAGAAAGAAGCTTTAGCAAGTCTGTATGATTTTGAAAATCGAGAAGCTTTATTTACTGCTGTAGATAGCCGGATGAAATTTTCTTTACTTGCTATTAGTGGTAAACCAATCAAACGGGGGAATTTTGCCTTCTTTCTGACTCAAGCAAAACAACTAGATAATCAAGCTCGTCTGTTTCAGCTTTCACCTCAAGATATTGCCTTAATTAATCCTAATACCTTAACCTGTCCAGTTTTTAGAACTAGTAAGGATGCAGAATTAACCAAGAAAATTTATCAGCGTGTTCCTGTTTTAGAGAATGAAAAGACAGGTATTAAACCTTGGAATACATATTATATGAGATTAGTGGATGCTAGCGACCATGCTGAGTTCCTAAAATTTCCTTGGCAAGAACGCGATTATGATTGGAATATTCCTTTATATGAAGCAAAACTAATCTATTTTTATGACCATAGGTTTGCAACTTTTCAAGGAGTTAGTCAAACAGCAACATCGGAAGGTAAAGCTAGAGAAGCTTCTGATATAGAAAAGCTAAATCAAAATTTTCACATTGATCCTCGCTATTTTATCCCAAAAAAATTTATCACTTCTTTATTTGATAAGTATGTAGATTATAAGCAGAATTGGTTCTTAGTCTGGCGAGATGTTGCTAGAGGTACAGATGAGAGAACTTGCATTACTACAGTTATACCTAAAGTTGCAGTCTCAAGAAAATTACCTGCCCTCGGATTTAGTTCAAAAATAGATCCATCTGTATTACTTGGTAACTTCAATAGTCTGATTCTTGATTATATTGTACGCCAAAAAATAGGTGCTATCTCACTCAGCTATTTCATCCTCAAACAACTTCCCATACTTCCCCCAGAATCATACACCCCAGAAGATATCAAATTTATTAGCGATCGCGTACTCGAATTAGTCTACACCGCCTGGGATCTGCAACCCTTCGCCAAAGATATGGGATACGACGGTGAACCCTTCATTTGGAACCCCAACAGACGCGCATTATTAAGAGCAGAATTAGACGCATATTACGCCAAACTATACGGACTCACCCGTGATGAACTGCGATATATCCTAGACCCTGCTGATATCTATGGCGCAGACTTCCCCAGCGAAACATTCCGCGTTTTAAAGAATAACGAAATTAAACAGTTTGGTGAATACCGCACACAGAGATTAGTTTTGGAGGTCTGGGATAGAATGTTTGACACCTAAATTAAACCTGATTATTCTTACAGCAGATTGTAGATAAACCAAGTACAAAATCTAGAATCAAAACTAGATACTTAGCCTATCTTACTCAAGATTTCTGAAGTTTGCTGTAATTAAGACGCATATTAGATTTTATTCAATTTCTTCTTAATAAAATTAGATTGGTAAGCAATGAAAGTATTAGCAATTGTTGGCATGGCTGGTTCTGGTAAAAGTACAGTAGCTGAATATTTTAAAAATCATAACTTGCCTGTATTAAGCTTTGGAGACTTAATCAGAGAAGAAATCTTAAAACGCGGACTGGAAATTACGCCCCTGACAGAGCCAATAGTTAGAGAAGAAATCAGAAATCAGTATGGAATGGATGCTTGTGTAAAACTGTCTTTACCTTGGATTCAAGCTAAATTGATGAAAAATTCTTTTGTTATCATTGATGGCATAAGAAGCTTTAGTGAATATAAATCTCTGAAAAAAGAGTTCGGTGATAAATTAGTAGTCTTAACTTTATTTACTTCCAAGCATATCCGTTATAAACGCCTAGCTTCTAGAACAACAAGACCATTTAAAAGAGATGAAGCCGAAGCACGAGATTATAGAGAGATTGAGAAAATCGAGCTAGGTGGAACTATAGCTATAGCAGATTTTATGATTATTAATGATGGTCTATCAGAAGAA
This sequence comes from Nostoc sp. LEGE 12447, assembly GCF_015206985.1. Classification (NCBI taxonomy): domain Bacteria; kingdom Bacillati; phylum Cyanobacteriota; class Cyanophyceae; order Nostocales; family Nostocaceae; genus Nostoc; species Nostoc sp. LEGE 12447. Next base: position 83,192 of record NZ_JADEXT010000030.1, on the reverse strand, counting down.
TTATTTCACAAAGTGGAAACTTTACTCACTAATTTAGTTACAAAAGTTTCTTAATTTAACAAATCTAAACAGCTACTAAACACTCAAAAAATAAAACAATAGGTAAAATAATGGATTTACTTTTAGTTAATATCCCAATCGATTTAGGTAAAAAACCCTATGATTTAGCTTTTTCCTTTTTAAAAAGGCTGAATTTTGGCATTTTAGTAATCGCCTCTTATATGACAGAGAGAGGATTTAATGTTGGTATTTTTGACCCTCAATCCCATCCTGAAGAAGATTGTTTAATAAAACTTTTACAAGAAATTGAGCAGACTTCGCCTCAAGTGATTGGTTTATCCTGCGTCAGTGGTTTTAGTTATCCTCCTTGCCTAAAAATAGCTAGCACAATTCGCAAGAGATTTCCATCTATTTCTATAATTGTTGGTGGTAAAGATCATGTTGGACAAATTGCAGAAACAGTATTATTGGAATGTTCAGCGATAGATGTCGTAGTCAGAGGTGAAGGCGAGGAAGTTTTGTGTCAACTTGTTGACCATATTACTAACAAGAAACCTCTTGATACAGTTAATAATATTGTTTATCGTAATCTTAATGGAGAGATTTGCTCAACTCATTATGATTTAGCTTTCAATCCTCAAAAAATGACTCGACTTAACTATAGCCTCTATCCAAATTTTCAGACATTTGCACCAAGTTTGGAAGTTGGTAGAGGTTGTACTTTCGGCTGTGAATTCTGTGTTTCTGCAAAAACTGGAGTGCGTAAAAAGGACATCCCCTCTATTATTGATGAAGCGGAATATATTACTGATATATATGGGGATAATGAAATTTGTATTTATCTAGAAACACCTATGTTTCTCATGCAAGATGAAGAAATATCCCAGTTAGCTATTCAACGTCAAGAGAGAGGTTTAAATTTTACCTGGAGAACTAGCACACGTGTAGAATATTTAACTCCAAACCGTCTCGATAAATTAGCAAAAGCTGGCTGTCGAATTTTGGATTTGGGATTAGAAAGTGCTTCTTTTGATATTCTTCTCCGAATGGGTAAAACTCGCGATCCCCAAAGGTATCTTGACAGAGCATCTGAAATACTGCGTGCTGCCTATGATCTAGGTATTATTATCAAGCTCAATATTCTTTTTTATATAGGAGATACCTTAGAAACAATAGCAACAACATTTTCTTATCTTACTAAAAATATACCCTATGTAACTAGTGTTTCAGCATATCCTCTTTTGCTCTATCCTGGCTCATCTTTAGAAGGGGGAATAAAAGAAGAAATTAAGCGTTATGGAGGAAATATTATTACAGATGCAGTTTGGCAGTCAAGACATCTATGGCCTATTAACCCTAGTTCGGAATTAACCTATGATTCTCTCCAAGAGCTAGGAGTTTTGTTTGCTAAATCTTTTCAGACTATCGACACTTTCTATACTCAAAAGCGATATGGTTATTTTTCTCCAGAAATTTCCTACACCGATTTTGTCGATGCTGCTATTCATTTTGGTATTGATTCTTTACCTTTTTCCAAAGATTTGAAAGAAACGGAATCAAATAGGCAAATACTTTGGGATTACTTAAAAGCTGGAATGTAAAACATGAGACTAATCGCTATTTTAGGCAGTTTTTATATTAACATATCAGCTTTTAATTATGAAAATCCCGGTCAAACTACAAGAATTAATCAAACAGCCAGAACCAGCTATTTTATCTATTAGTTCCCTCATCGGACAAAGATTAGCATTAGTTGATTGTACAAATATTGTTTCTATCACTTCTGAACAACTAAACCTAATTTTCACCCATGTTCCCCAAGAATGGGATGATGCAGAACTAACAGAGATTTTTGACACTAACACCCTAACAGACACCTTTGCCAACCAACTTTACCAATACATTGACCATCGCTTAGGACGCACCCCCACACAACAAAAAGGCACGTCGTCCCAATTATCAATTCCTGATTCCCTTGATATTTTTAACTTCCGCAACGAGGTAATAGGCGACTACCGCCGCTATATAGAAAGCTTCCTCAAAATCCGCGATCGCAAAGTCAAAGAATTTGTAGACGCAGAATTAGACAAGGGGCAACTCTGGACTGACCCCCTAGTACAACTCAATCCTAGCTATAAAAAGGGTGCAACAGTCAAAGAATTAGTACAACAGCAAACCCTTCATCCAGACTGCGAAAAATATTTCTACAAAAAAAACGGCGAACCCTTCACCTTCCATTACCATCAAAAGCAAGCATTTGAAACTGCACAACGCCAAGAACCCTACGTTGTTACTACAGGCACAGGTTCCGGTAAAAGCATGACTTACGTCGTGCCGATCTTCGATGATTTACTGCGTCATCCTGATATTTCAGGAGTCAGGGCAATATTGGTTTATCCGATGAATGCCTTAATTAACTCCCAAAAAGAAGAACTCGACAAATTTCTACGCCAAGTTCCGAATACTCATATTCGTGTTGAAAAATACACTGGGCAAGAAAGTTTAACCAGGAAAACCGAAATTCAAAACAATCCACCCCATATTTTACTCACCAACTACGTGATGCTAGAGTTAATGCTCTCACGCACTCACGAGAATAAATTGGTTGAGTCTCCCAATTTAAAATTCCTGATACTGGATGAATTACACACCTATCGGGGACGACAAGGTGCAGACGTTGCCATATTGATCCGCAAACTTCGTCAACGTAGCAAAAGTAATGACGAATTACTCTGCATTGGCACAAGTGCCACCATGTCAACGGTCGGTTCCCGCGAACAACGCCGCCAAGTTGTGGCAGATGTCGCTAGTAAGTTATTTGGCGTGGAAATTAAACCCAACAATGTTATTGATGAAACCCTAGAACGTTCTATCCAACGTGTTGAACCTACTATTGAACAACTGTGCCAAGGAATCTTGGCAGGTTTACCAACCGAGTTAGAACAAACACTAACAGAATTCCGAAACCATTCCCTAAGCTACTGGATCGAGATGAACTTCGGTTTAGAAGAAAGAGAAGGGCATCTCGTTCGCCGTCAACCCATCAGCTTAGAAACAGGTGCAACCAAACTTGCCCAAGAAACCCAGCTTCTAGAGGAAACTTGTTTAACAGTCCTCAAACAGATGTTCCTGTGGGGAAGCAAAACTAATGGACTTGCCTTTCGCCTACATCAGTTCATTTCCCAAGGGGGAAGCGTTTACGCCACTATTGAAAATCGAGACAAACGCCATTTAACCCTCGAAGGTCAATATACAACCACCGACAACCGCCTACTTTATCCCCTCGTTTTTTGCCGGGAATGCGGACAGGATTACTATGTCGTTCGCTACGATGCTGATAAGCATATTATCCTGCCTCAATTGCCCACTGCATTAGATATTAGTCCTGACGATGCAGATATTACCGAAGGTTATCTCATCCTCGATGAACCAGAACTTTGGGATACAAGCGATGAAGATAGACTTCCTGACTCTTGGTTTAGTGAAACCAAAAAGAAAGGACGGGTTGCCAAAAAAGACTTTGCGCGATTTATTCCCCGAAAACTCCAAATTCTACCCAATGGTAAAGTTACATCCTCCCTGTTGCAAGGAACCACTTGTTGGTTTATTCCCAAACCCTTTTTGACCTGTCTCAACTGCGGCGTACTTCATGACAAAAAGCGAAACGAATTTGCTAAACTCTCTCGCCTCAGTAGTGAAGGACGCAGTACCGCTACCACTCTACTTTGTCTTTCTACCACTAGCCGCCTCAAGCAAGTCTTTACAGGGGAAAAAACCAAAGCTGCCAAAATCCTCAGTTTTACCGATAACCGTCAAGATGCGTCTTTACAAGCGGGACATTTCAATGATTTTGTCCAAACCAGCTTCTTACGGGCTGCACTTTTAGGTGCAATTCAAGCCAAAGGACAACTCACCCACAGCGAATTAGCTAGTGTAGTCGTCCAATACATGGGAATTACTCAAAACGACTATGCCAAGCAAGCAGCAGAGTTTGGTGTTGGGAAGCGACGCAATGAAGAAGCCTTTCGTAAACTGATTGAATATCGTCTTTACGAAGACTTGCGTCGGGGATGGCGCATCGTCCAACCCAACCTTGAACAGTGCGGACTGTTGATAATTGAGTATGACGGACTCCAAGAAGCCTGTGCTGACGATAAACTATGGCAAAAACACCGCCATTCTTTATTATTGCAAGCCAGTCCTCAAGAACGTTTCATCATTACCCAAGCATTCCTCAACCATTTGCGACGAGAATTGGCAATTGATGCCAAACTTTTACAACCAGACCAGAAAGATTCACTCAAAAGCGAAGTCATTCAAGCCCTTAAAGAACCTTGGGTATTCGATGAGAACGAATATTTATACTTGGCAACTTGGGCAACTATTAGCACTGGTGGTAATGAAAAAGCGAAAGTTAAACTTACTACTAGAAGTAAAATTGGACGATTTTTGCGTTCGCCAAATACATGGTCGCTCCGCAGCCAACTTTTAACAGATGTAGAGTTCAACAGCTTAATCACTACTCTAATTGATGCTTTATGTGATGCTGGCTACCTAGTGCAAGAAAAATCTGAGGTACAGCTACGCATAGACTCACTACTATGGAAAGCAACCAACCTCAAGGAAATCCCTACCGATCCCTTAACATCCCGTCGCTTGCAGGGTAACGATAAACCCAATATATCCGTTAACCAATTTTTCCAAGGTTTTTACCAAACCAACGCCTTGCAAATCCAAACAATGGAAGGGCGAGAGCATACCGGACAGGTAAGCAACAAAGACCGTCAAGAACGGGAAGAAAAATTTCGTCAAGGACAATTAGCTGCATTGTTTTGCTCTCCGACAATGGAATTAGGGATCGACATTTCCGACCTTAGCGTTGTCCATCTCCGAAACGTTCCCCCCAGTCCCGCTAATTACGCTCAACGTAGCGGTCGTGCTGGTAGAAGTGGACAGCAAGCTTTAGTCATTACTTATGCTTCTATTGGTAGCGGTCACGATCAATACTTTTTCAAACGCCAAAATCAAATGGTTGCTGGGGTAGTTGCTCCACCAAAATTAGAATTAGCCAACCAGGATTTAATTAAATCTCATGTTTACTCGATTTGGCTGGCACATACTGGGGTTTACCTGGAAGATTCCATGAATAAAATCTTGGATTTGGAATTAGAAAACTATCCCCTCAAAGACAGTATTCGCCAACAACTTACCCTGGGCCAAGCCAAATTAACCCAATGTCTGCAAGCCGCTCAGTCTATCTTCTCAGACTTTTTCTGCCAAGAGGATCTGCAAAAAGCTTCTTGGTATTCTGTAAATTGGTTACAGAATACCATCGAAAATGCTTTGAATGCTTTTGACCGGGCCTGTAAGCGCTGGCGAGATTTATATATAGAGTCAGTCAACCAGTTAGAATCTGCCCGTCGCACTATTGACCGTTTTGCTAGAGGTGATGTTGCCCAGGAAGAACGTAGCAACGCTGAAGCACAGGCAAGAGAAGCACAACGACAAATTGATTTACTCGTAGGACACAGCCAAGGCAAGAGTAATTCCCAGTTTGAATTTTATCCCTATCGTTACTTTGCTGCCGAGGGGTTTTTACCAGGGTTCAACTTCCCTCGCCTGCCAGTCCGAGCATTTATTCCTGCTGGTGAAGGTGGTGAATTCATCTCTCGCCCCCGCTCAATGGCATTACGGGAATTTGCTCCCAATAATATCCTTTACTACGAAGGTAGTAAATTCATGGTGGCCAAAACAAAAGTTCCCGTTGGTGGCATTGAAGGCGAGTATAAACGGATGAGTGTCTGCGCTAACTGCGGGTATTACCACGACGGCGATTTTCGTGACACTTGTGAAAACTGCGGTGCAGAAATTAAACCTGATGCTCATGGCAATGTAGCCAAATTGACTCGTGTACTGCCAATGGAAACTGCGATCGCTCGTCGTCGAGAACGCATTACCTGTGACGAAGAAGAACGGCTCAAGTACGGCTACAACATCACTACTCATTTCCGCTACGCTAGCCAAAAGCGGGAATCGGCCATTGTTCAAGCTGCTGACGGTACACCACTGTTCAAGTTAACTTATGGAGCCACAGCTACTATTTGGCGAATTAATCGGGGGCTGAAGAAGAATAGAGAAGAACGAGGGTTTAAGCTCAATCCAACAACGGGGGTATGGGGCGACCATAAAAATCCACAGACTCAACAGACACCCGACAGCTTGCATACCGAAGTGAATTTAATGGTTGATGATACTTGCAATATCTTGATTGTTGAGCCATTAAATGTTCCTGTTGAGGATAGAGAAGCTTTTATTGCCACCCTGCAATACACTTTAGAAACTGCAATTCAAGCCGTCTATAAATTAGAAGCTGATGAACTCGACTCAGAACGACTAGGCGAAGGCAAGTATTTACTGTTCTGGGAAGCTGCTGAAGGTGGTGCAGGTGTACTCTCTCAGTTATTAGAAAAACCAGAGGCATTTAAGAAAATTGCTGATGCAGCTTTCGACATTTGTCATTTTACACAACCTAAAGACAGTTGTATTCAAGCTTGCTATGAATGCTTGCTCTCTTACCGCAATCAATTTGACCATGCACTGATAAATCGTCACCTCATCAAACCTTGGCTTGACCTCTTACTGGAGAGTAGCGTTATTACTCAGGTCAAAGGGCTTTCTCGCGATCAGCAATATCAAAAATTGCTGGAACAGACAGACCCTAACTCTGATTTTGAGCGTGTGGTTTTGCAAGAAATTTATCAACGGGGGTACAAATTACCCGATGCTGCTCAGAAATTTATTCCAGAGGCAAACTGTAAACCAGATTTTGTTTATGAGGAGGAGGTGATCGCTGTTTTTTGTGACGGTTCAGTTCATGATAGCCCTGAAAAGCGCAAGCAAGATAAAATTGAGCGCGATAATCTTAGGTACGAGACTGGTTATACTGTCCTTACCTTAAGCCATAATGAAGGTTGGCAAACTGAATTGCTTGTTTTAGCAAGTTTATAATCTAGAACAAATCTATCCACTGACCCTTAATTTTGTACAATTGCTCCCAAAGTGCCACTGACGGCACGTAAATAATCATCTGGCGATAGCAGAAGCAACATACCTCGCATTCCACCAGAAACAGTAATCTGCTCAAATAGAGTTGCAGTTTCATCAAGGTAAACAGGATAGTCTTTTTTGCTAGCTAAAGCCGTTACACCCCCACGGATGTATCCTGTTAGTGGCTGAACTTCCTTGAGAGCAACTGTCTCAACCTTGCGGTTTCCTGAAATTCGAGCTAAAGCTTTCAAGTCCAACTGAGCATTTCCTGGTACAACAGCAAAACAAATACCTGTTGTGTCACCTCTGACTACTAAAGTCTTAAAAACTTGCTCTGGCGGAAGACCAACTTTGTGCGCTGTACTCTCAGCTGCCAAATCATCAGGATCTACTTCATAGCTGAGGATTTGATAGGGAATACTTAGTTTATCAAGTAGTCGAGCAGCATTCGTTTTCATTGCTCTTACTTACTCCCAATCCTCAATCACCAGTCCACTAACGCGACTAAATTCTCTTGTGTTGTGCGTAACTAATGTTAAGTTATTCACTAGAGCAATTGCCGCAATTTGCAAATCATAAGGCCCAATTGGTGTACCAACCTTCCCTAACTCTGCCCGAATTGTGCCAAAAATCCGAGCCGCCCGATCATCAAAAGGCAAAGATACAAAATTATTTAAGAATGCTTCTTGCAATATTAAAGTCCGTGTGGGATTGTTACTTCGCATTGCACCATAAAATAGTTCAGCTTTTACTACTGAACAAACAGCAATGTCTGCTGGTGATAGCGATTCCAACCTTTGCCTCACCCCAGACATCGGACGGTTCAAATAAACAATGCAAGCATTGGTATCTAACAAATATCTCACTCTAATGACTCCCTAGTGTCATATTCACCTTGGGGATATCTTTGAATTGGGTCATCTGCTAATGACCCAGCCGTTTGTTCAAAAAATCCGGCTGGCCATCCCAATTCTTCGGGTGTTTTTGGGGGTGCTGATGGTTCTATTTGTTGATAAATCACTACGACTTCCATTTCTTTGTCTGTTATGCCAACAGGAATCTCAAGGTGCAAAATGCCATCACCCCCAACATGAGAACATAACTTAATACTTTGCATTACTGTTTTCTCCTAGTCCTTGGTTGATTGAAAATTACGGGGTATCTCATCTATAATGCCGTATTCTTTTTCAATCACACTCAACAGCTTCTTCTCCATAGCTGTCAAATACGGTCGCTTCAACTCTCCCAAGTGCTTTAAGACAGCACTTGAGGCATCTTCCAAGTTTTGATTTTCCCATAGCCTATGAATGCGTAGGCGTAGCCCACCGCAGGCATCGCTTCCTGTGAGAGAAATAGCACCATTGCTGATTAACTGCATCTGCTGAGATTCGGATGAATAAGCCAATTCCTCAGAAATTATCTCGCCAAATTGACGCAGGTGTTAAACTCGCTATGAAAAAAGCTATTGAAAGACACCGCCGTTTAGTAGAATTTATTAGCATTTGGCAAAATGGCCAAGTTGTGAGATTAACCGCCATACAAATTCCTCCTTTCAACTCAGATGAGTAACCTATTTTCCCTCATTCCAGATCAAATCCGAGATAAACTACCACTGACGGAAGATAAAAAAGAACTACTTCAACAGCAAACCATTAGTCAAAATATTCCAGGAACAATTCTGCGGGATTTTCAAACTATTTTAGAATTTCTCCAACCCAACGGCGTTGAAGTTAGTAGTACTTATCACCAATTGTCCCTTAAATATCTCCAACAACTTAACTCACAATTGAGTTATCCCATAGATATTAACCTTAAACGTCCTGTACAAAAATCCTATCCTTATATTCACGGTCTTTATTTCCTTCTCCGCGCCTCTGGACTGTCTCAAGTTATTACCGAAAGTAAAAAGAGCAAGTTAGTTTTAGACCAAAAAATTCTGAAAATTTGGCAAGGATTAAACCACACAGAACGATATTTCACACTGTTAGAATCTTGGTTAGTTTGGGGAGAAAGTGAACTCTTAGGCGACCAAAGAGATATGTTTGACCAAGCATATCGCTGTTTATTATTTTGGAACAATCTTCCATCATCAGGATTAAAAATTAATAATTACTCCGAACAAGATAAATTAGTTTATTATCCTGGTTTTCACAATCTTGCTCTCTTACATTTATTTGGATTAATTGAACTGACATCAGGAAAACCACAAGCCGCTAAAGGCTGGCATTTTACTCATGTAAACCCCAAGGCTTGGGGTAATGCTCTTATGGCTGTATTAACAGAAAGTCGCTCAAATATCCAAGTAGAAGATTACGCCACTTTTCGGTTAGATTTTCGCATAGCTTTTGACAGTTTAAAACCTTATCTCCAACCCTATTTCCCGGAATGGTCACAAACTTTAGTGATTGCTGAAGGCGGTTTTACTGATGGGGTTTATATATTTAAAGCTAATTTACAGGATGCTTGGCGACGGATTGCTATTCCTAGTTATTTCAATTTAGATGAAGTTGCTGCCGCGATTGTGCAAGCATTTGATTTTGATCCAGAACACCTCTACAGATTTATTCACAAAGACCGTTTAGGAAGAACTTTGGAATTTAATCATCCTGTTGTCGAAATTCCCCCTGATACCTGCGATTTTCGTTTAGGCGATTTATCCTTAGAGGTAGGCAGTCATTTACAATTTATCTTTGATTTACTGCAAGAGTGGGAATTTGATTTATATGTGGAGAAAATTGAACCAGCCAATGACAAAATGAAAAAGCCCAAGATTCTTAAATCTCATGGTGAACCGCCAGCGCAATATGGCGAAGAGGGAGAAGGCTGGCAATAGATTTGCTACTGCGATGGGCTACGTCCCTCTGTAGGCGATCCCACAAGAAAAACGTGTCATAATTGGCAGTGCATCGACTAAACATAGCTTGCATATCATTCCTGATTTATTCTCCATCTTCCACCGCACCTAATGCTTTAAGTGTTCCTTTTTCAGCTTCAGTTAAGCCTTTAACGCCTGTAATGTTCATGCGTTCATAAGGGCGATCGCTTCTCAGAGTTTTTAAACACTCGCCCGTATTGATGTTCCAAATTTTGATTAGCCCATCTTCGGCACAACTGCTAAAAACTTTACCATTTGGACTAAAACTAATTGATGATATTGTTCTAGTATGTCCCAGCAATGTGATTAAGCTTTTACCTGTGTGTACATTCCAAAGCTTGATAGTTAAATCATCGCTTCCAGTAGCAAGAACCTGACCATCACAACTAAAAGCAAATGCCTTGATTTGCCCAGTATGTTCCTCCAAAGTCATTAAGCATTGACCAGTATAAATATTCCAAAGCCTTGCTATATAGTCATCACTACAGGTAGCAATAATTGTTGTGTCAGCACTAAAAGCACCCGATCTTGACCAATTTTTCTTTCCTGTTAAAGTTTTAAAGCATTTACCCGTTGGAACATCCCAAAGTTTTACAGTGTCATCATAGCTAAGACTAGCAATAATTTGACCATCACAACTAAAAGCAAGTTTTGTTATAGAGCCTTTATGCGCTATTATTTCATAAATATTTTGTTCTATATCAAAATCCCAAAGCTGTATTGTCTGACCAGAAGCAATTGCTAGTTTAAGCCCATCAGGACTAAATGCTATTGAAGATAATTTTCCAGTATCTCCTCGTAAAATTTTGCTACATTCTCCTGTTTGAATATTCCATAACCTAACTGTAAAGTCATTACTCCCACTGGCGAGAATTCGACCATCAGGGCTAAAGGCTAGACATCGTATCCAATCAGTATGTCCCTGTAACTCTTTTGTACATTTACCTGTATTGGTATCCCACAATCTAACTATATGGTCTTGTCCACCACTAGCAACGAGTTGTCCACTAGGATTAAACACAATTGCCTTTAACCAGTTAGCATATCCTTGAAAACTGTAAAGGCATTCACCTGTGTTTACATCCCAAAGCTTTGCAGAATGGTCTTGACTTCCACTAGCTAGAGTTTGACCATCAGGGCTAAAAGCAACAGATTGTATCCAATTATCATGCCCTTGTAGAGTTTTAAGGCATTCACCTGTGTTTATATCCCATAGCTTGATTGTACGGTCAGTACTACCACTAACGATAATTTTTCCATCAGAATCACAAGCAATTGAGTTAACTACGTCTGTGTGTCCATGCAAAGTTTTGAGACATTCACCAGTGTTTGTATCCCATAGCTTGATTGTACAGTCGTGACTACTACTGGCAATAATTTTTCCATTAGGGCTAAAAATAATCGCTCTTACATAGCTGATATGTCCTTGTAAAATCTTTTGGCTCTGAGATGTACGTATATTACACAAATTAATAGTATAGTTGCTACTGCTAAAAGCAAATATTTCACCATCGGAGCTAAATGCAATTGCCCTTACAAGGCTATTTTGGGCTGAAAAGGTCATCAAACATTCACCAGTTTTTACATCCCACAATTTTGCTGTTTTGTCTTCGCTCCCACTGGCAATAATTTGATTATCTGGGCTAAACGCTATTGTTCTAACTGTAGCAGTATGGCCAAGTAACGTTTGTATACATCTTCCCGATTTAACATCCCAAAGCTTTAGTGTACAGTCAGTACTTGCACTAGCAAGCACTTGATCATCAGAACTAAAAATTACTGAATATACTAAGTTTTGATGCCCGTAAAAAGTCAGAATTTGTTGTTTATCAGTAATTCGCCACAAGCGAATATTTGCAGCATCACCCATCGCCAAAAGTTGCCCATCAGAGTTAAACGCTACCGAAAAAATTTGACTTAAAGTATTTGCAAAAACTGAATCAGCTAGATTTGCCTCTCTAAAATTGACATTTCGCAAAATCACACTAGTAAAATCTGCGCTCTTAATCACCGCGCTACTAAAATCTCTCCCTTCCAATGAACCCTTATCAACTTTGACTGCTAACGTTGCTGCATTTCCGCCAACATAACCAACCACATCCTCATTTCTAAAGCGCGTTGCTTCAATAACTTTAATCAGGTGATCATTATTACCCAACATCGGTAAAAGTAAATCCATCACTGCTTTTGTCAAAGGCGCTTTACCAAAAGTCTGCCTTAACTTCTCCAAAGGCTCACTACTAAATTCTCTAAGGGGTGCATTACTCAAAGGGGTTGCCGCAGGCATCGCCTCACTACTCCCTTGACGCGAAAAATAACCAGACCAAGTATAATCAACAGGCGCAGCACTGCTATCAAAACCTGACTGTGTTTGAGCTAATTCCCTAAAATCGCTAGCTAACGCACCCAACTCTGCTGCAAATTTATACGCCACAAAAAACTCTAATAACGACCTATGCGCTGGAGTATAGTCACCATCAGCATTGCGGACAAGCATCGTCTGCGCCATCATGTCATAATGCCAGTGATCTAAATCCTTCTCTTCTTGAACAATAGAACCAAATAAGCGACGAATGCGTTCTGGGAACAGCCGATAATTCAGGCTCATTTGGTTACTAGATAGCATTTCCCAAGAAAGTTCGCACAAAAAGTACAGTTTATCAGCCAAAGAAGTAAAAGTACGCTCCGCTTTAATATCCCGTTCCATCTTGCGCCGTACTGCATAAAGATAAACCCGTGACATATCCACAGGTTTACCCGCTTCAATATCTGGCAAAGCTTCTAAGATTAAGTCAGTCATTACTGGACGACGGGCTAAGTCTAATAATTGCGGATTGCCGATTACCTGCTCAACTGTTGCTGGTTCAGCTTGGTATGAAAGCACCTGCCGAATTTGCTCATCATTGAATTTCTCCAATTCCAAGACTTCAAATTGCGGTGTTTCTCCAGTTAATTTTTTAGTTGATGCTTGCAGTTCTGCATTTAGTAAAGCACGTCCTTCCTTCGCCTCTGGAAAATGCTCAGTACGACAGGTGAGGATGACTTTAGCACCGGGAACTACCACCTTCGCCAGTTCCCAAAAGTTGTTAATCATCTGTTGACGGTCAACTTTTGCTGCCATTTCGTCAAAGCCATCGAAAATGAGCAGCAACTTACCCATACGATTAAGTTGGTCAAAGACTTCGCTGTTGATGCGGATATTGTGTTGGGTAAAAAAGAAACCTGCTAAAACATTCTCAACATTTAGTGCCTTGGCAAAGTCACGCAGGGTAATTACCAAAGGCAGACGGGGACGTTCAACGCCACGTTTTTGGGCATTGCGGTAACGTTGCAATGCAGTCCAAGCATAGTGAAATACAAACCAAGTTTTACCTGTACCAAATTCTCCCAGAATTGAAATATGCTCTTTGGCTGGGTCATCAAGCCAAAGATCGATATATCCATCAATCCAGCCGTCTTCTTCCTCATAACGACTCATGCCAATCCGCCGCTTGGTAATTGGGTCAATTTCTTCTTTTGTACAAGCAAGCGGTACATACTTGGTATCAATTTTTCGGCGTTTGATTTCTGCTTCTAACCAGTCAATATAACCATTAAAGTCAGCATCTAAGTCAATCAGTTCGTCAAATGTAAAGCAGTCAAGGTGACGATTTTCTTCTTTCTTGACTTCATCCCTTGCGGCACGGGAAATCCGACGGGTAGTCACCAGCCATCCTTCATCAGTTTTTTGTTCTTCAACTGAGGAACGCAACGCCATGACATCACTCAGTCCCACCTCTCCTGCAACGCCACGTATAAGAATACGGTCATAACTGCGACGTACTGGGATGTGAATTATCCATTCAAAATATTCTTCTGCCCAGATTTCATATTTTTCAAAGTCATAGCCCAAGGTTTCAAACCATCCTCGCATCTGCTGGGCTAGTGCGATCGCTCTACATTGATTTTCAGTTGCAGTTCCTGGTAGTGCAGGATAATTCTCTACTGCCAACCTTGCTATTTCTGTCCGAATCCCCTCCAGCGTTGGCAATCTTTCCAGTTGTTCTTGGATACAAGCAATCCTTTTATGTAGAGAACCAATTTTCTGGTTTAGTAAAACATCAGAGGGTGTGCGAGTGCGTTTAGCAACTTCGATAAATACAGTTGCAAATTCAGCCACTTCTCGCCTGACATCAAGTTCCAAACTACTAATCTCATCACCCAAGGTATAGGTATCTAAAAAAGCATCAACCTCAGAAAGCAGAATTGAGGGGTTATTGTGGTCTAATGCTGTGCGAAAAGCTTGTTTAATTGCTTGTTGTCGGAACAATTCGAGCAATGGCTTAGGTTTGCCTACGCCATATTCTACTAGGGTGTAAGCATAAACACCACTAAAATCAGCAGGTGGATGCTCTGGATCGAGGTTAAATTGCTGGAGTAACTTAATTACAGTCTCCGAACGCAGAATTTTTTCTTTAATCAAAGGGTTGGCGATGCTAGTAATTGCGTTGAAGACCAGATCCAGGTTAATCAAGCTCATTAAAATACTCCAAAAACACAGAGCTATCTTGCTAACTAAGGGTTAATTACTGTTACAAATAATATACTGCCAAAAACAGTTTTATTTTATACTTTCCCAATGATTATCGAAAGAATACATTTGATAACTGTAATTTACTAGGCGGTCGCTTTGCTCCTCCTGTTCAACAATATTTTTTCAGAGTTGATTGCAAAGTAGATTTTGGAAGTAGTTGATCACTGCTTCGGCGTAGTTCGCCGCAGGCATCGTTTCCATTCCATCACTCAAGGTATATTCGCGGGTATTCATCGCGTCGAATTAAATTAACAATGATGAAAAGACCACAAACTGTCAAATCATTGGAAGAATTAGGTCGAGTACGTTTGTCAAAAAACTTTTTTATGCGTGATTTTCTGCACTCAGAAATTTCTCAAATTGAAGGGATTCCAAATATACCAGATAATCCTGATTTGGCGATCGCCTCCGGCAAAAGTCTTTGTGAACAAGTTCTAGAACCAATTCAACAAGCTTTCGGAAGAATCAGCATTCGCTCTGGATATCGGTCATCTGCTGTCAATGCTAAAGGTGCAGAAAATAAAAACCAGTACAATTGTGCTAGTAACGAATCTAACTATGCAGTTCATATCTGGGATGTTCCAGACGCTAAAGGTTATATGGGTGCTACAGCCTGCATTATTGTGAATTCTTTCATTGATTATTATGAGAAAGCTGCCGATTGGACAGCTTTAGCATGGTGGATTCACGATTACATTGATTATTACAATGCAATCACCTTTTTTCCCAAGTATGCTGCGTTCAATATTGGTTGGTCTGAAAATCCCGAATGCAGAAAACTATACATTTACAGCTATATCCCTAATCCTTACACAAGCAAAAAGGGATATTTAACACGTTTAGGCGCAGAAAATTATTCAGGTTCACATAAACAGTTTTATGAAGAGTTGACAACGCAGTTAGCTATTACACTTTAACTTCAGACTCTAGAAGGCTCAAAAGTTTTTCTTCCAACGTCGTCAAATAAGGACGATTCAGCTTCCCCAGCGACTCCAAAAACCTCTGCACTGATTCCTCCAGCCCACTCGAATACACCCGATTGATGCGATCGCAAATCACCCGCATCTGCTCACACTCGGCAGGCAAGTAATTGTAAGACTTCAGGTGTTGTAACCCAACGGCGTACTCGCCATCCCAGACTCTCACAGTGCAACTAAACTCGTTCACTACGCTGACAATCCCCCAACACCCACCCTTGCCCCTGAGTTCGGGGTTGTCCTTTGCGAGAATTTGGCAAACTTCACCTAACTGGTAAGTGTTGGGTACTTGGGTGCGTTCCATTATTTGCTGCACTACGTTTTTAACGATTCTAGCTGGTGGCACTTTACCCCCTGCCTGCTCCACCGCTTTTACCCACACTTCCTGCTGTTCTTGGGGTTCAAGCTTTGTCATCGGTCTGACTTGCCCCTCGCTGGTAGGCAAGATTTGTCGCTGATCGGAGTGGACTCTCGCAGGATCATCTTCAATTTCATTTTGTGTCCAATTTGGACACATTTTGATCAAATTATCTACAACTCCAGCAGCTTCAATTAATCTGTAAGGATGACGACGCTCAAACCCAAATCTGTCCTTGCAATACTCTTCAAAAGTTGAATGCGTGGATCGATACAGTCGGCGATCGCGCAGTTCTGCCAAGGCTCTACCCGCCTCAAAAAAGGCTCTTTCCACACGGCGCTCTAGGTGAAGGCGATCGCGTTCTTCCGTTTCGGACAACTCCTCTACTTCAGCAGCAGTAACCGTAATCGTTGCTGTAGCAGGATTTTCTGGATCAAAGGTGTCTTTGGCAGAACTAGGGGTTGCTTTTAAATTGTTAGATACAGCAGAGGTGGCTTTTTTGCGGTTAGAAGGTGGTTTAGCCATTATCCCACCCCTCTAGTTCAACAATATTTTTTCAGAGTCAATTGCAACGTAGATTTTGGAAGTAGTTAATAACTGCTCCGGTATTGCCCACCGCAGGCATCGCTTCTTTAGAAAAGCTGAAGGTAAGGCAAGAGGATTAATAGCCTGAAGGTTAATTGCCATTAGAATTTTCTGTTAAATTAACCCCAGGAATATGCTGAATCCACTCACCTAAGCACTCTTTTAAATCCAACCCTACAGCATTGGCTGCCCTGATGAGAGTATCTAAAGGTACACCCTTTGTATCCTCGTTCTCAATTCTATTAAAATTTGCCCCGCTCATTCCGGCGTAATCACCAGCTACGGTTAAACTCATCCCCGCAGCTTCTCTTGCCTTTTTCAAAGCAGTTCCGATACCAGTAAACTCCACTTCAATAATAATTTTCATTAAATCCATAGTCATACGCCTCCAAAGAATTATCTCTAATTTAAACCATTACGCATTGCTTGACAAGCATTACGCAATACGTAATAATAGATATATAAAGAAAGCGCCCTGACTGCGAATCTAAAGCGCTTTCTGTCCCGTTAGGAACTTAATCAATCATGACATACCATATCTACAGCCAACAACAGCTGCAACTGAAATCGATTGCCCGACTCAAGCAAATCTACAGTGAAATCGCCTGCACAGTCGAAGTAAGCGACAAACGCTGTAAGGATGCCTGGATTTCCGCCATTGTTAACTATCAGGCAAGCAAGATTCAGAAAGTCGCCCCTGCTGCCCCCGACGAACAAGCCCTCGCTCAAGCCGAACTCGACAACTACATCGCTGACCAAGCGCAAGCGATCGCACCCGAATCCCTCACAATAATCGAAATCTCGTTTGACCATCACGAATATTACGCTGGTGATGAACTGATAGCCAACATCAGCCATGACTACAACCACTTAACGCAACCCTGGGTGGTCATGGTCAACGACAAAGAAGTATTTCGTGCTAACACTCTAATGCGTTGCGATCGCTTCATCTGCACTCACTATAAAGACGGTTCATTACCTGTGCAGGAACAAGAAGCAACATCCCCCACGACCGAAAACCAAATCATGGCGCATATCTTCAACGAGTGCCAGAATTACGGGTTTGAAATTCTTGATGATGGCATTTACAACAACAACGGCGTGAAACTGGGGCAAGTCGGATGCACTGATGGTAACTGGTGGGTAAAGAGGCGTTATTCAGTCCAGCAGCAGTATTCTAACTCCGTGCTTGATGCTGTGCGATCGCTGTCGATGGTGGACGTGTCTACTGATGGTAAATCCATTTTTGATGAATATTTTTTAGATCAGCCGTTAGAACAGCTAACTGGCGATAGATTGCAACGGCTGCTGGAGAGAACGGAGTTAGTTACAGCGTAAAGAGGCAGGGGGCAGAGGGGCAGGGGTGCAGAGAGGAAAGAATCTGTACAAATCTCTCCTCTGCTCCTCCGCTCCTCTGCACCTCTGCTTCATTGTCCCTTCATTCACCAATCAATATGCAACCCACAATCTCGATCCCTCAACACTGGCCCTACCCTCGCTTTAACTTGGAACAGCGTACACAACAGGGCATCATCTTGGGACTTTATTACTATCCTTTGGGTACAGAGTTGGCTGAACAATTTGATGATGGCTGGCGTTATGTGCTGATGCCTAATAAAAATTCTGATGAAATATCTTACTTGCAAGAGAATCAAATTCAGCCGCTCACACCAGAAGAATTATTTCAGCAAATTACCGCAGAGATTGACTTTTATCAACAGCAGATAAGCATTCTCAACCGTCAGTTAACCGCATTAACTAAGGATGCAAACAATGGCTAAGGAAGTAAGGAGTTAGACCGTGAATAATAGGGAAAAAGGAGAAGGGTTAAAGGGTAATGGGAACATCCATATTTAAAAATACTTGCTCTGTACTGTATTGAGAAAAGCCTTTCCTCCTTACCCTTTCCCCTTCCAATTCTCACCTTTGTGGTTAATACAAAAGCGTTCACCTAAAGGAATGCCATTACTTTAGATGAACGCACGGAAGTTTTTCTCCCGCTACAGATTTCTAATTATCACACACAAAGCATTAATCAATGAAACTTTTGCTGAGGTGAAACATGACTTAAGAAGTGGTGTTGAAATCAATATCTAAAATTTGGAAGTTTCGTTAGGAGTCAATATGAATTTACCTTTGAATCAAAATGTTTTTATCGAGTCTCCCTCATTGAGAACTTCTGCACTTTCTAACCTTGATGATTCACGCGCAGAAATGGTTCTAAGCAAAGCCAAGGCAATAGTGTTCGCTGTCTGGGAGGGTAATGGTTGGGCGACTACTGGAATGATTGCAGAATATTTTTCAGTCACAGAATCCGCAGTCAAAGAAATCTACAGAGTCAATCACTCAGAATTCCAAGCTACAGAAACTAAAACCCTTACAGGTAAAGAGCTAAGGGATGCTCGACAGATGCTCTGTCTACCATCAAAAACATCCCAGGCGAGAGTTTTTTCGGCTCTTGGGGCGTTAAGAATCGCAATGATGTTACAGCAATCCACAATCGCAGCACAAGTTAGAACCATCATTTTAGACTTAGTTGCAGCCATTAAAAGTGTTCCCTCTCAAACTCATTCACCTATCCCAGCCCTCCCTCCAGTCGAGCAACGGCTACATACTTTTGTACAGGCAATGAAGACTTTAGCCGAACTTACCGGTGGCAGACTCAACCCATACATGGAACAGAATTGCAAAGACTTCGCCGCCAATCTGATAGCTGACTACAACAGACAGTCCTTAACCAGCACACAAGAAAAGTGGATGGGCGTGGTCAATTTTGCAGAGAGCGAACTCGGCAAGACAGTTCCCACTAAAGGCTCCCATTATCGCGGACACTTGGGCACATGGGTGAGAACATTCTACCCACAGTTAGGCGATCGCCAAGAAACACGATTGGTTAATGGAGTTCAACAGCCCATCTATGTTTACGCTTGCCACGAACCGGCTGTTGCGGCTGGGTTGACAAAGGCTGTAGAAGAGTTCTTTGCTCATCCCAGTCCTGGAGCAGCGCTAAGGCAGGCGGGGGCTTTCGCTAGCAAGAAGGAACCAGTGCTGACCAAGTGAAAGCGAACGCCCCCACCACAGAAACGTTCACTAACTAAAGATGGAATTTTTTGCTGAAGCATCGAATATTACCAATAACATTAAAAGCTTCTTCTTCATGCAGTCAAGCAACTAACAGTATTTTGAAATTATTTGTTACAAAGAGGATTTCTCTAGCAAATAATACACACCTGAGAAAGTGTCGTCACTTCAAGATTCCTAACAATCAAAATAAAAAGCGATTGCCGCTCAATAAGTAACAATCGCCACACAAAAACACTCATTGCATCTCTAGAGTAACAACAATGAAAGCCATAGTTACAGTAGTTGAAAAAATCACATCGGAAGCTCACATTAATATTCCTGACGGTTTAGCATTAACAGCAATTAAGCAGCATATAACAGACCGCTATAACAGTGGCGAGATGCTGACTGAGATGAACATTTTCCACGTTGATTTTGAATCTATTAGCGCTCACATTGATTCAAAACCTTGTATTACTTGGCATCAAGGCAACCCTTGCGATCGCCGTCAGTATTACTTCTGCAAACTGGGAAGATTTACTTTGACTCTGTTAACTGATACAGAGCAAAACTTAACTCGTACAGAAGTTTATTTTGGGCATCATAAGCAACTTATTTACACATCAGAAAAAGAGATATCCAAAGAATTAGCAACAGTTGAACTCCAAAATTTCTTAAGTGGATTAGCTGTTGAACTTCAGACTTTAAACCACATTGAATTTAGCGAGGATGAAGTATGACTGTTGCACGACTGCTGACACCACAACCAGATACAAGTGCATCTATAGAAACTGTTGGTAGACATCCACTGAACTTTTACGAATCACCTTCATGGTTCACTACTGAGCTACTACGTCACGTTAGGTTGTCAGGTGTGATTGGTGAGCCGTGTGTGGGACATGGAGCGATCGCGTCATTACTAAGAGTGTGGCCTGACACCCAAAGAATCTGGACGAACGATATTGATCCACATAAAGCGGCTGATTACCAAATGGATGCAACACTATCCGAATCATGGGCTAAGTTTCCCGATTGCGACTGGATCTGCACTAATCCACCATATTCGGAGTTCGCTGCACCAATTATCAAGAATGCCTACCAGAAAGCGCGTGTGGGTGTTGCCGCTTTTTTACTTACCAGCTTTCTCGAACCCTGTGATGATCGGGCGGATTTTTTACAGCAGCACCCGCCGTCACTTGTACTGGTTCTGCCTCGCTTCTGCTTTCGGAAAGACAAACGGGGTACTCGTTGGGCAACGGACAACATTACCATCTCGTGCTTTGTGTGGGACAAACGCGCAATAGGGCAGCAAATTATTATTCGTCCCAAGTCGGCGATCGCTGGATTTTACAAGAACCCAGAACAGGCTATTTCACAAGAACGGGCAGAAGAAATTGTTCAAGCGATTGCCAAAGGAGAATTATGCAACAACTAACTTTATTCCCCGAATCTGCTCCTACTTTACCAGTCAACTATTATCCAGAATTTCTGAACAAGGAAGAAGCCGACGAACTCTACCAACATTGCCAAGAACTGCAATGGAAACAAAATCAAATCAGGATGCTGGGTAAAACTATTCCTGTTCCGCGCTTAGAGTGCATTTATGGCGATGAAGGCTGTGATTACCTTTACTCTAAGAGCGTACTACTCAAACCATTACCTTGGACTTCATCGCTGGCCCAACTGCGAGATAGGATTACTGCGGCTACTGGCTACCGCTTCCGCATTGTCATCGGCAATCAGTACAGGAGTGGACAGCATTCTATCGGCTGGCACAACGACAATGAATCTTCGATGGGGCTAAATCCTGCGATCGCATCCATCAGTCTGGGTTCGGTTCGTAAATTCCAAATCAAGCCCATCGGGAGTAAACCGACTGACTTTTGGCTGGAGCATGGGAGTCTGCTGGTGATGCTTCCAGGTTGTCAGAGTACTCATCTGCATCAAGTTCCGAAGACTAATAAGGTCGTTAGCACACGGATTAATCTAACTTTTCGACCCCACGTTGGGGGTAAAAGATGACCTCAAGTTATCGCTATTGCTGAGGTTTATATCCAAGATTATTAATATTCAAGGAGGATTTTATGGGATTTCGTAATGGTAAACCCTCTAAACAGTTTACTGCAATTCCCAACAGTTTAATTCGTGATCACAACGTTACTGATTCAACATTTAGGTTAATTTCTTGGGTAGCTTCTCACGATGAAAACTTTGATATTAATTTTACGGTAATCGAAAAACATTTGGGGTACAAACGAGACAAAATCCGTAATGCTATCAAAAACGCTGAACAAAATGACTATTTAGTGAGAGTTCAAGAGAACAATCCGAACAATGGTAAGTTTGACTGGCAATATTACATTTTTACCAGCAAAGAAGACACAAAGTTATTTCGAGAAAATCATTCATCCATAGGTGAGTCATCCGTAAGTGAGTCATCCGTAAGTGGTTCATCCGTAAGTGGGTCATCCATAGGTGGATCGTCCATAGGTGGGTCATCCATAGGTGGGTCATCCACCCCTCATATAGAAAAACAATTAGAAGAAAATAAATTAGAAGAAAAACACATACAAGAAACACCCCCAACTCAGAATGCACTTCCCGCCCAAGAATCGTGTGTGTGTGAAACTGAACAACTAAACCTTGAAAAACCAACTCCAGAAAAACCAAGCTTAGAAGAATCAACCCCAGAAGAACCAACTCCACAACAACCCGCTTCCTTGTCAAAAAATTCTGAGTCTTTGCAACAAACCGATAACCCCTCAAAAGGATCAACTATTGCGGCGGGGTCGTTCGATAAAAACGAACAATCGAACAATCCTAAAAAACCAAAATTTCAGTCAATTGAAGACTTGGTTGACATGGTTTTAGTAGACCCAAGCATCATGGCAACTGACTCGTTACCAGCCGTATACAGGACAGAAATCAAAATACGTGGTTGGCGTTTCCCCTGGCGTACCGCTACCAGAGACAAGATTTACCAAACCTGCGATCGCCGACTGGTGGAGTTGATCGCAAAACAGAGGGCTAAGTGGAGTGAGCGTGAATCTTGGCAAGAGAAAATCCCCACTGTCATCAAGTCAATTAGTAACTTAGAAGGCTCTAAAGCCGGACTAGAAGAATTACTGGGCTATTGGTCACAAGTTGTTAAACCCTCAGCAATACCAGAACCAACAACACAACAAAAACCGGATGAAACACAACCCATCGGTTACTACTCAAATCGTTCTCTTGATTGGCATAAAGCCACATTCTCTGAACTTCTAGACCGCATGGATGAAGTTGGCAAGGACAAAGTGATCGCTTCTTTCAGCAGCCGTTATGACCAACAAGACCCAGGTGCAACGCTCAAATGGTTGGATTGGTTAAAACTTACGCATCCTCAAATGTATATGTACTTACATCCGCAAGCTGCATGAACAATATGGAATCTAGATTTTCTAGAAATCAAAATTTTCAAATGAGGTGAACTATGACACAAGACAAATCAAACTTCACATCGCAACAAGACCGCTTACCCCCACAAAGCATTGAGGCTGAAGAAGTAATACTCGGTGGCATCATGCTCGACCCAAGTGCCATGAGCCGAATCAGCGATCGCTTGGTGACAGATGCTTTTTACATCAATGCCCACAAAGACATCTATCAAGCAGCCCTACGACTGTACAGCCAAGGATTACCAACAGACTTGCTTTGCATTACCAACTGGTTGTCTGATAATGGTTTATTGTTCCGTATCGGTGGACGCAATAAACTGGCCAGTCTAGTTGACCGTACTGTGTCAGCTGTGAACATCGATGTTTTAGCTGACTTGGTAATGGAAAAATACCAAAGGCGGCAGTTAATCCTTGCTGGCACTGAGATTGTTCAACTCGGCTATGCCACCGAAACCGATTTACCTGTAATTCTCGACGAAGCCGAACAAAAAGTCTACAGCATTAAGTCTGAGCATTCTGCCTCTGACTTGGTTCATATTTCTCATGCCCTAGCCGACACTTTTACCGAAATTGAAGCGCGTCATGCTGGTACAGGTTCACCAGCAACAAGCAGTGGATTTTATGACCTGGACAGTATACTCGGCGGTGGTTTTCGCAAAGGGCGGTTGTATGTACTGGCTGCTCGTCCTTCTGTTGGTAAATCCGCTTTGGCTGGTAATCTCGCTCTCAATGTTGCTAAAACTGGGAAGATGCCGATCTGCGTTTTCAGCTTGGAAATGTCTACTGATGAGTATGTACAGCGATTCTTGAGCAGCGAATCTGGCATTGAAAATAACTTCTTGGAAACTGGGAATGTCTCTGACAGTCAGTGGCAACCTTTGAGCGTGGCGATCGCGGAGTTAAGCGAACAACAGATTTTCATCAACGACGAATCTTGCCCTTCTCTTAATCAAATCCGTAGCCAAGTCCGCCGAATTTCATCCCATTACGGTGGTGTTGGGCTTGTGATCATTGACTACTTACAACTTATGGCTCTTGATACTGATTCACGGGTGAACATGGCTCAACGAGTCGGTGAAATCAGCCGGGGATTAAAAAGATTAGCTAAAGATTTGGATGTGCCTGTACTGGCTTTGTCCCAACTCAACCGCGAAGTTGAACACCGTAACGATAAACGCCCTGTACTAAGTGATTTAAAAGACAGTGGTGCTGTTGAGCAAGACAGTGATGTTGTGATCATGCTTTACCGTGAAGAAATGTATAACCCCGATACCCCAGATCGTGGCATTGCTGAGTTAGTCGTTCGCAAGCAACGCAATGGCCCCACTGGTACAGTCAAGCTTTTATTTGACCATCAGTTTACCAGATTCAAGAATTTATCTCGTGGTCGTAGTTTTTAAGGCTCTACTGGAGGATAAATATTGTCTTTTACGAGGGAACTGAGAATGATTGAAACTTACCAACAGCTTCTACAACGATGGGCGGCTCTTGCTCCAGATGAATGCTCTACCACTGACCGAAATTACAGGTATAAGGTAAAAGTCCTGCCCGAAGTTGAAAAATGTTCTTTCGATAACCCCTGGCGTTCGGTTTCTTCAGAAAACCTTACTTGGCGACTTCATGTAGCTGAAGATGTAATTCTCAGACAGTTGAATTTTGTTCTTCTAACAGTTCTACATCGCTGTTGTGACCGTCAGTCCAATATTCATTTCACTTTCATAGAGCTTGGAACTATTGCCACAATCTGCAATGGGCTGAAGTCGCAAATACATCCACATCCGGCGATCGCGGCATTAGACGCATACATTCAACTACTGAATTTTTAGAAGGTGGTACATGAAAGCGATATCCGTTCGTCAGCCTTGGGCATGGGCAATAATTTATGCTCTCAAAGATATTGAAAACCGAGGCTGGCCCATTCATTATCGCGGCGACATTCTGATTCACGCTGCCAAAACCTGTACCAAAAAAGAGTACTTTGAGGCAAAAGAATTTTGTCAAAGCATGGGGGTAGTAATCCCCGAATTAATCTCTCTACGTCTCGAATTTGCCGCAAAAAATTGGGCAGGCTTCATACTCCACAAATTAATCAGAACTCTTGCAAAAGTGTTTTGTGGTAAAGTTAGCAGATATTTTGTGATCGTCTGGCAGCAACCGAAAGTCCCTGCTTCCAGCGGTTACTTACAGTTTTTAACCCTCGCATTTTGGCGTTGATGTGTAAAAAATTTTTGCAAAAGGTTTTAATAGAGGATGTTATATGGAAAAATTTGCAGTTATGGGGGGAAAATCTGCATAATTGCCGATTTAGGGTAGTTAAATAGAAAAATTCCACAAAATAAACAGTTATGTCTCTAAGCCACGGGTCAGAGTGTAGTCGAATGGCTATCCGTGGAATTCAATACTTTAGAATTTGGAGGAATGTGGCAAATGAAAAAAATAGGAGTGTTTGTAGGACTGATTTTACTAACTGTAGTGTTGAGCCTTGCGGGCATTTTAGGTGATTTGAGAACAGCTATTGGTCAAGATGATCCATCTTCACCTATTGGACCTGGAACTAAGCTTTGTAGTGCTGTGGTTAGCGGTAACTGGCGTGACACTATCTCAGTTCCAGCAACTTGGAATCCTCAGACTTGTGCTACCTTTGCGGCTAAGATAGGTGCACAAACCTACCAACTAGGTTGCGTTTTCGGTGACAGCTTCTCTTGGGCTAGTTCTCGTCCTCCCGAGGGTCAAACTAAGCCATATATTTCTCCCGAGCCAAATTGCGGCTGGTAAGTCAGAATTGTTAATGCCAGCAGCACCTACCCGAATTCTGACTTCACCAGGCCCTGGTTGCAAAACTTCTATCTCATCTAACCGTACAGAAGTCGAACCACTGTAGTCATGAATACGTGCTGCTTTCATCTGCGTTTTAAATAAACTCCACTGGGAACACTGAGTATTTGTCCCTGATCGTAAATTCTCCTCCCCCGTAAAAAGGTAGTTTTGACTCGTCCTGTTAACTCTACTCCTTCAAAAGGTGTGTAACCTTGTTGTGACTCTGACTCAGTTGCACGTACCACAAAAGTTTCATTGGGGTCTAACAACACTAAGTCAGCATCGTAACCAACGGCAATATCACCTTTTTCTAACAAACCAAAACGCCGGGATGGGTTCCAAGATAGTAACTTAGCCATATGATTGTGGGACATTCCCCGCTTACTACCTTCACTAAATACACCAGAAAGTAAATATTCCGTACCGCCAAAACCAGACTTTGCCAACCAAATATTATTTGGGTCTTTAGCACTTCTTTTTTGTTCGGGGAAAAGTAGCGAAGCTGCTATCAGCCGCCACGTAACCTATCAAAGTCTTGCTACGGAAGGGTTACAAAAATAAAATCGCTCTCCAACCCGAAAATCGCCGAAAAACGTTATTTTTACTGTCCCGATTGAAGCTTAAGTTATTTGGTACAGCATTTGGGAACGTAGCCATGCAGGAATTGCTCAAAGTTATTGCAGATAAAGGCTATCAAGGAATTAGAAAAATTCATCAATTAAGTGAAACACCAATTAAAAAACCGAAAGGTAAAAAGTTGACAAAGGAACAGAAGCAATATAATAGAGAACTGAACCGATTAAGAATTGTTGTTGAACACGTTAATCGTCGATTAAAAATATTCAATATTTTATCTAATCAATACTGAAATCGCCATCGCAGATTTGGATTAAGGTCTAATTTGATTGCCGGAATATACAATCATGAATTAGCTTTAAAAGCTTAAATTAAAGCTTAATTAATCTTGATAATTCAGTCAATAAATAATTGCTGAATCAGTTTGTTATATCAATTTTTTGCTTTGCTTTTTTCTGGCAACAGATAATATTAGAAATTTCGCAAATTGTGGTTATTTGAACTTCTCTAACGTGAGAGAAATAACCCTTTATTATACCTGAAAATATTTATGCAAGAGTTCTATCGTGAAGCTAAACGACTATCCAAAAAAGCCTGCCCAATTTTTCAGGACTAGGCTCCGTGTGGGACAAGTTATTGGCGTTGTCACAATAGTTGATTGCCGATTCTCACAAGTTGCATCTGGTTGGGGAATGGCTGGGCAATACCACTGGAAGCTGGAGAATCCGCGCGAGATTACACCGATTCCTTACATTGGTCAACTGGGGATTTTTGAAGTACCCGATGATTTGGTCATGGAGGTGGCTGCATGACTAAAACAGTAATAGCTAAGTTATCTGCGACACCCGAAAAATTCTTAGAGAAAGTGGTCAAAGCCTCACAGGGGGAATCAGTTGGATGCCTTTATCCGTACCTTGAATCCAAAAAGACATCACCAAAAATTTTAGATGTCTGCAAAAATTTTGATGACACAAAATTAAAACCAGTTCTTCCAGATGATGCCCCAATCGCTGTAGTACTATTCGCTGGTGGCGGCGGGATTGAAGCGGGGATGGTATTCGCCCAGTCATTGCCGTGGAATTCGACCCCACCAAACCAGATTTGAGTAAAGCGATCGCTCTCAACCATCACCGCAATTTCAGGGAATATGGCTGCAAAGTCATCCAGCTAACAGTGCAAGAAGTAGCACGGTTAGGATTTCTAGGTTTTCCCCGCCGCCCCGACTATCTCCATGCCTCCCCGGTATGCGCCAACTTCAGTCAAGCTCACACAGCCAAAGCGGGTAAGGGCATTGAAACGGCTGATGATCTGACGGCTGCGATCGCCTCCGGCGGGCGCTCGCGCCATCGCGGTGGCAGAAGCCATCCGACAGTTGCAGCCACGGGTGTTTACGCTGGAAAATGTGCCGCGCTATCAGAACAGTCAGAGTTTTGCCATCATCCTGAATGCTTTGGAACAAAAGGGGTACTCGGTCGATTACAGCGTGGTCAACATGGCTGACTTTGGGCTACCCCAGGCACGGCGGCGGTTAGTTCTGGTTGCAAGCAAGGATTTTCACATTGCCTTACCAACTCCCAGAAAACCAATAGGGTGGTACGAGGCGATCGCCCATCTCATTCCCATGATGACCGATTCTCAACTACTCCCCAAACAACAGCAAGCTTTGGAGAAATTTTTAGCCGGGAATGCGCCGACACCACTGCTAATAGAAAGAGTTGGGGGACGTTCACAGTCCAAATATAAACCCGGACATTTACCTTGCAATACGATATTGCGCTCACACTTCACAGATCACAAAGGTTGCAACCGTAGTAAGTTCGCTGATATCTGGTTGCCTAGTGGTACGGTCAAGTCCTTATCAATTCAAGGTGCAGCCATTTTACAGGGTTTCCCTAGCCGGTACGAATTTCCGCCGGAAGCTGCTACGGCTGGGTCAATCATCGGCTATTCCGTACCTCCTTTGTTCGCAACACAACTATTTATATCTGCACAGAGCAAATTATTAGGAGTGACTGTATGACTAACCTTGTCCAAAACTTAGAACAGTGCTGGTACACCTCTCCACCTTGGGGTCAACAAATCCCGCCCATGCTAGTCAGCCTGTTAGAGCGAGTCTATGTTAAATCTGCCAAAGCTTTTGGTTATTGCACTGGTGTGGAGTGGTCAGAACATGGCTGGAAATATGAAATCTTCGCTTGTAATACCAATATTACTGTTTTGGGAAGTTAACTTATTGCTACAGGTAACTTACAACCGAACACCAAGGAAAAACCTGTGTTTCGACTCGGTGAGTTAGTCGAGTATCGGCAACGGCTCAGGGAGGATAGGGAAAGGCGGCGACAGCAGGAAGGGACGCGCAGGCGGCGTATGCGGCTAGGATACAGTCTATGTATGGCATTGATGCTCCGTCCAACCCCCCTGCTAATGTAATTGGGAATAATAATTGCGGGGGTGTGGACGGACAACTTAATCCCTGTGATTCCTGGTGACAGCAGGTCAAGTCTTACGCTACGCTTGCGATGTTACGGGTAGCGCATGGAGTGGATTCGATCAAACAGTTCCTCTCTACGCTCATGAGTGACGAGCGTTGGTGTGTGATGATGGCAATTGATGAGCAAGCACCTGTGATGTTTGAGCAGTTGACTGCGGCGGCTCCTGATTGGGTGGAGTGGCTAGGGTGAGGTGTGAGGTTTGGGTTTGGGCGATTGCTTCAAGTAACTTAAACTGATACAGAAGTAAAGCGTGTAAATGGGGTAATAGCAGATTTGGGTTAACTTGGCGAACGGGTGTTGGTCTATGGCGTGCGTAGAGGTCAAGTGCTGGGGGCGATATTTAGGAGCATTGATATGCTAACAGCTATCTCTGACAGCTAATACCTACAAAATAAGGGTAATTTATGCCATCCTCCCAAAACTCTTGGCTAAATTTCTTCACCCCTTCAGGAGCAACTAGTGGATTATGCCATCGGATATCCTCAAAACCAACGCTTCTCAAAGCCCATTCATATGTTTGTTTGCTCAGGTAGTAGTTATCAAAGCTGACTTTGTTGCCCTCTGAGTCAATTGTCAATGTTAAGGTTAAGGGACTACCTTCTTCAAGCGGACCAAGACAACTCTTCGCAAGACCATATTTTTCACTTTTATGATAAAACTCTGGCAGCAAGTCTAAATTATTGTTAAGACCGATGAATCGACCGCCTGGTTTAAGATTGGTTGAGATGGTATGGCACATTTTCAATAGTTGATCCTTTGTTGAGGCATAATTCAGCAAAAAGGAAGCCACCACAATGTCAAAGTTTTCAATAAAGCCTACATCCATCACATCAGCGATTATATATTCAATACCGAGTGGTTGTTTATCTTCTTCAAGCCTTGCTAGTTTAATCATTTCTGAGGAAATATCTACTCCCACTAGACGTGCCGCACCATTTTGTTTGAGTAACCTAGAGTAAATTCCTTCTCCACAAGCCAAATCTAAAATTGATTTTCCACTTACATCGCCAATGAGATTTAAGTATGTATAAGTCTCAACATATATAGCAAACGGCGAAGAGCAAAATTGTTTATACTGTTGGGCTATGGAATCATATACTTGTGCCATTTTTTCCTCATCTGCTAATTATTCAAAAGTATTAAAATAAGTCTTTCTTGCACCACTTTTTTGGCAATGGTATTGTTTCTACAATATTATTCGTTTTGGTTGCATTTGGAGCCAGTTGCTCCTACCCAAACAAGTGTTAATCCAGGGTTAGCGCGTCTCAAACCCTATTGACGAATGGCACTAAGAAAAGCTGAAAGCTTGTGTAGTCCGGGTGTTGGGGGTCGGGGGTTGGGGGTTGGGAAAAATTAAGAAAACCAAATATCGAGTACGAACATAAATATTTTCCTTCTTCACTACACCCAACACCCAACACCCCACACCCAAAAGCCTTATAGGTAATTGGTTTGGCGTTATCAAGCGTGCCATTCCCCTATTGACAGAGGGATTTATGGCAGAAGTACTGAGTTTGAGAGAGCCGCAGCTAACACAGAAAGCATATAGCGATCGTTCATAGCTGCCCGTCGTGATTTTTGGCGAATACTGCGACGAAAAGACGATTCTCGCTCTAATGCATTAAGAGCAATGCGATGTAGTAAAGCAAAGTTTTGTGGACTGTGTAAAGAACGAATTCGGCATTCATCAAGAGTGGAAGGTAACATCCAATGTCCAATAAACATAATTTCCTATTCCCCAATGCTGTCAAATTGCATTAGCAATCTTGTTCGCATCATTAATAAGACTAGTAATGTAAAATTGTACTTCGTGTGTTGTTTTATTCCAATGCTGAATCGAACGTACTACCATGACTATTGTTTTTAGTTCTCCCCATAAATCTAGTTGATAAAGTCCGGGAATCTGCGACACAGGTACGGTGTAAACTGTACGTTTTTCGATGTGGTAATGTCCTTTTTCAATACGTTGACTAATACTGATATCAATATCTTTAAATCCAATGGATTGTGCTGCCTCAAACGAATTTTTTACTTGTTGATGGACTGTTGGGTGATTATCTTTCAGACTCAGAATAGAATAGCACTAAGTTAAGCGCAAAGCCATGATATAACTGGCTTTTGAGTGTGGGGTTGCAGGTATTGGGGTGTGGGGAATAAGAAGATGTTAAACTTCTTGACGCAACTAAAATTTAATTATCTTAAAAACGAACCTGCAACCCTACCCCCTACACCCTGCCCTGACTAGGTTTCATCTTTTCTTAGTGCCATTCGGATATGCAAGTAGACAACATCATAGCTATTGTTAAATCTGTTTCTACGAATGGCTATTCGGCATCGCGCTCCGCTCCCGTCCCTAAAAAGCAATCCACGCCCATACAACTTTATGGCAAAATGTCTCTGATTCGCTGATAAGTTCTTGTATTCTGGAATATCTGTTCTTTGTGGAAAGCCGAATGATTCCTATAGATATGAAACGACTCATCAAAAAAACCCTAACACAGTTCGCAAGAAAGCAGAAGTAACCCCACCACCGACTGAACCCATTGATATGCCTGAGAGCCAAAATATTCTTGAAACAGTAATTGAACCAAATTCACCTGTGTACATTGAAGACTACGCTTCCGAATCCGAATACATTTCGAACACTACCGTCCCCTCCGCTCCGTGGGTAACTCCGGGTGGCAACCGTCCGATGTGTGGCGCGAGTTGAGGGTTGATAATTTCTGTGAGTAAATTAAGTTCTGACTGAATAAAAATTAATATATCTATCATGCTAAATTACCTTCAAAAAAGCCATGAAATGCTTACTAAGCAAGAGAAATCAACACTATTTACTAGTTATTTATGGGGTTTAGCACTGATTCGGGCTTTTGAGCTTTATTGTCGAGCTTAGTTTTGATGTCTAACTAATAATTTGGCATAACAGCTACTGAAGAACCAAAATTATTAAACCTTAATGCTCCTAGAAAATTTTCTAGAGGCATTAAGGTTTCTTTAAGTTATAGAGTTGAATATAGTGCTTGAATGAAAGTCTACATCCAGAGTAGTTAGTCAATTTCACCTTTGGGTAAAGAGCAAATGAATATTAGATACAATTGTATGAAGATAAGGTTTACTAAATTCAATTGGCAATACTTGCTGATTATACGCCTCTTGCTTGGCTCACTTCGATTGCGCTTTGCTTAACAATATTTACGAAAAATGCAAGCTCCTTTCAAATGTTCTAAAGTTCATATAAATGATTTATCAGTGAAGTTTTTGACTACAAGTAAATACTCTGGAGAGAGATGTGCTAAAAATAGTTTGACGGCAAGTATGCTGTGGTTAACATCTATATATTTGTTAAGTATTGCACTTGGCATTTAAAGTCTAGATAATTCATTAAATTTAATTATTAGGGCAAGTCATGAACAAAAAATGGGCTATCAAACGAATCACAATAAATCTTGCATCAGTTGAAAGCGAAAAACTTGAAAAATATTGTGCAAGTACAGGTAGACCTGCAACTGATGTGATTCGGGAGTTGATTCGCTCTCTCTCCATAACCGAGTTGTCAGCGTCTGAACAGACTACACCTACGCTAAAATATGATGTTCCCATTCTGAAATAATGGCAATTGAATCGCTTGAGATTGTTTTTGATTATCCAGGTTAGACAACGAAATCCCCAACAACCTAATACTGCGGTTTTCCAGATCAATCGACTCAAACAGCGCTTTGGCTATCTCAAAAATCGTAGAGAGTTCGCTGACGGGAGCAAGCATTGTCTTACTGCGGGTTAGCTGCTGATAGTCAGAAAACTTAACTTTCAGAGTTAATGTGCGTCCTCGTGTTTCGTGCTGCTCTAACCGTTGCTCGACAATTTGGGCAATCTGTTCGAGTTCTTGTAACATTTGGCCGACATCACTTAAGTCTTGTGCAAACGAGGTTTCTGCACCGATGGACTTACGAACTCGATTTGCTTCAACTGGGCGGTCATCCTCTGCTCTGGCAATCTTGTAGTAATAATTACCTGCTTTCCCAAAATGGTGTGTTAAGTCAGTCAGCGATCGCTCCTTTAAGTCTGCGCCAGTATGAATGCCGAGTGAGTGCATCTTCGCTGCTGTAACTTCTCCAATACCGTGGAATTTTTCAATTGCTAGCTGCTCTACAAATACGATCGCTTGCTCTGGTAAAATAACCGTCAGTCCGTTGGGCTTGTTCTGTCCTGATGCCATTTTCGCTAGGAACTTGTTAATTGACACGCCTGCGGTTGCTGTCAACTGAGTTTCCTGGAAAATCGCAGTTTTGATGTGTCTTGCGATAGTAGAAGCGTAGGGGATATTTTGTCGGTTCTCAGTAACATCTAGATATGCTTCATCTAGTGCAACCCCTTCCACTAAATCACTGTAGCGTTTAAAGATAGCGTGGATTGCAGCAGAAATCTCTCGGTAAACGTCGAATCTCGGTCTAACAAATATCAGTCCGGGGCATTTAGCAATCGCTGTTATTGAAGGCATCGCAGAGTGAACGCCAAACTTACGAGCTTCATAACTGGCTGCTGCAACTACGCCTCGCTGATTCGGACTGCCACCGACGACTAACGGTTTTCCTCGGTAGCTAGGGTTGTCCCTTTGTTCTACCAATGCGTAGAAGGCATCCATATCAACGTGAACTATATTGACGACTTGACAGTAATCTAACGTGAGTTTGATAAATCTCTCTCTGGTTTTACTACGCAAAACCAGGGAGAGATTTCAACATTTTAGAGTAGATTTAAAAACATCTTTCTTGCCTAGCTTGCGAGGTCTTTGTTAGTGGATGCTTTGCTCTAGTCGATCGCTCCAAAGTCTTAAGATATAAGTCGTTGGACATACTAGCAAATATTCACATGCGCGATTTGAGGACAGCAGTAAGTTGTAAATTTAAATGCAGAACAACTAGCATAATAGGTATGCGACTTCAAAATGCTAGAACTATATTTCAACGTCAAGTCACTAGGGTAATCGCTCTACCCAGCCTTTTTTTGCTACTGTTTTCTGGGATTTCGCAGTGGCAAGTTAGCCGTTTGTTTTCAGCATTGCAATGGGTAGACCATACACACCAGGTAATTGGTCAGGCATACCAAACCCAGAAACTGCTAGAAGATTTGGAAACAGGATTACGTGGCTATATGCTCACGGGGGAGCAACAATTCCTGGAGCCTTATTTAAAAGCTAGTCCAATTATTGATACCGTTTTTCAAGAATTAAGTGATTTAGTGTCGGATAATCCTAGTCAAGAGCAAAATGTCCATCAACTGATTAGCCAATATGATAATTGGAAGCTTTTAGTATCTTTGCCATTGAAACGTTATCAGCTAGGCGACGAGGTATCTTTGTTAAACCTCAAAGCTCGTAAACAGCGAATGGACGTTATTTACCGTAACATTAACAATTTTATCGCCATAGAAGAACAGCTACTAGCCAAGCGCAATGAAACGGTACGTGAGACAACAATACAGCTAAGTGTAAGCAGTTTTCTTTTGGCACTGGGAATTGGCATTATTTTAACTGCATTCATTCGACGACAAATCTTGAAGGTGTCAACAACTTATGAAGGTGCTTTGAAAACTGCAATTGAGCAAACTCAAATTGTTCAACACTCTGCCCAACGCCTTGCTGATTTGCATGAAATTGATCGGGCGATTTTATCAGCCACACCTAGTAATCAAATTATACAATTTGCTCTAGAACGGTTGCGTCAACTCATAAATTGCCAACAAGCGTTTTTGGTGTTATTCGATTTAGAAACCAAAACAACTCAGGTGATTGAAAGTGTCACTGATGGCGTATTCCAGTCTGCTGAGGCTATGGCACTGCCAATGGAAGACTTTGCTACTACTGAAGTTGTACAGCAGCGACAAATTCGTTTGATTCGAGACATTGCTCAATTAGAGCAGCGATCGCCAATTCTAGAGCAAATGTTGGCGACAGGGTTGCATAGTTGCTTAACAATTCCGATGCAGATTCAGGGAGCTTTGATAGGTGAACTTTATCTTGCCAGCACTGATGTTGAGGCTTTTAACAGCGAAAATCAACAGATGGCTTGTGAAGTCACAGAACAGTTAGCGATCGCCATTCAACAATCTCAACTCCGTCAACAACTGCAAGCTTATGCCGAAGAACTAGAGCATCGTGTTTGGGAACGCACTGCACAATTACAAGAAAGTAATCAAGACTTGCAAGCTTTTAGTTACTCCATTTCTCATGACTTACGCGCACCTTTACGCACTATACAAGGCTTTGCTCAGGCATTACTAGAAGACTACGGCAGTCAACTAGATTCTTTTGGAGAAAGCTACCTCAAATATATTAATGAAGGTGCTATGCAAATGGACAGCTTAATTACTGATTTGCTGTCTTACAGCCGTCTGAGTCAAAGCGAAATCGAAATTCAACCTGTTGACTTAGCTGTTGTAGTTAACGAAGCACTCAAAAAATTACAAGAACAAATCCAGGAAAAACAGGCTCAAATTACAGTTGACATTCCTTTAGTACAGGTAATGGCTCACTATTCTACACTGATCCAAGCAATCATAAATTTGATTAGCAACGCGCTCAAGTTTGTCCAACCAGGCGTATTACCTTTAATACATATTTACTCCGAAGAGTACATCCAAGAAGATAAAAGTTGGATCAAATTGTGGGTAGTTGACAATGGTATCGGCATCGCACCAGAACATCAGGAACGTATTTTCCAAGTATTTGAACGACTTCATGGTATAGAAGTTTATCCGGGTACAGGTATTGGGTTAGCCATTATACGTAAATGTATAGAAAAAATGGGTGGTTTCTCTGGCGTAGAATCGCAGTTAAATCAAGGTAGTCGCTTCTTTTTTAGTTTACCAAAAGCTATTTTGGCGAATAACTCCATTAGCTCTTAATACTTGGGAGAGAAGACAAAGATTTGAGAATTGCTTAAGTTTATTAGAGGGAAATACTCAGTGCTTTTGGGCATTGAGACATATTTGAAGTGAATCCTAAATAAAGTTAAATAACACAATTTTAGATCAAGGAGCTACACCAATAAAGAGTCAAGTAAGTGCAAAATCTTAATTAGTTAGGAGAAGTTGCTGAGATATGAAATTGCTATTAACTACAGGCATAAAATGAATTATTCGCAAGCACAGGACACAATTTTATTAGTAGAGGATAACCCAAAAGATATTCTTTTGATCCAAAGAGCTTTTCGCAAAGCTGGCATTATTAACCCACTTCAAGTAGTGAATGATGGAGATGCAGCTGTGCTTTACCTATCTGGAGAGAAACCTTATAGCGAACGTAGCCATTATCCTTTACCAGTACTGGTATTACTCGATCTCAAACTTCCGCGCCGCTCTGGGGCTGAGGTTTTGATGTGGTTACGGCAGCAACCTATACTTAAGCGGATGCCAGTTGTGGTTCTGACTTCTTCGCGGGAATATGGGGATGTTAATCACCTTTATGACTTAGGTGTTAACGCCTATATGGTCAAACCTGTTGCCTTTAATAATTTAGTCGAAATTATCGATATTCTTAATCGGCATTGGATAGTTTTTAATGAAAAACCAAAAATGTGAACTGCGTCAATTATTTTTATTAAGCTTGTACATTATCTTTAAAGAACTCACGTTGAAATGGTATTACACATTCTTCTAATAGACGATAATCCTCATGATCGCTTGTTAGCAATTCACGCATTGGAACAAGAGTTTTCTGATGTTCAGATTAAGCAAGTTATTCGTCCAGAAGAGCTAGAGGAGGCATTATCAACAGGAGATTTTGATGTAGTAATTACTGATTATCAACTGCGATGGAGTGATGGTATAACTGTTCTGCAAAAATTTAAAAGCCGTTATCCTGAATTGCCGGTAGTAATGTTTACTAATAGCGGTTCAGAAGAAATTGCTGTAAAGGCAATGAAGTCAGGGTTAGACGATTACGTGGTTAAGTCTGCGCGTCATTATATGCGCTTACCTATAGCGGTACGTTTAGCAGTAGAACGAGCTGCAACTAAACGTAAAGTTCAAGGTCTAGAATTGCGCTTTCAAACCCTGCTCGATCAGCTAAATGTAGGAGTTTATCGGCTGACAGCAGATGATGTTTTATTAGAAAGTAATGGTGCATTTCTGTATCTGTTGGGTATAAATTCCTTGAATACAATTTCAGAAAGCCACAACCTTGCGCCTTACTTTCAGCCAGGAGATTATGCCAAACTCTTACAAGAACTCAAGCAAACTGGCGATTCACCCGAACGCGAAGTACTTTTACGGCGAGCAGATGGCAATGAAATTTGGGTGCGAATTAGTCAGACTGTGAACGCCAACGATCAGATTACAGTAATTGATGGCATCATTGAGGACATTACGGCACGTAAGCAGGTAGAGCAACAGCGAGAACAATTGCTGCAACTAGAACAAGCTGCACGGACAGAAGCAGAAGCAGCTAACCGAATTAAAGATGAATTTCTTAGCGTCTTATCTCATGAGTTGCGATCGCCACTTAATCCTATACTTGGTTGGTGTAAGCTACTTACTAGCAACCAGCTAAAAGAGCCTAAAAAAACTGAAGCTTTAGCTATTATTGAGCGCAATGCAAAACTGTTGGCTCAGATGATAGAAGACCTTTTAAATATTTCTCAACTTCTACAAGGTAAACTCAGCCTGAATATCTACTCTGTAAATTTAGTATCTGTAATTTCGCTAGTGCTAGAGAGTGTTCAGTTAGCAGCCCAAGCCAAAAACATTCAACTGCACAGTGTTTTGACACCGAATGCATGTTTTGTTTTGGGAGATCCCACTCGTTTACAGCAGGTGTTTTGGAATTTGCTGTTTAATGCTATTAAGTTTACACCTGCTGGTGGTTCTGTAGAAATTCGCTTAGAGCAAGCTGATACACAAGCCGAGATCCAAGTCACCGACACCGGTCAAGGAATTAGCCACGACTTTTTACCTTACGTGTTTGATAAATTCCGTCAAGCAGATAGCAAGACTACTAGAAAATTTGGTGGGCTAGGCATGGGGCTGGCAATTGTCAAACATTTGGTAGAGTTGCATGGTGGTCAAGTTCGGGCAGAAAGTTTTGGTGAAGGGCAAGGTAGTACTTTTACTGTCAGACTACCTTTAATGACAATGCAGACTCAAACAAATACAAACATTAAAGAGTTTGATCATCACCTAAATTTAAATGGTATTCGAGTCTTAGTAGTAGATGATGAAGTTGATTCTAAGGAATTAGCTTATTTTATACTTCAAGAGTATGGAGCCGAAGTAATAAGTGTAGGATCTCCATTTGAAGTTATTTCAACTTTGACGGATTTTCAGCCGGATGTATTAGTGTTAGATATTGGAATGCCCGAAATGGATGGCTATATGCTGCTAGAACAAATTAGAAGTTTGCCATCACAAGGAGGGCAAATTCCAGCGATCGCTTTGACAGCCTATGCCGGAAACTTGGATAAGCAACAAGCAATTTCAGCAGGGTTTCAAGCACACTTATCCAAGCCAGTAGACATTGCCCAGTTAGTAGAAGTTATTGCCGAACTTGTAAAGCTAACCTGATAGCATTTTTACCAATTCTCAATCGATCTTAGCGAGCGAGCGCTTATATTTTTTCTAGTTAATCAAATTCTTATCTAGCAAGCTTTTTGCCTTTTTATAACCATCGAACTCACGTTCAAGTTAGTAATAGCGCTGGGGTGATTCCTGAAGAGTCGCTAGTTTTGGAAACTCAGGGGGATTTGACTGTGATTGGTGCTGTTTCTGATGAGGAAAAATTTCACACACCAATTATCAAACTCATGCCAAAGGTTATCATTTTCGGCGTTGCATAAATGCGGGATGAATCAACTAAATACAGGTATTCGTCCATACTTGAGATAATGCAGTAATAAACGAATTGAATATTTAAATATCTACTAACAGCGATTGTTGAAAACGATGGGTAAGGCACGAACTTGTAATCAAATGCAAGCGCCGTCAATGAAAGCCCTGAACACGACAATCAACCCACTTGGGCTATCGCTTACGTTAGGCGCACTTTCACAAAAATACTCTACCGAGTTATTTACATCAATAGAGTATATAAATTTACTATAATCATCTTTTACCACATTTAATTTATACTTTGGCAAAAATTTATACCTTTGTATAAATACTGTAACTTTTGCTTACAGCGATCGCATGAAACGCTGCGTAAGGGCAATCACTCCTGCTATAATCCGCTCTCATCACTGCCGCTATCTTCTGATATCCCTTGACAGCATAGGTCATATTCGTGCGTTGTTTTGCTTATTCTCTGTACATCAAGGTATGCCTCATCTAGCGCAACTCCTTCCACTAAATCACTGTAGCGTTTGAATATAGCGTGGATTGCAGCAGAAATCTCTCGGTAAACGTCGAATCTCGGTCTGACAAATATCAGTCCGGGGCATTTGGCGATCGCTGTTACTGACGGCATTGCGGAATAAATGCCAAACTTACGGGCTTCATAACTGGCTGCTGCAACTACGCCTCGCTGATTCGGACTGCCACCGACTACTAACGGTTTGCCTCGGTAGCTAGGGTTGTCCCTCTGTTCCACCGATGCGTAGAAGGCATCCATATCAACGTGAACTATTTTCCTGGTTCTAGCGACAGATTCTTGTCCCAAGGTAGCTCCACCACAAGCAGTCTCGCTTTTCACGCACTATGCCACGAGCAAATTAAATCCTAAATTAGAAATCCTATAGTACACTAGCACTAGTTTGAGCCAAATGTTGCAGATATGCAAATTATTTAAAGCTTGCTTGAACTTTCTACTATCAGCCCCGATTGGTTTTTCTGTTAATGAGTAAGCGTGACAATGTGGCTCAAATTTGGTGTAGCTCCAGATGGACAATTAGTCTGTGTTGAAGATATTGGTAGTGGTAAGACTGAGCTTTTATGCCCTTACTGTTTGGTGACTCACTAGCACAAAAGAGATGACCACACAAGTAATTGACACAATATCCTTTGACATTCCCCAAACACTCACCCAGGTGGAAAGTGCTGCTATGAATATTGTTATATTTGTAGCGAATTTGCCAATATCATTATAGTGTTTATACTAGTTTAATTAACGCTAGGAAAGTGGGGAACGATGATAAAACTATCACATCTTCCGATTACTTTAGTGGGAATGCGCTTCGCTCTAGCTCCTTTATTAGTTCTCGATGCTTTAGACCATAGAACCAGTTTTTGGTTCATCATCGGTTATGTTATTGCCGTACTTTCAGACGTTTTTGATGGGATCATTGCCCGTCGCTTAAAGGTTAGTACAGCCCTACTTCGTCAAGCAGATAGCTGGGCTGATATTTGTTTGTATTTGTGTGTGGCGATCAGTATTTGGTTAGTATATCCCCAAGTAATCATCAATTTTCGAGTACCTTTATTATCCGCGATTACTATCCAACTAATATTATTCACAATTAGTTTAATCAAGTTTCAGAAATTCCCTAGTTTCCATACCTACACTGCTAAAGCATGGGGATTAGCTCTACTTACGGCGACAGTCGGGTTATTTGGTTTTGGTTACGCGAACATTCTTTGGTTTGCAATCGCGCTTTGTTGGCTCAATAGTTTAGAAGAAATTGCCATGACGTTGTTGTTACCAACTTGGCAATGTGATATTTTGAGTATCTTTCATGCAGTGGAATTACGTAAAACATTGATGCGCTCACCAACCAGTCAGGACGGAGTGTAGCTCCGTGGGATTAAAACACTTACTCCGCAAAAATTTCCAGATATTACTACTGCTGGGTGCAATCTTACTCTTTTTCACAACTCCCTTACGTAATTTACTCAATCAAGAGATTCTCTCAGTCTGGTTGCAAAGATTAGGTATTTGGGCTGTTCCCTTATTTATCTCCACCTACGTATTGGTCACAGTCTTAGGTTTGCCGATAACAATTCATACATTAACTGGAGGCGTAGCTTTTGGTTTGGGATGGGGAAGCCTTTGGTCTACATTAGCCGCAACATTGGGAGCAGTCGGAGCATTTTGTCTGACTCGATACCTATTTCGAGATTGGGCAACAGCAAAATTCGCTCAAAATAAACTGCTGGAAAAATGGCATAAAGCACTCGAACGCAATCCCTTTTCTTTAGTTCTATCTCTACGCTTTGCTCCGATTGCTCCGTTTAATATTATTAACTTTTTATTGGCACTAACCACAATCAACCTGAAGATTTATACCCTTGCAACCTTCATTGGAGTAATTCCAGGCACGATTGCTTATACCTGGTTGGGTGCTTCTGGAAAAACCGCTTTACAAGGAAGCGATGCCTCCTCGTTTATACTCGCGTCGGTTTTTTTGGTGTTTTTATCGGTGTCACCATTGTTATTTAAACCCTGGTGGAAGTAGTAGCGCTACGTTTTAGTTGAGCTATCAAAAATAATCTAATCTTGCGGTAATATGTGCGTTTTAGCCCCAAAACCTCTTATTTTCTCAATAAGCGCATAAAACTGTGAGAAAATTGACCTCGTAATTCATGCCAAATTTTGAATTTATCAAAGTCAATTTTATGAAAAAGAACTATGTTCTTCTGACTTTAGCCTTATTGATTTGCACTGCTGCGCCTCAAAAAGCTCTAGCAGATGAGGTTTGGAAAACGGAAGAATATAAAGTGGTTTATCAAGAAGATCGTAATAAAACTGCCGTGTGGCGTTATGGTAGCGATGGAGTAATCTTCATTGATGGTTTAGCAGGAGTGTTTAATGACCGAGGTTCATACAATGGCTACTGGGTACAAAAGTCTTCATCGGTACGTTGCGATACCTATAGAGAAGGGGCAGATGGGAAACCTACCTATCATTGGGGCAGATTTAAAGTCACTTTCATTGATTCAAAATTCCCCTCCCGTTGGAAAGCTGATATTAGCCTTTGCGATCGCGATCCTGTGATGACTTTAAACGGTACACCTGTTACACAATGAATATCGACCGATTGCAGTCACTTAAGCAGAAACTCACGAATGACGCAGACTTGTCTAATATCTGGCTATTTTATATGGATCATTTTGCGGATCAACCGGAATTCACTGACATGGGTGAGCCTGCCTATAATGAATATCTAGATGCTGTCCTCCAAAAAACTTGTCAGCAGATGTTTGATAGGGCAATAAAGATTAGTGACTTTTTGCTAATCTATATCGCTCCATATCATTTATTTCATGGAGCTTTCTTTCTTGAAGGACGTATTGGCGGTGTGATTTATTTCGAGGATATCAAAATTGGGTTAATTGCAGTGTCGGCAGATTATCCCCCTACCGATGCGGTTAAATATTCACGTTTTACTGAGATGATTCAACTATCGGCTCCTAATAGCAATGATTACAATTGAGAGAATCACAACTATAGATGTTTCAAGAAGTGCGTAGACTAGCAAGAATCGCAGGCATCGCATTTCTTGACAGGGCAGCCGCAGTTTTCAATTTATGTTGTTAGAAAGAGGTTTTGTTGGGTTGCAACAAGACAAGACGATTCCTCAAGAGGAGTGACTCTCACGAAAATACTCTACTGAGTTATTCATCTCAATAGAGTATATAAATTTACATTTATTACCTTTCACTAAAATTTAGTTTATACAACACCAGATATCTACACCTCTGTATAAACATTGAATACATTGTCATAACGGTAATTTTTAACACTGACTTACTTAAAGTTATTATTCGGGTTTAAAGCCTCGTTGCTGGGGTATGAATCGCCCTTTCATTGGCGGGCTGAGAAAGACCCGGCTTACCAAGTTGAAGGAAAGAGGTTCACTGCGGTTGAGGGGTAATAGGGAAAGCAGGCGAGCTAAGGGACAGTAACTCATAAAGAGATTGGTAGCTAAAGCAACGGTAGTAATCCACATCAGCCAGTGCATGTAAGGAATATAAGTGCCGATCGCGACCCATGCTACATAGGCTAGCCGTACCTGAACTGGGAAAGCAGTTAGATTGAATCGCTCAAGATAGATGAAGAGCAGAGCATGGACTGCTGAGAACCAGACTACACCCTCGTACCACTGTCGTGAAATTAAGCCAGCCAGCAGTCCCAACCAAGTCATCAGCCATAAACTCCAGACCAGTCTTTGTCTGATAGGCAAAGAAAGGGTAAGAAATCTGCGATCGCGTGACTGGTTCTTTACAAATTCACTGGCATTGGCAGGAATTTGTCCAGCCCGTTGCCGCTGTCCAATCACTAGAGCAATACCGCCCAGAACAGTGATCGCTGCTAAACCGAGCCGTAGGGTCATGGGTTCCTGGAGTAACGGGATGGCGACGAGTGCTGCCAGGATTGGCACACTCAGTTGTACTACCGCCGCCTGCGT
This sequence comes from Nostoc sp. LEGE 12447, assembly GCF_015206985.1. Taxonomy (NCBI): domain Bacteria; kingdom Bacillati; phylum Cyanobacteriota; class Cyanophyceae; order Nostocales; family Nostocaceae; genus Nostoc; species Nostoc sp. LEGE 12447. Next base: position 40,059 of record NZ_JADEXT010000030.1, on the reverse strand, counting down.
TACTTGCAAGCCTGGTAAGGCATGATACCAAATGGCATAGCCCATCCCAGATGCGATTGCTCCGGCGGCGATCGCATAACCAACTCCAGTCAGATCCAATGTTATTTGAGGATAAGTAAACAGACTTAGAGCAATGGCAAACGGTACCGCCCGGAGAAAATTGCTGGCTGTGACCTGCGTCGGATTCGCAACTCCTTTGCCCAACAAAGAATAGATGCCCCATGACATTCCAGCGCATAGCATCAATAATGAGCTTGGCAGGGGTGGGGTTGTTACTCCTGGCAACAACAACCCAATTAATCCAGCTAGAGCCAGAATTAGCCCCATACTCTGAGACCATCGCAACCGTTCCCCCATCCACAACCCATAGCTAATCATGGTGATTTGCACTGAGCCAAACAGGAGTAAAGCACCTGTTCCAGCCGATAAGCTGACATAGGCGATCGCAAAGCAGGCAGCATAGGAAATCAGTGCCAGCGATGCGAACCAACTGCCTGCTTTGGCGATTGTCTCTCCTCGTAACCGGACTATCAGCCAAAGCACCAAAGCACCAGAAATCAAGCGAATTGAGGTGAAACTAGCGGCATCAATATTGGTATGCTTGAGCGCCATGCGGCAGAGTAGGGAGTTGCTAGCAAAGGCCAGCATAGCGAGGATGGTCAGAATCAGAGTGCGTGGAGGTGGCATATAAGTATTTTCAACTAAAATATTTTGAAATTCAGTATGGAATAAAACATTTTAGGTTATTGCTGAAAAAAGTCAGAGGTTGTGCTGGGTTACAAAGATAGCGATCGCTCATTTTGCAGGGTTGAAAGCGATCGCCAGCTAATTATGTGCAGTAGCTCTTAGATACCTCTAATAGCTCTGCTTGCCGAGTAATTCCAAACTGGTTGAAGACTTCTAAAAACTTAGCATGGCTGACTCCAGAGCCAACGAACGTCCATTTATAAGACCGTTCTTGAATGGCTATGATTTCTTGCTTCTCAGATTCGGTGAAGGTGCGACCCGTTGCTCTGGCAAGGCTTTCCAGATCCAGTTTCACCTGCATCATTAGACCTCCGTTGAGGAACTCGATCAGTTTGAAGAAATCGTCTACCCCGGCTTCGATTTCGTCAGATTCCAACTCTTGTACTAACTGCTCTACCATCAGGGTATCCAGAGTCGTGTGCTGGGCTTCTTCCAGCCAGTGATTCCGTAGCAGGCTGCAAAACTGTGGATCTAAGCTTTCACTGGAGTTATCGCGGACACTTGCCAGGTAGTGATATTGGGTCATCCACTCAATGTAGAGGATAATCAACACCACACCCAAAGGACGATGCTCAAGCACAGCATTGGCAATGTCTTGCACGGGGCCGATACCTTCACAGCGACAACCAAAACCAATTTCAAACTCTTCGGCAAAGCGGCGGAACAAGTAAATGTGCTTACTCTCTTCTTCAGCAAAGTGAAGCAGGGCTTGGGTGGCAGTGATGTTTTCCAATCCTGTCGTTTTCACATGGTTGATTACACAGGGAACGATGAACTCTTCTACCAGACCAAATAGGTGCAAATAGCTATTGCCACGAATCTGGTTGAGAACTAGTTTTTCAGCTTCATTCAGGCAGGAAATTTTATTCACTTGCGCCAAAGCTTCTGGTAGAAATCGCTTACTGAAATCTAGGCGTTTGTCGCCACCGATGATGTCTTCAATCTTCCAGTTGACTTTGGTTGCACGGAGAAGGGATTGTTCGTAAGCTTGATTGGGACTGGGTAAAGTGGTAGTCATGGTTATTCTTCTGATGAATGCTTGTTTGTTGTTCTATAACCAGGTTATTCAGCCTACCGTCCTGAAATCGTCCGCAAATCATTTGAGGATCGTTCAGTAGCTTTACAGCGTTCCTTTAAAGCTTGATTAAAGGCAAGATAGGCTCCAGTCCATCTTGCAGAAAATTACTTAAATCTCGGCTCAATACCGTATGAACATTGCTGCAATCAGGAGCAAGATATTTTGTATTAGTGTGTTAAATAGCGCACTTTTCCGGGAATTCTAGATAAGACCTTAAAAATTTATCACTCAGAGGTAGCTAACCCAAGTTGATCCAACCTATGCAGTTCACTTTAAGAAACAGCAGATTAGGTTAACCAATTGTAGAACTTCTAGTAGAGCAGGGTTAATTTAGGGAAATATAAATGTCTACTATTTCACAAATTCGGGGAATGTTGTTAGAAGAAGCACTGCTTCACTTACTTAAGATATCTGGTTACATAACTGTTGAAAAAGCTAGCACTGACGACCCAACGCTTCGTAATGGTCACTCTGGATTGGAGGTTTTAGGGCGTGGTGGACAACATCAAATAGATGCAGTTGCAGATTTTGCTATTGCACATCCATTCTCTCATCCTCAACGTCTTCTTATTGAGGCTAAATGCTACTCTGATGATAAAACCTGTGTAGGAATTGAGGTAATACGAAATGCTGTTGGTGTACTAAAGGATGTCGAAGAACATTGGTTTTCAATAAATGGAGTGCTAATTAAGAAAAGATATCATTATCAATATGCTGTATTTTCAGCAACTGGATATACAGATCCTGCTGAAAGATATGCCTTTGCACAAGATATTTACCTAATTCCATTAGCAAAATCAAGGTTTATTCAACCTATTATTCAGTCAATTAGAAAAGTAACGTACGAAGCCTTTGGAGCAAGAGATGGTAGGAATAATATTGAAGTGAATATGACTGAACTCCGTAACGCAATTCGAGTCTGTATTAAAAATCAAAATTATGAGTATATAAACCAAGCTGTTGAAAATTTAGACGCAGGCAACTTATTGAAACAATTTTGTCAAGAATGTCACCGAGTGAAGGGAGGTGTAGTAGCAATGATAGGAAGGCAATTCCCTCTTTTTCTAGTACCTAACCCCGATATATCAATTCATGACTTGCAAGAGCAATATACAGTTCGCATTATTTGGGATAATGAAGGATGGTATTTGCGTTATAACGGCATCAATATTTTTTCTTTTGATTTACCTATAGAATTATTTGAGCTTTATGCTGAGGGAGGTATTTTGTCACCAACACGCGCTCTCGATTTAAAAAATGATTTTATGTCGCAAATTCAAGCAATAGTAACTCTGGATGGTCAAACTCGTATTATTACACTAGATTTAGATCGAGAGTGGCTTAATAGTATACGTAATACTTATCGTTAAGTTTTTAATAAAATTAATTTATGCCTAATCTGAATTGGAAACGCCTCTTATCCCATAAGAGTTTATAGACTAGCTTACAGTCATTAGCCAAAGTTCTGGTCGCGTTGGGTAAAGCGGGTTTGGCGATCTCTGATTGCTTTTACTGTAAAGGTATGGGTGACTATAAACAGAATCTGTGAAATTAGGAAGTGAGAGAAGTCTTATCAGTATTGGGTTGGATAAAAGTTGCTTTCCAAACTCGTTCAAAGGGCTGACCAATTTTACGGTAGAGCGATCGCACATCCTCAGCAGTGGTAGCCAAAAAAACACAAATGGAGTAGGTTCCATCCATAGACACTGCGGAAAAGGCATGTTGAACGTTCAATTCCTGAAAACAGCCTTCTGCCTGACGCTTGCTGGACTCATAAATTGTTTTTGTCATCGGTGGATCGAAATTGACCTCTGCGATCGCTAGAGAACAGCTCTGAGGCAAGTTTGTCGGATTTTGCTCCAACCACATATCTGCCTGCCATATCCGTTGAAATGGGATTCCCACTTCACGGTAGGCTTCACGTACTGCATCTGTATAAGGAACCTGATAAACACAAATGGAGCGATCGCCTTGCGCTGACACCAAGGAATACTGCCATTGGATATTCCGTGCTTCGATACACCCATTCAAGCTCTGCGTAACCTGCATCCAACGGTCATAGGTCATGGGCACACAGAGCGGCGGCGAAAATGACATTTCTGAGATCGCAAATCCCACGGTAGTTTTCCTCCTTGATCACAGGTGAATTGGTTCATGCAGATATGCCTCTAAAGCAGCAATGGATTGTTGAGCCTGGGCACTTAAGGTGCGATCCTTGAGCCGAGTTTTCAAGTCAGCAAAATGCCGCTGGGCACAATTGAGATTGCCGCGTTGATGATTGGCTTGGATAATTACAGACCAGGCTAGGGCGATTTCGCTGGGATTATTCACCACCTGTGCAGCTTCTAGAGCTTTCTCGGCACGGGCGATCGCTTGTATCAGATTCCCATGTGCTAAATCCCATTGGGCGGCGATCGTTTGGACATAAGCCAGCATCCGAGGGGAATCAATGCGTTGAAGTACCTGGGACGATTGCTCGAGAATTTCTGTGGCGTTCTGCTTCTGGAGTAGGTATTGAGTGAGAGCATTCAAAGCAGCTGCATGGGGAGCTTCACTTCCTTCACCCATTTGTGCCGCCACATGAATCAGCTCATTGCCGTCATTTAATGCGGCAGATGGGTTGCCAGTTTCTAATTCCAACATGACTAGATTGGTGAGGCAGGTACATTCGCGCCAATGGTCTTGAGCCACCTGTGCCATTTGCCAGCCCTGACGCAGCAGCGAGCTTGCCTGTTCGGTATTCCCCTGGAAACGACGGACACAACCCAGTCCAAAGGGAATATCGATGGCAGAAGTGCCCAAGCGATCGCTAATAGATTGGGCTTCTAATAAGAGTGCTTCGGCGCGGGTCATTTCTCGCCCAATTTCTGCCAGACAAGACCCAGTGTGAGCCAGCATATACATAGTGGTGCCAGGACTGGCGGTGCGTCCCTGTTCTGCGGCCCGTAGCGAATACTGCTGTACTTCACTTAAGTTACCGTGGTCATAATTCAGGACAATCAATGCTTCCAGCCCGGTCGATTCATCTTCTTGTAGTCTCAAGATTGCGGCTTCCTGGATCAGAGATTGTAATTCTTGCTTGAGCGCAGCCGCTTGTTGCTTAGGCACTCCTGCTTTCACGCTGGTCTTTAGCAAATTCAAGTGGAGGTGAATGCGTTCGTTTGTGGCTAAATACTGGCAATGACGAATGCCTCGCTGGGTGAGTTCAGCTGCTTCCCCATAAGCAAAGACTCGCAAACAACGCTCTGCTGCTTGCAAACAGGCGGTTGCAGCCAGGGCATGGTCGCTGCCCAGATCGGCATGGCGAGCAACATCATTAATCAGTGGAGAAGTAGGAGTGGCGATCGCATTCAAAGATTGAGCAATGTGGGTATGAATCATCCTGCGTCGGGGTTCGGAAAAATGCTCGTAAGCCACTTGTCTCACAATGTCATGGGCAAAGTTGTAGGAAACTTCGCCAGAGATCGCGCTACCGGGGCAAATGATGCCATCCTGTTCTAACCGATCGATAGCGCTAAGTAACCGTGGTATGGGGCAATCTGCCACCTTTGCCAGAGTGTTGGGATTGAAACTATGTCCCAACGCCGCCATCCAAGGCATTAACTCCTGCGTTGTTTCATCTAATTGCCGCAGTCGCCCTTGAATCAGCGTTTCTAGGGTGTCAACTGCTGTGCGATCCGCTTGAGCTTGAGCGCGGACAATTTCCAGAGCAAACAGGGGATTGCCACCACTACTGGTAAAAATGCGATCGCCATCAGCGGTATATCCGACGGCTTGAGCCAATGCCAAAGTTTGCTGGCGATCGAGGGGTGTTAGTTCCACTGTGCAAATGCGATGTTCCCGGTGCAGAGTCTGAATAAACTTATCGGCTGGTTTGTTGCCTGCGATTTCTCGTTTGCGGGCAGCACAGGCAAACCAAACAGGTTTCTGTCGATTGAGCAAGCGCACCGTGTAGTGCAAAAAGGAGATTGAAGTTTCGTCCAACCACTGGATGTCGTCCAGCACCACCAGTACAGGGGCAGTTTCCGCTAATTGGGTAATGAACTGAACCGCTAAATCAAACAATCGCCCACGGTTCAAGATGGCTGCCGACTCCACATTCAGCACCAGAGATTTGAGTTCATCCAGAAATTTCGTCGCGCCGATCGCTTGAAACATATCTACCCACACGCCATAGGGACGCAACATTTCTGCCTCAAATCCCCGCCCCCAAAGCACATAGCTGCCACTGCTCTGGACAGTTTTTGCCAATTCCTCTAACAGTCGGGTTTTGCCGATACCCGGTTCACCCAAGAGCCACAACAGATCCGCCCGATCCTGCTTTTGGCATTGCGACCGCCAACTCACAATGGCAGCCCATTGTGCCTCACGACCAATCAAGGGGAGTTCTGCTGTCACAGCAATTGGTGAGGGAATAGGAATTAAATTGAAAAAGTCTGGTGCTTGGGTTTGGGTACTTGCTGTACAGGTAGGTAGTGGCGGGGCATCGTCCAGGAGCAGCAATTCTTCATAAAGCTTGCAAGTTGTAGGACTGGGATTGACTCCCAACTCAGCTTGCAGTGTAGTCATGCACTGGTGATAGACTCGCAGGGCACTGGCGCGATCGCCCTGTTGAGCATGGAGGCGCATCAGGTGACAATAAGCGGGTTCATAAAGTGGGTCAATCCGCTGCAATTGTTGGGCATAAAAGAGCGCCGGACGATTGTCTTCTTGAGTGGTTTGCAGGGTGACTAGCCTATCTAACGCAGCGATCGCCTGTTGCCGCATTTGTTCTCTATAAGGAATAATCCAGTCGTCGTAACAACTGGGGAGTAAGTCTCCCTGGTAGAGCGTTGCTGCCTGTTTTAGAGCTTGGATTTGGGCAGCAAGGGCAAAAGAAGCAGATTGGGCGATTATGCTTTCAAACTGGGCTACATCAATGTGACAGTTATCATTGCATAGCCATTGGATTGTTTTCGTTTCAATATGCAACCAGCGATCGACACCAGGAATTACTTGCTTTAATTCATGCAACCGTCGCCGTAAATTGGCTTTTGCATCCGTGTCGGTTGCATCAGACCAAAGATGCACAGCAACCTGCTGCCTCTGTTGTAGCGTGTCCCGATGCAGGAGAATAAATGCCAACAGAGCCTGTAATCTTTCCGAATTGATGCCCTGAATGGGTAATCCATCGGCAGCCAAGTAAAATTCCCCAAATAGCTTAATATCGAGGCTTTTAGACACAGGTGTTAACAGGATAAGACTATTGCAGACTATTTATGGGATGGTACTGGCTAAACCATACAAATGTTCTTTCCACTATCCAAGGTTTGGGTAAAACCTCAAATTCTTTGCCAATACGTTGAATAACCTCAACATGAGCTTGAATCATCAGCCAGATAGCAAGAGCGAATTTATTACCGTATATATACTCTTTAGGAGTATCTTATCTTTTTTGTTTAACCTTATTTCCTCTTCTTTAGATTTACTTTATAAATATCCTCTTAAGCGCAAGTACCAACACCACCCCTGATGTAACCCAGTCAGATGCGTGTAAACCATTGGTTTACATTCGCCACTCTGCGGCATCCCATCATCACCCCGAATAAGTCCACACAACAGGGACAATTATGTGCGATGGCGTACCCGCCTACCTTCTTGTGATCGCTCCCAAGAGTGAAGTGCGCTCAAGGCTGTCGTGAAGTACCGCAAACTACTAATGCTGACCTTGGATTGCATATACGCACTCATTACCATTCATCCCGCAACCACTCTAACCCAATCCTCAAAGCTGTTTCCGCACTGTAGTACAACTTTTGCTCTCCAAATATGCCAAGAGTCCGGCTGATAATCCGAAACTGCCAGCAATGCCCTGGGTGTAAAAAACTATTAGGACACTGCCGTTGACACAGAGTACCGCATCAACTTTAACTTGGGACATTTACTGCTGTTGTGGGTGTGATGATGTATTTTAATTTAAAAAACTCAGGAGTCAGGAGTTAGGAGCCAGAATGACTCCTGAACAAAAAAGCAGATGAGTAAAGGGGTTTGAATCCCCAACAAAAGTGATTCTGAATTCTGAATTCTGTCTTCTGACTTCTCCTTCAATTGTCTGGGATTTCTCACCCAATCAACCCCAAATGCCGATGGAATGCTTCAACAGCATTCGCCACACCATCTTCATCTCTAATCTTCTGGCCTAACTCCTGGGCTTTACACCGCATCACCTCATCGCCCAGTACGATTTCAATCGCTGCCGCTAGAGTTTCTTCTGACACCTTGTGGTACGGTATCGGCGTAGGGCTGACTCCCAACCGAGTTAACTTTTCACCCCAAACTGGCTGATCTGCAAAAAAAGGTACGGTAACTGATGGTGTTCCCGAACGTAACACTGCCGCCGTTGTACTAGCTCCTCCATGATGTACTATTGCTGGCACTTGGGGAAATAACCAATCATGAGGAACTTCATTGATCACAAACACTCGTAGCGAATCCTTTACATTCACTGTTCTTCCAACATTTCCCCAGCCAGATAATATAATCCCGCCTTGACGGGTTTTCTTTAAGGCTTCCACGATGTAGTGTGTGAGATATTCTGGATTGGGCATCGTCATGCTCCCAAACCCAAAACACAAAGGTAATTGCTTTCGTCCAAGAAAATCCTCTAGTTCCAGGGGTGGCTCATATTCGGAGGCTTGGTCAATAAACCAGAACCCTGTCACATACGCCCATGCAGGCCAGTCACGGGGTTTTGGGATGACGTGCGAACTAAATCCATACAATATAGGGATTCGTGATACATTCGCCGGAGTCTTCCGTCTGAAGCGTCTGCCCAAATATGGTAAGGGCGGCAATTTCAAAGTTTCTGTTCTGAAGTGATTGAGCAGTTGACGATATCTTTGCCAGTGCAAGAACTCTACTAACAAGTAGCTGCCATAGTTGATTAATTTCTTTAGCGGGTTTTTAGTTATTTGAGCAAATCTCAAAAACCCAAACATCCCTGTAGGAGTCAACGGCAGAACTGATGCAAAAAAGCAGGGTACGCCTAATTTCTCTGCGATATGATATCCAAAAATAGCTAGCGGCGTGTAGATAATCACCTCACTTCCCTGACACGCTACCCAAGCAGACTGCAACTGTTGAAGCAAAAGCTTATCTGCCTCTTCTTTTTTCAACTTTTCTCCCGCAATCAATCGCTGCCCTTGTTTGGATTGCAGAAACTCTTCCATATTGCCAGCGATCGGTGCAAACTTTAAATCAAACTTCCTAACAAATAACTCAAAGTTCTCATGCGTTGCAACCGTTACTTCATGCCCAGCACGTTTCAAGCCAATAGCTAAAGCACAGTATGGTTGCAAGTCTCCTCTTGAACCTACTGTTAGGATCGTAATCTTCAGTTTTCGGCTTGGTGCTATAGGTAGACTTTGGCTCAAATGCTTTTTCCTGCTGAAAACTCCAGTATTCAAAAATTGTACTAATTCCCTGCGCGTCTAGGCGATAAACCAATACAGTTTAGATCAGCCCGTTTTTTCGTAACTGGTCAAAACAATTCACGCATGATCAATCTCATGAAATGGTCAAGGGAATCCCGTTATCTTTGGGTTTTAAATTGAGAATAAATGGCACAGCTTTCAATACCCAATCGGACACGGGTGTATAATTAGCAGCTTCTTCTCCAAAACTAATAGAGAGCATATCTGTATGAATAATCCCTGGATTAAGGGGTATAGCTGCCATACCATTCGGCAATTCTTGTGCCAAAGAACGAGTTAATCCTTCTATTGCCCACTTAGAAGCGCAGTATGGTGCAACTTGGGGTGAAGTCGAACGTCCCCAGCCAGAACTAAAGTTGACAATAATGCCCCGTTTGTTTTTCACCATTGCTGGTACGAAATGGCGAATTATATTCGCTACTCCTTTGATATTGATATCTATTAGATCCGAAAATTCTTCAGATGGTATTTCCCACAAAGGCGCTGGATAATTGGTAATTGCCGCATTATTAATTACTATATCTGGCGGTTCATATTTTTGAAGTACGAAAGAGTGCCCATTTTTTTACAAGCTGTTCATTTGCTACATCTACAGATGTGAAATCGTTGGTAGCACTAAACTTTTGGCGTATTTTATCAATAACATCTGATGAACGGGCGCAACCAATAACAATACTTTTCGGTTAAGGGGGAAAGGGGAAAGGGAAAAGGTTTGAATTTCCCTTTCCCCATTACCCTTTAACCTTTCCCCAGACCAAAAGAGAGATTATTGGGTTTAACCGAAAAGTATTGCAACCAATAACAGTATGCCCCTGTTGAATAAAACCCTCGGTCATCGCATAACCTAGACCTTTACTTATGCCTGTAATTAGGATGAGCTTACTCGTATATTTCTGGTATTATTAGATTTCAGTTTTTTTCGGGTCGGTTTCGTGGAGGTAAGGTTCGTCCATCATAAAACTGAATAACTAACTTACTTAGTCCGAGCCATGCTAGTGCAAAAATTAAGGGAGCTAGAGTTTCAATCACAACTACTACAACTGATGTTGTCTGAAAAAATAAAAAAAGCATTGGAGTCCAAGCCAAAGTAAGTACTGTTGCAACTCCACTTCCAAATCTCAATCGCTCAATAATAGAAAGCGCCGAGCTACAACTGGCACATTTTTCCGTATGAGAATGATACCTCTCCAGAAGCACGGACTTTGCCAATGGGGGAGAAAAAGTCTCTTTGCCAAATGGTTCAGCATTATATTGGTTTACCCACTGACGCAATTCAAATACAAAACTATCTGCTTTGGTTGGAAGGTAAAAAGCTTTAGTAAAGTTCGGGCTACCTCCTTTAGCTTCAAGATACCTTTCTTGATAGTGGAGAAAAATTTGATCGTCTTCTAAGGGACTTCCAGAAAATAAAATATACAGTCTCTAAGAATGATAATCATTGTTATGGGGGGGGGGTGGGATAGGCTGCCGTTGGCAGCCTATCCCACCCCAAGTTGTAGTAAATTCAATGATGATTCGATTTTGGGATGTTTAAGGTGTCAATACAACTAACGGATTCATTGAAAAAATTGTTGAAGGAAACTGCCAAGCAATTAAAGGGTGCGGCCAAGCGTAAATTTCTAGCACAAACAGTTGCAGCATTAGGACATGGAGGACACTTGAAAGCAGAGCAAGAGTTAGGATGGAATCGTGTAACTATTAGTAAAGGAATTAAAGAATTAACTAGTGGTATTACTTGTGTAGATAATTATCGAGGTCGAGGACGTTATAAAGCAGAATCACATCTGCCAAATCTTTTATCAGATATCAAAAAGTTGGTTGATGGTCAAAGTCAGATAGATCCAAGTTTTAAAAGTCAAAGGCTCTACACGCGCCTGAGTGCATCTGTTGTGAGACATCAATTAATTGAGAAATTTTGTTATGCAGATGAAGAATTGCCAACTACAGAAACAATTCGTGTTAAGTTAAATGATTTAGGATATCGCCTCAAACGGGTTGCCAAAATTCAACCTCAAAAAAAATTCCTCAAACTGACGCAATCTTTGAGCAATTAGCTATAGTTCATCAAGAGGCAATAGAAGACCCAAGCATTTTACGTTTAAGTTTGGATGCGAAAGCTCGTGTCAATATCGGCTCATTTGACCGTGGTGGTAGAAATCGAGTGCCGACAAAAACTGATGACCATGACTTCCACCCTAAAACAAGCGTGACTCCTTATGGTATATTTATTCCAGGGCTTGATGAACTATTTTTATATTTTACAGAATCAAAAGTAACGAGTGATTTTATCGTTGATATTTTAGCAGATTTTTGGGAATCAGAAAGTTGGCGATTTCCAGAAATAAAAACTCTGCTTATTAATCAAGATAATGGAGGAGAGAATAATTCTCGGCGTACACAATTCATGAAACGCATAGTTGAATTTTCTCAAAAATATCAACTGAATTTACGTTTAGCTTACTACCCTCCATATCACAGTAAATATAATCCCATCGAACGGACTTGGGCTGTACTAGAAAATTATTGGAATGGGAGCATTTTAGATGAAGTAGAAACCGCTTTAAATTTTGCTCATAATATGACCTGGAATGGAAAACATCCGGTTGTCAAACTAGTTACTGAAACTTATGAGTTAGGAGTTAAGCTGACAAAAGAAGCTATGTCAACGATTGAGAAGCAAATCAACCGTTTGACTGATTCAACTCATGAAACTTTCCCGGATTTAGGGAAATGGTTTATTGATATTCACTATGAAGCAACATAGGTTTAAAAAATAGTTATTAAAGTTTTCGTTAGCTATAATTAATAATCAAATAGCACTCTTGGGTCAAGACAGGAAAGTGCAGATTTTTCATGTGTATTTGGGGAGTCTTGGGTTGCCAACGGCAACCCAAGACTCCCCCCTTACAATGATTATCATTTCTACTGGCTGTATATTTTATTTCTTGGAAGTCCCTAAAACACCATTTTGTCCAATGTGGTAATACCAACGCGGTCTGAGCTTAATAAACCAACCTGGAAGTTTATCAGGAAACTTAAAAGGAAAACGTGCAAATACACGACATTCTCCTTTACGTATGGGTGTAGCATAAACAACTGTTAAAATTCTACCACGCGGGGAGTTGATGTCATGCCACATTAAACTTGGAGCGACGAAGGTTGTAGACAACTCTCCTGATTGCCCTGGTTTCAAACCTTGTTTCCAAATCCCTTTGAATCCATGTTTCCCAGATTCAATCACTTCAAGTTCCAAAGGTGCTGCATTTGCCCTATTTCCTACCGTTTTATGATGTGTAAACGATATGTGGCTAGGGTCTAGTATATTTTCTAATAGTGTTAATGCATCATAAGGTACATCCCTAAATGTATTAATTACAACCCATCCTTCGGGAGATTCTTCTAATGGTTCAATTATTGGGACTTCGGTTTTGGCAGCATTTTCATATTCACCAACGTATACAAACAGTAGTCCAAGATTCTCAATAATTGGTAATGATGCCACACAAGCTCGTTTTGATATCTCTGCTGTTCCACCTTTGACTTGTTGAGGAATCCTTTGGCAATTTCCATCTCCAGAAAAAGCCCAACCGTGATAGGGACATTCCAAAAGCCCATCGTCACTAATCCTGCCTTCAGACAACGGTGCTAAACGATGAGGACACTGGTCTTCAAAGCTTCTCCAAGATTGGGCAAGTCTATCCCACCAAATTACAATATTTCTTCCCAGCACTGTAAAAGGCGTTGGTTTTGATTTGTCTAAGTCCTCTAGGTAATGGATGGGATACCATGTTTCTTTACAATCAAAACTATTCGGATCGCTGCCGCCCCCAGGCTGTTTTGAGTGAAAACTATCTTTGATATTGACTTCTTTCTCAAACATTTTTGATGTTTATTAATTTTTATTGCCTACTCTCAGATTTATTTTAGCTAGTATGAACATTGGCTGTATGGCGATCGCATTTCTATAAATGATTTTATGAATAGCTACTAAGCTCGACTTTATCCAAAATTAAGAACTTGGTTCTCCTTATAGAGCAAAAGCTCTAGCTTTTTGGCAAAAACTTTTTCCATTCGCTAAAGCCGATGTAACGAGCTTTTCCCTGACGCACTACCTCAGCGAGTGCCGTCATGGTTTCTTCTAAAGGCGTATTTTGAATCGTAGCGATGGCATTGGTACAGGTCAACGTATGTCAAAAACCCAAAAGAATTTTGACTTCTAGACAATGATCCTACTGCGATCGCTTTTAGGCATCTGCCCGAAAAAGATATTTATGTCCAATTAATAAATTCTTCGGCAAGGGACTCGTATTTTCCATAGTTTTGCAGTAGAGTGTTTATTTCGTGCAAATTATTTATACCTAACTTATCCCAAATTTACTCATCCAAATTTTAAACCAATGCCTTCGAGGGAATATTCAATGAAAACTTCTAATGATATAGATACAAAAAAAATCATCAAAAAATCCGACAAGCTTACCCTGAGACAGATGAAGCTAATCGAAGAGGCTGAAGACCAACTTCTTCAAGCTAATACTGACAATTCTACTGCCCCTGTGGTTGAGGTTGAGGAGAAACCAGTAGCAATTTCAGAGCCTAGAGTTCCTGACTATATTCCATTGCTTGACAATCCTCCAGTACAATCGGTGGGAAATTCCGGCTGGCAAGTGTCTGATGTCTGGCGAGATATTCGGGTAGATGATTTTTGTAGTTGATGGTAGCGAAAAGCAAGCGCCCAGCGTACCAGAACGCTGACAAAATCAAGTTCAAGTTTCATGTTCACTCTGATTAAGATATAGGTATTTGACCTCAAGGGTGTCGATACTCATGGTGCAAGACCAGATTTTGCTGAATGATTGGCATGTAATAGCCCGCTCGCAAGACCTCCAACCTGGAACAGTTCTGCACAAACGTTTATTAGGCTCAGATTTAGTACTCTGGCATAATGGCGACAAAGTTCTAGCTTGGCAAGACCTTTGCCCTCATCGTGGCGCTCGTCTTTCTTTGGGATATGTCAATAAACAGACCCTTGTCTGTTCGTACCACGGTTTAGCCTTTAACAGCGAAGGCCAATGTATACTAGCTCCAGCTAATCCAGACCAATCGCCTCCCGCACGAGCTTGTGTTAAAACTTACCAACTTCTTGAGCGTTACGATTTGCTCTGGGTTTGTTTAGGAACACCAAAACAAGATATAGCTCCATTTTCTGAGTGGGACGATCCGGTTTATCGCAAAATTTTCTGTGGCCCCTACCACTATCACTCTAGCCCCCTACGGACGCTGGAAAATTTTATCGATCCGGCACACTTCCCAATTATGCATTCGGGATTATTCGCCCACGCTAGTCGTCCTGAGTTGACGCATTATGAATTAGAGTCTCTTGGAGATCAGATTCGTTTCAAATGTGGTTTGTGGGAACTAGATTTTAGTTCGGCTAATCCGAAAGAAGCGCCAATGATTTTCAACACTTACCATTACCGTATCTTCCGTCCGCTAGTGGCATACTTTAAACTTGGACCTGGAGAGCATCGTCTAAATGTCTTCTATACTATTACGCCAGTCGATGAAGATGAGTGCGTGGCCCAATATTGGTTAATGGTAAACAGCGCCCGTGAAATTCCAGTTGAAGTCTATCTAAATATTCAAAATCTTGTTGCTAGTCAAGATATTGCTATTGTCAATTCCCAGCAACCCCGACGCTTACCTTTAAATTTGCAAGCAGAAGTACATTTACCGAGCGATCGCTATTCTATTGCATACCGTCAGTGGCTCAAACAACAGGGTATTACTTTCGGCACCATTTAGAACTTTGTTATGCTTTGCTCCCCTGACGAATGGCACGCTTGAAAAGCTGAAACCTCCTTGCTGGCAGGGTGTGGGAGGATGGGGAAGGGTGGGAGGTGTGGGAGGCAATGCAGCGTTCATTGATGTGCAGTTATTCAATTTCTGCTCTTTCTCCCCACCCTCCCCACCCTTTCCCCTCTCCCCACACTCCCCACACTCAAAAATCTTGTTATATCAGGGCTTTGCGATTAACAAGTGTGCCATTCTAGTCTGCGGCAAAATTTCACTAAACCTAAGTGCTTAAGTATTTTTTTATACCTTAAACACTTAGCCGCCTGGAGAAAAGGTATTAATCGGAGTTGATATCGGATAAAAGATAAGGGTATTTTATTTTGTCTTCACACACATTCCTGTATCTGTCACTGAAAGCATAAGATGAGCAAGTTGCTCGCTTTATGCTTTCAAAGTTTCAAAGTTTCAAAGCGGGTTGCTCAACTTTGCTTTCAAAAGTCAACCAGTGAAGTAAACTGAAACAGAAAGCAACGCTGTTGCTTGATCTGCTGGTTCATAAGAGCTAAATCACAATCGCTTCTTTGAAAGTTCAATACCTGACCTTAATTTCAGTAGACCGAAAACTTTTGCGATCGCTCCGTAATGAATACCTATCTAAGTGATTTTTTATTAAAGATTAGTGATTTTAAATACTAGAACTGAATAACTGAGTTGATATCGTAGCATAAGTAAAGTTAATAAATCAGCCAAGGGTAAGAGCAAATCTTACACCAGAATATGATTATGCTGTGATTGCAGAGAATTTTGTCAAAAAGTTGCGTGAGAATCGACTTAAAGGAATATCTGGTTTGACTATGACTGCAACTAATACTCCAGCTTTAACTGACAATAAGACCTTGAACGAAGTAGTTAACTGTTTAACAGAAAACATTCCTATAAAGTCTCAAGGTAAGTGTGAACAAAAAAATATTTTTGAAATTTTAATTCGGGCTGCCACCCAAAGAGATAGTATTGAAAATACTACTAAAGTTCTAAAAAATGTTCCGACAAGTAATGATATCCGTTACCATTTAGAAAAATATTCAGACCTTGCGTCTCTAGAAGATGCTTTAAATAAATCGCTTCAAAGTCGCTTACCAACTGGTATACAGCAAGGGCAACAGAAAATCAGTAGTTCATTGGCTGCGATCGCCTGGTTTGACCAAATGAAAGCTAATCGCTAATCCGTTTCGGGTAATAACTAATCACACAGAATTATTTACATATGAGTTTCTATAGCAATCCGATCTGATTTAAAAAAAAAATTTAAGTATATGTAGTGAACTGATACGGCTAAAATGATGCAATCATAGTCATGCTAATCTTCAGTAGCAGACATTGTAACAGTGCTAAGATGTCGAACAAGGGCAAGTTGTAACTTCTGAGTTGTCGTTGTGGAAGACAATAACTCTACTACATCGTCCTTATCTCTTCATACTATTTTTTTGACGAAGGTATTGAGTTTCAAACGAGTTTTTGTTTTTCGCTAATGCGATCACCAATAAACTTGTTTATACCTTTCTAGATAAGTTAAAATTATACGTTAGTAATCCAGTAACATCAGTATGAAAGGCAAATAAATCACCGGAGTCAAAACTTTTTTCGATGTCTTCTTGCTTAAGGCCAATAGAGGCAGTGGTGATATAAAGTGTCTGTAAATCTTCGCCTCCGAAGGTGCAACTAGTCACAAGTGGTACTGATAGCTGTAACCGGAAAATCTCTTTACCCTCTGGGCTGAAGCGAATCACACACCATCCATTCCACATTGCTGACCAGATATATCCTTGACTATCTATGGTCAAACCATCGGGAAAGAAAGACTCACCAGTTAAATCAACAAAAATACGGCGGTTGCTAATATTACCTGTGGCTGTATCAAAGTCGTAAGCATATATTTTTTGTTGGGGAGAATCTGTCAAGTAAAATGTTTCGTGATTGGGACTCCACCCTAAACCATTGGAAACAGTTAGTCCTGTTTCCATCACATGTAATGAACCATCAAAGTCATAGCGATAAAGGCTAGACTGAGCCTTTCCTGAGGAAGACATTGAGCCAAACCAAAAGCGACCTTGAGGATCGCATTTAGCATCATTAAAACGGTTATCTGGCAAATCTGTTTCAATCTCAACAATTGGGGTGACTATACCTGTCTCAGTATCTAGGAATGCTAAACGATGTCGTTGCGCTATAATCAATTGATTTTTACCTGCTTTAGCGATTGCTCCAACTACATCGCCTACATCAAAAAACACATTTTTCCCACTAGCAGGATGGAACTGATGCACCCGATGATTATAGATATCGACCCAGTAAAGTAATTTTTCATTATCATTCCAGATTGGACCTTCGCCCAAGCGGGCCCGTGCTTTTAAAACATTGTGGAATTGATTTTGCACAAACTGACACATAATTCATCTCAAAAGATTTCCATGAGGTAGCAACCAAAGAAAATACTAATTCCTTTAGTTGAAAGTCATTTTGGATTGATCCCCATAGATCCATCTAATGGCGCTGGAACACAACAAATCCATTGGCTGGAACTATGGGATGAATAGATCCGTTAGTTGCAGAGATATCAGCGCCAAAGTTGCCTGTACTATCTCCTCCGTAAAGCACGGCATCACTATTAAATATCTCGCGCCATTGACCATCTCCAATTCGGGAATTGTTAATGGTATACCCTGAAGAAAAGGGATGATTATTCAAACTAGCGACCACTAAAAATTCTTCAGTTACATCCCAACGTCGGAAAGCAATCACTCGGTTGGCATTGTGGACGTAGAGAATATCAATCAAGTGAGATCGCAGTCCTGAATAGTTGCGGCGTAGTTGAATCAGGTCTTGATAAAATCGGAATAATGTTTGACCATGTGTTAGGCGATCGCCTAACAAATCCTCCCGGTTATTGATAAAATCGCTGAATCTGTAGGGTTTTTGTGCGCCAATTTCCTCACCCATTAAAAACATTGGCGTGCCAGCCGACAAAACAGACATACCAAATGCAAAGCGACAACGTGCTTCCGCATAACGTCGAGTTTCCCCAATCAATGGTGCGCCGTTCACAGCAGATACAATGGTGCGGCGAGACTCAATTCTCTGCCCTCCTGCTTCAAAAAAAGCATTACCTGCTTCATCATGAGATTCATGATAAACAACCTTATTATGCCCAGACCATCCTAACGCTCCTGCAAAGTAATCCATCGCTAGAGGTTCATTTGTACCATATCCAGCCGTAGGAATTAATCTGGCATATTCCGTTCCTTGTCTAGTATCACCAATTAAATGATGATAAAAATTGGCATACCAAGCGGCATCAAAGCCCAAACCACCAACATCAGGTGATTCTGCCACTGCTTCCCCATCAGAATGATCCTCTGCTATCAAAATGGCATTTGGTTTGATTAGCTTCATTGTTCTTGTCCATTCTCGGAGGAATTTAGCACCAAAAACATTGGCATTACCTACAGACCTACCATCAGCGTGCAGTTGGTTGTACAGGTGCATAGAAGTTGTCTGATCAACCCGGAATCCGTCTACATGAAATTCCTCCATTAAAGTTGCTGCACTGCTAATAAACATTTTCCGCACCATCTCTTCATAAAACCGAGGTGCAAAACCTGTAGACAAATTATCAAGATAGCCGCCTTCTGGGAAACGTCTGCCGTCTGTGTAGAAATAATCGCCAGAGTTACCCTCATACCAGTAATAGATATTGTGTTCGGGGATATCTGAGTCATAAGCCCATTCAGCCCGTTCTCCATCAGGATTGAAGTGGTTGTACACCACATCTAAAATTACGGCGATTCCATGACGATGGCATTCCCTAACAAAATGTTTCAGTTGGTCTCTACCACCAGCACTGTATTCGAGAGCAAAGTAATGAGATGTTTCATAGCCCCAATTTACTTCGTCTCGAAATTCTGACATCGGTAAGAGTTCGACAGCGTTAACTCCCAGTTCGACTAGGTAGGGGAGTAAAGCGATCGCATCCGCAAAATTTCCTGGTCTGTTTTGACCATCCCCTAAAGCCCCTACATGGAGTTCGTAAATTACTAAATCCTCAACACGCTGGGGAATAGGGCGTTCTAGTGAAAACTCATTACTCCAGAACTCTTTGTCGGGTATGAATTCCAGTTCGGGCCAAACTGCTTCTTGAAAATGTCTAGTTACTGTATCTGGATTAACAACTACAGAACAGCTTTTAGTACCATCCAAATCTTGATAATTTCCTGAAAATGGGATTTCCTCTCTATCTGTATACCTACCGCTAAAAGGTTTACCGTCAGGATCTATCTTACCTTTCCCAATTTGACAACGAGAATATAAATCAGTGCGATAAACTACCCGTCCCGCTTCATTGACAATTCTAAACATATAAGGAAAATGGTCAAAGCGAGAGAAATCAGCTAGTTCTGGTGATATTTTGACATCTGTTTGCCAAATCTCTTCCTCTGTCCGCAACATAGGAAATGGCCCCAGGTTGGGATTCATACCGAAATCTGGATCATCTCGAAAAGCATCGTCTGCAATATACCCGCTAGTGCTGTTACCAAACACAACTTCCACATTTTGAGCATTTGGTGACCAAACAGCAAACCGCAGCGCTGGGTTAGATTGACCAGGAAGATAATATGGTTGTGCGCCTAGTCTGCGGCTATGAACTAGATAATATTTCTCTTGTTGAGACTGACCGTTTTGAGGCGATTGTAAAGTAAAACTACGATAGCGATCGCGCGAATTAGAATCATTAATTTCAGTAGGAATCCCCCATAAATTATTTCCGGCTGGACTATCTAGCATTATACCCCAGCAAAATAACCAACCAATTTGGGAATCATCAAGTTCAACCGTAGTTTGAAAGCCAGGGCAGCCATCTTCACAAATGATTTGCTGCATTTGGTGCGATCGCCATTGTTGAGAATAGCGACCGTTTTCATCCCAAGTGCCAATTAAACGGGGATTGTTAAAAATTGCTTTTTTGATACCTGTAAAATAGGTAAACTGAATAGGAATCTTAGCCATATTGATATCCCTTTGCGAACATTCAAAAATTACAATATTTAAACAGTCATCGCTGCATGAAGACTGCGCTGTTTATTCTCAATTTCTTTTACCAAGGTTTCCATAAAATTATTTACAAGGTCAGGATGTCTGCCTGTAACTAAATTTTC
Organism: Nostoc sp. LEGE 12447; assembly: GCF_015206985.1. Lineage (NCBI taxonomy): Bacteria > Bacillati > Cyanobacteriota > Cyanophyceae > Nostocales > Nostocaceae > Nostoc > Nostoc sp. LEGE 12447. The sequence goes on along the minus strand of NZ_JADEXT010000030.1, from coordinate 19,759 downwards.
ATCAATCACAATGTCAGCAGCTAAATCATTTTCATAAATAATCTCAGCGCCAGCATTTTCTACATCAACCAGAATATTATGGGCGCAAGTTACTCGCCGATTTTCCAAAACATCAGCAGCACAAAGTAGCCATAAACCATGACAAATCACTGCTATTTTGACATTAGGTTCTTGCATGGCTTTACGAATAAATACAACTGCTGGGGCTTGACTTGGCTGACCTTTTCTTACTTTTTCTTGATATCTCAGCCGATCCATTGCATAGGCACCAATACAAATTATTGCCTTATAATCGGCTGGATTAATGTCATTAACTTCTGTGGTTACAGTTACATTTTCTTTAATTACCCCATCCTCAGAATTGCTGTGAAATTTTATTTCTTTATTGCCCCATAAGTGAGAAATGTAATCAACTTGATAACCCTGTTGAGGAAAGTATTCATTGAAAGCCCGAAATTCAAATGGATCAAAATGCTCTTCAATAAGTACACCAATTTTGCCTTTACCTTCAGTAGCCATATTATCCCCTGTTTATTTTTTAGTGAACTGTAGTAATCAATTTCAAAAGTTCATCAGGCGCAAAAACATCACGATAGAAAGTCAATTGTTCACCCTTGATATAACACCCACCCCGATGACCTCGACGCAACCAGGCGACACTACCTTTAGCAATTGTTTCGTTAGTTGCATTATCAAGGCAATACCATTCAAACCAGACAAATTCACCATGAAACATGACAATTGGCCAGCACATAGTCACACCAGGTTGGACTATTAAAGCCCACCAATGTTGCTCTCGTTCTTTTTGTTCTTCTAGACCGTAATAGGGTCCATCCTGACAAAAATAAACTAATTCTTGGCGATATTCTCCCGCTAAAATGTCTCCTCTACCTTGTCTCAATGCTTCACAATGGGTAGGCCACCATACTTTATTTTCTTGTTCAACCTTTTCTAATGGATAATCTGGAGTGATTGTCGGAAAATGGTCTTCTTTTAAGGAAATAAGTTTTTCAGCTTCAAAGATCAGCTTTTCTGCTAATTCTGGAGAGACTAGCCCTGGTTTTGAATAATTAGCACTTAAATCTTTGTAATAATTAATACGCTTTTTCATAATCTATTTCCTATTTACTTGCGATTACTTCGAGTTTTTTGTGATCCAAATATTCTTCTTCATGAGCTTGTTATTTAGAACCATCCAAAACTTTATTCAAAGCACCAAAACAACCAACCGCTTTATTAAATCCTGCATAGACACATAAGAATAAAAGTAGTTCTTCTATTTCTTCACGGGTAGCACCTTGCTGCATAGCCATGTGAACATGAGCGCCAAAGGGATTATCTGGGCCAACATGATCCTGATTCACTACATCAACAGCAATGGTGATTAAAGCTTTGGTTTTTTGGTCGATTAATGGTAGACCCCAAGCTTCGCCTGCGACACGAACCACAAAATCACCAAACTTTGGGTTAATAGCCTTCAAATCTGCTTGCAGTTGTTTATCATCAAGAACTGCATTTTTTTTGATTAAATTTTCAGAAACCATTTTATCCTCATATCCATAAATTCAAAACTGAGTAAGTTACAGAGATAGTTTATCCTTTTCATTAGCTTTATTAATATCAAGCTTATTGGTAATTTAGATTTACAGTCCCTTGTAAGGCTTACCAAAAGGAATTAACTTAGAAGTATCAAACAATAAGGGAGAAGTATCCATAAACAACTTAAAGCTCTTGATGAGATCGCCTTCAAATGTGTACACGCCGAAGCAAGGAATTCTAAGTTTTTCTTCTCCATCAATGAAATAGAGAGTGTACATTTCGCAAAAAACTTTATTACCTAGTTCATCCAATCTCTTAATATCGTGACCAATAGTTACTTGGGAGAAACCTTTGACTAGTGGATGTAAGTCATTAAAAATTTGCCTAATAGCCTTTCGTCCACAGCGGACATCAAAGTTACTAAACTGGTATGTTGCATCCTCTGTAAAATAAGAAACGAAGATATCATAATTGGCCTGCTCACCTTCGGCTGATTTTAGCTGGCTGCGAACTACTTTCATTTGATCAGTGATTATCCCTTGCGCTGACATTTAGTTTTTCTCCTTCATACCCATGAGATCTTTTTTAATTTTGTCTATATATCTACTCACTGGAGAAATATCTAGATAGACCGATAATCTAAATCGGGATTAAGTTACCTGAAGATTAGGCAGATCCGACGGTGGACATATCTGGGTAAACCCTCCATTCTTGGATCAAATATTCCTGGAATCTGTAAATATCGGTACAGGGAACTGTTATTTTCTTGCCGTCACTCACACGCTTGTAATTGGCATCCATCTCTATGATTACCGTGTTTCCTATTTGCCAAGTACCTCTGATGTCGTGCTTTGTCGGTTTGATTATTTTATAAAAGTCAGATAAAAATCCCGCTGCCGCTTTAGGTCCATGTAAGGGGTTATTTGCACCCACCTTGTAAAATAAATCTTCAGTAAAATAGAGATAGAACGCTTCCCAATCTTCTGCCGTCAGTACCTCTACCATGTTTTCTGCCTTCGAGAGCAAGTTGCCAGAAGATGTTGCACTTATTGGCCATTTTGGCCCATTTATTGACCACTTAGGGGCGAATCCCGTGGAGACTCTTTCTCTTCCATCTAGATATTCAGTGTAAAACCTCTTCATTGTACCGGGAGGTATAAACTTCTTTCCTTCATTTTCAGTAAATACTGAAGTTGTTTCAGTCACGGGAATTGATGGATCAAATACGGGATTCACATCCATAAATATCCGCAGTTCGCTGATTTTTTCTCCCTCGATCCGAAAAATGTCGGTGCAAGGAAGTGTAACCATTGAATTATCTTTGCGCCAGTAGAGGACATCCATTTCGACGAAGACAAAATTGCTTACTTCCCAAATCATCTTGATTTCGTGGTAAACCGCCGATATTTTACTGAATAATTCGTCCGCCGATTTCTTGATTGATGCTTTATCCAAAGACACATCGAAGTTAGCAAATTGATATAGAGGTGTGTCAGTAAAAAAGGTAATAAATCCTTGCGAATCAAAAGCTTCACCTCTGGCAAAGACACGTTGGACTAACTCGGTATTAGTTCCTGGAAGTTTGTTATCCATGTGGATTCTCCAATTTTTTACCGTTTTTTTAGGTTGGTGATTTATTTTAAGTTCATTGCTATTTAATACCTTATTTGCTGTTAAGTAGAGTATTGGGTTTGGCTATAAAGGATATCAGAAATTTTAAAACTTTGTCCGGTACCTAGAATATTCTGAGAAACTTTGGTATCTGGGAAGGTGAAAGAGGTGTTATTGGCCTGGTTATATTCCTGCAATGCTTCTTGGAAGCGAGTTTTGACCTTACGGGTGACTTGGTTAAATTCCAGTTGTTCCCCATTTGGCCCTTTGCAGTAGAATAATGACCAGCCTTCCATTGGATCTTTATTCCAGTCTATAGGTGGTTTATCTGCTACTAATAACTCTGGCTCATTCCAAAATTTGAAAGAATTGTAATAGTGGGCAACAGCTTGCCTCTCATTTTCAGAATTAACGTGAATAATGCGGTTACAAACTACATTATTCATCCCTCGTTTGTGACATTCTTCTTCAAAAACATTAGCAAATACATTTAGATCAATTCCCTCTTTGACATTAAAAGAAATATGCATAGCATTGACATGACCAATATGGGAAGAAAGGCTTTTAGCTGAACTATGAGGTGCGTTAGGATTCCCTACTTCTCTGAAATATATTAATTCAATAACGATGTTTCCAAAAGAAACAAATTTTACGTCTAATGCATCTTTATTGCCAGTTCTGAGGTTGGGAATATCAAGTATTTCAAGGTCGATTCCCTCAGTGATTGCATCCAGTTCTTCTTTTTGGAAAAGAGTGTTTTGGATGAGATCACCTATTAGCTCACTTTCGCCCACAGCAAGCTTTCCCCCTAACACCTCTGTGTAAAATTCCAGGGACTTTTCCATATCCTCAACGGTTACACCGACATGTTGCACACCTTGGAGTAAATAGCCCAAACTAGACTTAGTAGAGTGAGTATTGTTTTGGATATCAGTTTTTTCTTTAGGAGTAGAGATTTTGCATTTTTGGGTAGGTTTCTCAGAACCATTCATCAGAGAAATGATGTCTTCTTTGATTTGATTAGCAGCTCCTATTTTGGTAATTAGATCGGCAACTGTAGAACTCCGCTGACCAGAAAGAGTTATCTGACCGCCATACACAAAGGTGTAAGCAGTTCGTTCTGGGAAGGGGCTAATTTGTTTGATATACTTTGCTTGGTCTTTTATAGCTACGGCATATGTTTCTGATGCAAAGAATTGTTCCATTTCTAGGCGGTTTGAGAAGGCGATTTCAAATGCTGCATTATACTGCTGTTGAGGTGGTTCAAAATGAGATACTCCGGCTGCGTCTGGGCGGGAATTATCTACTTCTTCAAACAAATGTATTCGTAACTTCAGCACTAAGTCACTCTTGATCATCTCTGAAGCAAAGCTTTCTTTAAAATATTGACGGAAATCTTTCACGCTTACTTCATCTGCTTTCTTGAGCATGACATGAAACTTCTCAACACCAACTAAACCGTTAGGAGTGGCGTTTTCAATCCCGTCAACATAGGTTATGGAGTTACCGGGGTTAGTATTATAACCGATCGCCTTACGAAATAAGTTATGCTCATCATCCATAAGAATGGTAGAAGCCTGAAACCATGTCTGACGGTCTGCAACAGTTTTAAAGGTTAATTCAGCAATTCCATCAAACTGATCTTCTTCGGGTGTATTATAATTTATACCCTTAATGCTAGGCCAGATACCTCCTTCATTGTGAGCCACATGAAACTGCCAATATTCGTACTGACCAGGTAAACGGGCGCAGACTGGGCCGTGAACATTTCGCCAGTAATCATCAAACAACTCTAAAGAAATTCCCTTTCTCTTCCACAGTGCGACGTAAAAAACTACTTGTGCTGCTTGATCTTGCTGTGCATAATTAGCTGTTCTCATTGCTTTTCTCCTAAAGTCACGATGTAGCTCCTATAAATTCCTGTTTTTGCCCTGGTTTTGTATTGTGTTGGATAATCAGTTTGGCGATCGCATCGATAAATGCACTCACATCATGAGCTGATCGCCCCGTAACTAAGTCACCATCAACAACAATTCCTGAAGCAGACGGAACATAAACAGCGCCAGCATTAGCAATATCTGCGATGGTAACTTCGTGACAGATAACTTTTCGTCCTTGCAGTAGTTCTGGCATCGGTGTCAACAGCCACAATCCATGACAAATAGCCCCCTTTACAATCTTGGGATTTGCTATCGCCTGAGCAAAAAATTGGACTGCCGGTGCAGTACGCGCTAGTTCTGGACTGATGGGGCAACCTTCTGGAGGCTGGAAATAACGCAGACGCACACTGGTGTAACCAGCAGAGATAATCACCGCCGCATACTCATTAATATCTACAGCTTGAAAATCAATGTTTACGTTCAGGTATTCTAAGGGCTTGCTCACCATATCAACATCACTAACAAAACACAAACTTTCGTGACCCCACAACCGAGACATTAAATGCACAGTCGCCCCAAGTTCCCCAAAACGTTGTTGATAGGCGGTAATTTCCTCCGGAATGAACTCAGTTTCTACAAGAATGGCGATTTTTTTTCCTTCTAGCAGCCCGTTTACCATAATTTATCCCCTAACTCTTGGGTGTAAATTCCACAATGATTTCTGCTTCTGAACCAAGTTCAAATTCTTTCTCTCCCAGTTCAATTTGAAAATTATCAGGATCGATTGTGGTACGATCGCTACCATTAATGCTGACTCTGCTAACTTCCAAAGTATTGGGTCTAAAAAAATCTGGTAAAACATTGAGAGAGCGCTGGCGACAATGTTTGTCAGGTTTGAAATACAAACAGAAGGGTTCTTTTGTCACATAGCTACTGATATAGATATGAGCCAAATAATTTAGCTCAAAGGCATGGTATCCAGAAATTGCATGTCCGCCTTTTTGTGCATACTGTCCTGAAGTAATTGCATCTCCACTCTCACTGACTCGGAAGAAAATACCTTTATTATCTTGGTCAAGAAAGAATAGATTCCAAAATGCGGCAGTTTCTCGTGCTAACCGCAAATACTCTTGTTTTTGGTCATGATTTTCATTACTGCAACCATGAAGAATTAAGTAGGCTAATAGGGCTTGTTCTTGTTGCCAGAAGTCTTTAGTGTTGAACCAAGGAAATTCTAGTGGCGTTCCATTTTGAGGATTACGTTCTAAAGTATCAAAGATTCCACCCCTAAATAAATCTACGCCAATCTCTGCCATCTTCATGCCTAAATTGTCTGTTAGCTTCATCAACTTATCAGCTAAACGTAGTGATTCTTCGGCTTCTTGCGCGTTATCAGCAGCAGATTGGACGGCTAAGGAGTAATAATAGTTAGCAACACGAGTCAGGTTCCAGGCTATCTTCAAATTATGTCCAACAACTGCACGATTTTGTTGCCATCGCCAATTATGGTCTGGTTTCCAATCTCGCAAAAATCGCTCATTCACAAACGGAACGTTAGGATCTGGATCGGTAAATCTATCGGCAATGATTGTGGAGGCTGTTTTGAGAATCTTTTTGCAGGTTTCTAAAAATTTCCCGATTTCTTCATGACCATGATCAGTTAATGGCAAAGGTTCTAATGCCAAAATCACGTTAATTAAATAAGCCGGTATATGATCCCCAATCGAGTTCCAATTTTTTCTGGCTTGGTTATCACCAAGAGCAGGACTATCCCAATTTAACGTCACATAATCAAGGTGTGAAAAATAATCACCGTAAGCATGTTTACCGTACTCTGATTCTGGATCAGTGAAGAAATCATTAAAGACACGAACAGTCCGCTTGATATCATCAAGTACTTCCCAATCTAAAGTGATTCGATAGTACTGAGCTAATCCAGCTAAAGCGTAAATTTGTTCGTAAACTGGGATTGTATCTCTATCATCCTCATTGAGAGAACGTATATACAACTGATAACTGTACTTTGTCTTGCGCTTGCCAAATGCCCAAAAACAATGTTTGCCATCAGATGTCAAACTGCGAAAAGTTTCACGTTGGTATTGAACTCCAGCACGAGCCGCTGAAAGATAGCGTTCACCTCCAGTTAGCAAGTAAGCAGAGGAAAGACCATAGATCAGTCTGGAAAGAGTAGCACATTCTTGAATCTCATCATCTGTTGGTAAACCGATGATATTTAGGTTAGTTCGGTAAAGAGCAAAATCATCTATTTCATAGGTTTGTTTATTTGGAAATAAAAAGCCTAACCAACTATCTGCTAGACGGGCAATTTGGGTCAGCCACCAGTGAGTTTGCTCAAAAACTAATTCATCTTGACCTCTATATGAATTTAGTAAGTTAACAATGCGGGCATCATATTGGCGGCTACCATTATTTTCTAGATACACCCCTTGCAAAACTACTAAGCTATCCGACTGGATGTATTTTCTCACTAAATCAGATGGTGAGGACTGATGAAAATCTTCAGGAGTTGGGACGCGATCGCGGTTTATACCATCCAAATTTTGTAGAAATTGAAATCGTGTTTCTGTACTAACTGCAACCAAGAATTCATCTCCACTACGGCATTTGATATTAAATCTGCCTTGTTCTTGTGCAACATCAGTAACTTTGCCCATTAGGGTTGTGTTAACAGTAAATTGTTTCATAACTTCCTTGTTGTTACTTTGCATTCACAATCTAGGTTTGATACCAATTCAAAATTCGCCCATTCGTCTTGGAAAGTTTTCTACGGCGGAAAACCCGCCTACAGAACTTTCCGCAAAATTCAAAATTAAGAAAGTGAGAAGTGGCATAGGTTTGGGCGTTTGCATCTGTATCATTTTTTTGGTGAAATGGTATGAATTAGTCGAATTGAATCTTCAGTAATGTTAATTACTGGATAAGTTAACTCCTAACGACCATTTTTTTAGATTTTATTTGTTTCTCAGTTTGTGAGAATTAAATATTTTTTAAATGCCAAAAAACTAAATAAATACGTGATTTCTTTAATACAACATTGCAATGAAGTACAGTTGCCAAAAAATAAATTTTCAGGTTTGCTTCGTATTTAAACATTGCTAAGTAAATGCAAAACCTTCGTTAATTTTACACCCTTGATTTACCTCCTCAAATTTATTCTCAGGTGTAAATTAAGATTTACTAACAAAATACTCTAGCAAACAGATATTAATAGAACTGCAACTTTTATTGATTATTCAGTTGTTCTAAATTCATCTCAAGCATTTACTGCTATTAGTTATGAATTTAGTTTAGACGAAAGTAACAATCGTCTATCTTAAGTTAGATAATATTTAGTGTATTTAGATACGGATTCATGTTTTCATGTAGCTTGAGATAGAAATAAGTAACCAAATATAGTTAAATTTTTTCTTATTCCTTAAAGTAACCAAAATGAGCAAAGATTTTAAATTTATTCTATATTTTTGCGACCTATTATTGTATCTTTACTTAGTTATCTAATCTAACTAAAGTCGCTCAATAGTTTGTTTGTATTATCTACCAAAATAAATAATAACAATCTTACTTTAGGAGTAGGTTTAAGTTATGGGGTTTGTTGCTTAATGAAGTGATAAGTCAATCAAGCCATATCATCGGGTTGGAAAACAAGGATATATTGCTAATATTTTTCCCAAGGTTGTAAATTTTTTAATCTACTCAATTTAAGATTTCTAATTAGCTTGGAAAAAAACACTACATCTTCTCAAGTTTAACAAGTGAGTTCAGCATGACTCGTAATATCTATGCTTTACTGGTTGGTATTGATGAGTACCTCAATCCTATTCCTCCTTTAAAGGGCTGTATCAACGATATTTTAAATTTGAAAGAGTATTTCTTAGGGCGAATAACTCCCAAAGGTTACTCACTAAATTTACGCATACTTTTAAACCAAGATGCCACCCGTCAGGCAATTATGGACGGTTTCCGTCAACATTTGTGTCAAGCTCGTAGTGGAGATATTGTCTTTTTTTACTATTCAGGACATGGTAGTCAACAAGCAACACCTGAAGAATTTTGGACTTTAGAACCAGATCGGCTAGATGAAACTCTAGTGTGTTATGACAGCCGTGAACCTGGAGGTTGGGATTTAGCAGATAAAGAATTAGGGAAGCTAGTTGGTGAGGTAGCAAATAAAAACCCTCATATCGTGATTATCATGGACTGCTGCCATTCAGGTTCTGGTATTCGGGGCGATTTAGAAGTAGAAACATCTGTTCGTAAAGCACCCATTGATGACCGCCAGCGACCTTTAGAAAGCTTTATTTGTTCTGCGACAGAAGTTAATCAACTATTTAATTCCCGCAGTTTGGTAAAAAATTCTGCTGGTTGGATTTTACCTCCAGGAAAACATATCTTTTTTGCAGCTTGCCAAGATTACGAGGAAGCTAAAGAGTACATTGTAGATGGGCAACATCGGGGGGCATTTTCTTACTTTTTACTAGATACCTTAAGAAAAACCAATGGTAGTCTCAGTTATAGAGATTTGTTTAAACGCACTAATGCCTTAGTTCGTAGCAAAATTGCGGCTCAGTCTCCCCAAATCGAAGCAACAGTTGAGGGTGATTTAAACCAACCATTTCTAGGAGGAGCGATCGCAGCACATACTCCCTACTTTACAGTTAGTTATCACAAAAACCATACATGGGTAATTGATGGTGGATATATTCATGGAATTGGGCAACCATCTGGAGAAGAAACAACAATACTTGCATTGTTTCCCTTTAATCTCCCCTCCGCACAGTTACATCAATTATCAATGGCAATAGGTGAAGCTCAAGTCATTGAAGTCATGCCGCAATTGAGTAAAGTTCAAATTAGCGGTGTTACAGACTTAAATACAGAAATGACTTTCAAGGCTGTTGTTACTAGCCTACCTTTACCACCTAAAAAAATTTTAATTACTGGTGAAGATGTAGGAGTAGAATTAGCACGCACCGCGCTGCTGACGGCTGGGCCGCACAATCAACAATCTCTATACCTGCGGGAAGAGATAACACCGGAAACTGCCGAGTTTAAATTGCTGGCTCAAAATAATCAATATCTGATTACAAGACCAGCCGATGACCGTCCTTTAGTTGCCTCAATTTCAGGTTATACAAAGGCAACTGCTGGGCAGGCAATACAAAGATTAGAACATATTGCCCGTTGGACTAATATTTACGAACTTTCTAGTCCAGCTACCAGTAGAATTTCACCCGACGCAGTGCAAATACTGATTTATCAAGATGGGCAAGAGCGACAAGAAGCCGAGATACGTCTAGAGTATCAACAAGAAAATGGCAAATGGCAGCAACCTCATTTCCAAATTAAGTTAAAAAATACTGGTAATGAACCAGTGTATTGCACCCTCTTGAATTTAACAGATCGTTTTGCAGTCAGTGCTGATTTGTATGAAACAGGAGGAATTTGGTTACAGCCAAGTGGAAAGATAGGAGATGAAGTTTGGGCTTTGGGTGGTAGTTCAATTTATGCCGAAGTGCCGGAAAAATTATGGCGGGAACAAGGAATTACTGAAGTTAAAGATACGCTCAAATTAATTGTCAGCACTGCCGAATTTGATGCAACCTTGCTGACACAAGATGAGCTTGATTTACCTTCTCGTTCTACACCAACACCCCAACGAGGCCAAGGCACATTGAACCGTTTAATGAATAGGATTCCATCCCGCGACCTCAAAGCTAAACCCGAAGCGGAAATTTGCGACGACTGGGTAACAAGCCAAATCATGATCACAACTGTCCACCCACAAAACAGCACACCAATTCCCAGGGGACAAGACAGTGTATCTCTGGGGTCTGGTGTCAGGTTGCGATCGCATCCCAGTTTAAATGCTAATGTTAGGCTGACAACTGTCACCCAATCTACCAGGGATCTAGGTAATCATCTGTTGCCACCTCTGCTGATGGCTGATAATTCAGGAATCAAACCCTTCCAATTTACTGCTAGTCGGGGTTTTGATCCAGGTTTAACTGTGTTGGAGTTGAATCAGGTAAAAGACCCATCTGTTGTCACACCGGATCATCCTTTAAAACTAGTTGTTGATTCACCCTTAGAATCAGACGAATATCTCTTACCAATCAGCTATGATGGAGAGTTTTTTCTCCCTTTGGGACAAGCTTACAGTCTTGCTGATGGCACAACAGAAATAGTCTTGGAAAGGTTAACGGAACCTGTGAGTGAAGGAAAGCGTAGTCTTGGCGGTTCCATCCGCATTTTCTTTCACAAAATATTGTCTCAAAACCTGGGATTACAGTTTGATTACCCCATTTTAGCGGTTGCAGATGTTAACCCAGACGGTATAGTTAATTACACAAATGAAATCGAGCCAGTTAAGCAACGGGTAGCCCAAGCAAAGCGAATTATTCTCTACATCCACGGCATCATCGGCGATACTCAAAGCATGGTGGGGAGTATACAACGAGCAGAACTTACTGACTTATATGATTTAGTTCTCACCTTTGACTATGAAAGCCTCAACACCTCCATTGAAGAAAATGCCAAATTACTGAAGCAAAAACTTGCCGCAGTTGGTTTAGGAGAAAATCACGGAAAAATCTTACACATTGTCGCCCATGCAATGGGAGGCTTGGTTTCTCGTTGGTTGATTGAAAAAGAAGCAGGTGCTGGCATCGTGCAAAACTTAATTATGCTGGGTACACCAAATGCTGGCTTTCCTTGGGCTACTATCAAAGATTGGGCATTGGCTAGTTTAAGTATTGGGTTAAATGGTCTGTCAAGCATTACTTGGCCTGTACCAGTTCTGGGAATGTTGCTTAAGGCTATTACTAAATCTGTTGAGACAATTAAAACTATTAATGTTGCTTTAGATGAAATGCGTCCGGGTTCTCAATTCTTGCAAAGCTTGGCAGCTAGCCCTGACCCTGGTGTTCCTTACACGATTATTGCAGGTAATACATCAATTGTTCCCACCGCTATCAAACCAGAAGCTCATCAGCATTCTAGTCCTTTAGAGCGCCTAATGCAAAAGTTGTTTTATCAGACAGTGAGCTTACCTTTCTTTGGTCAACCAAACGACCTAGCTGCAACTGTATACAGTATCAAAAGTGTGAGTCAAGAACGTCAGCCTCCACCCCAAGTTTCAGAAGTTAGTTGTGATCATTTTACATATTTCAATTGTTCCGAAGGATTAGCCGCATTGGCGAATACTTGTAAGTCCTGCATTCAGGTTGATCATTTAGAGATGGCTATGGTTAGTCCTGTCAAGTCAGGAGATTATTTCACTATTCAACAGGATGGAGGAGAATCTCCTAGAAACAGACTTAGCACGCCTGTGTCGTCCTTTAATAGCATAAATTCACTTCCAGCTGAAGCCTATAGTCCCTTAATGATTAGCACTCTGAATACCGCTATCGGTAATTCATCAATGCGAAAAGGAAGACCTCAATGGTTAATTGCTGCGTTGCTGGGTGTATTAGCAGCAATAGCAATGATCGGATTGTGGCAATATCAACAATCTAATTACACAGAACCCCAAAATCAAAATCAACTCAATAAGTCCCTAAAAGATTGATTGAGTAGTCCACATCAAAAGGGGCTGATATCATGTCTGAGTTTTTGCATAATTTGGCAATTGTAATTGGAATTAACAATTACAGAAACGGGATTTCTCCACTTCAAAATGCTATTCATGATGCCAAAAAATTGGTACAGGTTCTGCGCGAACAGCATGGGTATCAGGTGTGGGTATGCTTGGATGAGGTAGCAACCCTCTCTAACCTGAATGAACTATTGTGGAAAACACTGCCAGAACAAGTACAATCAGATGACCGTTTATTGTTTTACTTTGCTGGTCATGGAATTGCCCTGAATGCTGATGATGGGCCAAAGGGTTATTTAATTCCCCAAGATGCCATCCTGGGAGAAACTCAAACTTACTTACCGATGACCCAGTTGCAAAAAGCTTTGGAAAAATTGCCTTGTCGCCATTTTTTGGGATTCCTTGATTGCTGTTTTGCTGGGACTTTTCGCTGGTCTAGTACCAGAGATTTGTTAACTGTGCCAGAGGTGATTCATCAAGAACGCTACGATCGCTTTATCTGTGACCCAGCATGGCAAGTGATTACTTCTGCTGCCTACGACCAAAAAGCTTTAGATGCTTATACACTCAATGCAGATTGCCGTGGTCAAGTTGGGGAGCATTCACCCTTTGCTGCCGCTTTGTTAGAAGCTCTCACAAAAGGAGTTGACTTATATCCTGCTACTCATGGTCAACCTTCAGGAGACGGGGTAATTACCGCTACCAAACTATACCTTTATCTGCGCGATCGCATTGAGCCGACTACTATCAAAGATCGTTTCCGACAAACCCCTGGTATTTGGCCCCTAAAGAAACACGATAAAGGAGAGTATATCTTTCTCACTCCTGGGCATATCTTAAATTTACCGCCAGCACCACCCCTAGACGAATCACTCAACCCCTATCGCGGTTTGGAATCCTTTGAGGAGGAAGACAGCGAACTGTTTTTTGGTAGACAAGCCTTGAGTGAAAAATTAGGCGAATTTGTCAGTAATCAGCCGCTAACTGTGGTGTTAGGGGCTTCTGGCACAGGTAAATCAAGTTTGGTAAAAGCGGGATTAATACCATACTTGCGAAGTCAGCAGCATTGGCAAATTCTCGGAATCATGCGTCCTGGGGAGTTTCCCTTAAACGCTTTAGAGAACACACTATCACGGGAAAGCCTGCTCGGCTGTTTAGCAGATAAAAGTCAGCTTTATCCTCAGTTAAAATTTTTGCTAGTAATTGACCAGATAGAAGAAGTGATCACCCTTTGCCGGAACGAGCAAGAACGGCAAATATTTTTGGATGTATTAGCCCAAGCTGTAGACCAATACGCAGATAATTTTCGTCTAGTAGTCACGTTGCGTTCAGATTTTGAACCTCAGTTGCGAAATTTTGCCTTAGAACCGTATTGGCAAACTAGCCGATTTATAGTGTCAGCAATGACGCGGGAGGAATTACGCTCTTGCATTGAAGAACCAGCATCAAAGAGAGTGATGTATTTTGAGCCGCACAGTCTGGTAGATGAGTTAATAGATGAAGTAGCACAAATGCCAGGTGCATTACCGCTACTTTCCTTTACCTTAAGTGAACTCTACCTCAAGTATTTAAAAGCTATTCGTGAAAGTAAACGACATAACCGAGCGATTACACAAGTAGATTATGAAGAATTGGGAGGAGTAATTCAAAGTCTCACCCAAAGAGCAGACTATGAATATGATCAGTTCGTCAAAAAAGATCCAGCCTACGCGCCAACAATTAGTCATGTGATGCTGCGTATGGTAGCAGTTGGTGCAGGTGAGTTGGCACGCAGACGAGTACCTTTATCAGAGATGGTGTACTCAGAACCAGAAAACGGACGGGTACAAGAGGTAATTCGAGGCTTTTCGGCAGCACGTCTGCTAGTTCAAGGACAAGATACTGGGGGTCAACCCTATGTAGAGCCTGCCCATGATGCCTTGGTGCGGGGATGGCAAAAGCTACTGGCTTGGAAACAAGATGAAGCAGAAAATTTAATGCTACAACGACAACTTACACCTGCTGCTGCTGAGTGGAAAAGGGTTCAAAGTAAGGAACGTTTATCAGGTTGGCAACACCAGCTAGAACCTGTTTTGAATTGGTTGGATAGTAGTTGCTACGTTGTAGAAAACTCGTTTGACAAAATCAATGCAGGTCTAGCAAGGTTATGGCGACGGACACAAAATCATGAGCAACAGCAACGTCAAGAAAAACAGGTACAGTTTCTTTGGAATGCTAATCCCTATCTCGATGTCTTGAATGAACAACTTAAATCCAATGAAAATTGGTTCAACCAGTTAGAAGCCGAGTTTGTACAGCGTAGCGTTGTGCAGAAACGCAAGAATATGGCTTGGCGATGGCGCATTGCGATCGCAGTTATGCTGGGGTTAAGTGGATTGACTTTTTACGCTCTGTTAAATTTAAGAGATGCCCAAATTGCCCAAATCAGGACGTTTAGAGAAAACGCAGAATTAGATTTGCGAACTCCACAATTAGATGGGATGATTGCCAGCTTACGAGCAGGAACACTTCTCAATCAACCCTTGGTACAGTTATTCCAGCCAGAACAGCTAAAAACTCAGGTGCAAGGAACATTACAAAAGGCAGTCTATACAGTCAAAGAGCGCAACCGTATCGCAGGGCATCAAGGCACTGTCAGAAGCACTTTTAGCCCAGATGGACAGTTACTGGCAAGCGCCGGAGAGGACGGTATTGTTCGCTTGTGGAACTTACAAGGTCAGGAGCAAGCTGTATGGAAGACAAATCCAGTCAGATACGTCGATTTTAGCCCAGATGGGCAGCTACTGGTCACAGCAGGAGAGGACGGCATTGGTCGCTTATGGAACTTACGGGGTCAACTGTTAGCAGAATTGAAAGGGCATCAAAGTCGAGTTAGGAGTATCCGTTTTAGCCCAGATGGCCAGCTCATCGCTAGCGGTGGCGATGACGATACAATCCGCATTTGGAACTTACAAGGTCAGCAGTTGCGAGGATGGAAAGCAAATCAAAACTCGGTCAATAGCGTCAGTTTTAGCCCCAATCAGCAGATGCTAGCGACAGGCGGAAAAAATAGTACTATCAGCCTATGGAACTTGCAGGGTAAGCTGTTGAAAAAACCTTTTACAGGACATCAACAGCCTGTCAGCAGTGTCAGTTTTAGCCCAAATGGTCAGTTAATAGTTAGTGGTGGGCAAGACAGAACTGTTCGCCTGTGGAACTTGCAGGGTAAGGCGTTGGGAAAACCTTTTACAGGGCATCAAGGCCGAATCTGGTGTGCAATGTGGAGTTCAGATAGTAAACAAGTAGCTAGTGCAGCCGGAGATGGTACTGTCCGTTTATGGAACTTGCAGGGTAAGGCGTTGAAGCAATTTTCTGGGCATCAAGGCCCAGTTAGAAGTGTCAGGTTTAGCCCAGATGGTCAACTACTAACTAGCGGCGGAGATGATAAAACCGTCCGTGTGTGGAACTTGCATCATCAGCAGGTGAAAGAATTACAAGGATCTCAAAAGCGAGTTCTCAGCATTAATTTCAGCCCGGATGGTCAACAGGTCGCCACAGGAGGAGATGACGGCATCATCCGTATTTGGAACTTAAAGGGTCAAAAGTTGCGAAACTGGATTGCACATAATGGTAAACGAGTCCACAGCATTACTTTTAGTCCCAATGGTCAGTTTATGGCTAGTGCTGGAGATGATAGCAATGTCCATCTGTGGAACTTGCATGGTCAGCATTTGACAGCATTATCAATGGCAGAATCTCCTGGTTATCCAGAGCATATATGCGACGCTAGTTTTAGTCCAGACAGCACATTAGTGGCTAGTGTGGGCGAAAACGGTGTTGTTATGGTGTGGGATTGGCGCAAGCACCGGCAACTGGCAAAATTCCGTATGGATAAATTCCCCAGAAAAAAACATTTTTGCAAAGTCACTTTCAGCCCAGATAATCAGCTATTGGCTAGTGCCGGAAATGACGGGATTATTCGTGTGTGGAACTGGCAAAAGCAGCAATTGTTCGCAGAAATTCCAGGTCATCTAGGCCCTGTCTATAGTGTGGCATTCAGTCCAGATAGCAAACGACTAGTTAGTGCTGGAGATGACGGTACTATGAGGTTATGGAATTTGCAGGGCAAACCACAACCATTTCAGGAATTTGTGGTGGCTGTGAACTTTGGTGCAGCAGTGAACTCAGTAGTATTCAGCCCCGATGGCAAGATGATTATCACTGGTGATCAAAAAGGTAACGTGCAATTGTGGAACTGGCAAAATAAGGAACAGTTCGCCGCTTGGAAAGCACATCAAGGCGAAGTCAGGAACGTCAGTTTTAGCCAAAATGGTAAAATGCTGGCTAGTGCTGGAGATGACAGTACGGCTAAGTTGTGGTGGATTCAATCTTTCGATAATTTGATGCAGCAGGCGCGCCAGGAAGTGCAGGATTATCAAAACAATATACAGCGATCGCATAGTGTACCGTAAAAAATCACTACAGACATTAAGTTGCTAAGAAAAACCCAGAAAGCGACTGTCCGATTATGGCGGCTATAAAAGGACAGTTAGTTCACTTACCCAAGATTTGTAAACATTTTCAACAATTCACCTCAGTACCAAGATTGAGAAGCATTCTAGTGACACGCTAGCCAGATTTTCCCTAAAGTCACATACAATTTTGGGTGTTAGTTCCACACTGCTTCTAGGCGATCGCGATCAAGATGGTAAATAATCCTCAGTTTGACAACCTACCACCAATCAAGTTGATCCACATACAGGATCAAGCACCATCAACCCTACAGGGAGAATCTAGAAGCAGGGCAGGAAAAATAGCTGCACCCACTGATATCCGGTGGGTAAAAGTACTGGAATTTTTACGCAGCAACAATCTCGCACCCAACAGCCGCAAGCTTTACGAACGAGAACTAAAGCGGTTTTTGGTATGGAGTGAGCTGCATTATCATGAGCTACGCCCGCGTCACTTCGCACTATATAAAGAATATCTGCGGGATGAACTGCGGACTGATGTTGGTAAACCGCTTTCAAAAAGCAGCATTAATGCGGGAATTGCGGCACTCAAAAGCTTTTTCAAATGGATGTCTTACACGTATCCTGAAATTATTGCTACTAATCCTACACTGGGGATTAAACTGGAAAAAGTACCACTGCCACCAGCCCAGAGTTTAACCCCAGAACAAATGGAACAGGTTTGGTCAGCGTTGGAATTGTTGGGAGAAACAAAGCAACGAGATACAGCACTCGTCCACATTCTCAGTCATGGACTCCGGGCTGGGGAAGTTGTACAGCTAAATGTTGGCTCATTTGATGGCAAGCTGCTATTTTTACCAGACACCAAAACCAATGAACCGCGCCTAGTACCACTAAAAAAAGAGAGCCGGGAAGTTTTAGCAGAGTATTTGAGATCGCGCTCACAGCAAGGAGAAGTGTTAAACAGCCTTAGCCCATTAATGATTTCACACCATGCTTCGTACAAAGGTGAACGCTTAAGTTATCACGGCATTTACTTCGCTGTAGAAAAAATTGGTGAAATAGCTCACATTGAGGATTTGCACCCTCACTCCTTTCGTCATACCTACGCCACTGACTTATTGCTATTGGGAGTTGACCCCAGCCATGCACGAAAATTAACAGGGCATCAAAGCGAGAAAGCGTTTCGGCGGTATACGCTTCGCAGCGAACAAGAAGCGGCGATTGCTGCTTATTATCGGGCAATCGGTGAGGAGGCAGAACAGTAGAGGATGTTCATCGGCTAGAGGGAGAGGGATACGTTGAATTAAGGAAATACAAACTATGTCCAATTCCGAAAAAATTATTCACTTTGTACCAGAATTAGGACATGATCTTGCTCATGTATTAAGTTTATGTGGTCAAACAATTAGTTATTCAGATGCTTCCAATATGTTTACGAACTGTCCTATTTGTCAAGAAAAACTACGTAAGACAGTAAAAAAGCGTATAGAACAATTTTATCCGCAACCAGATTTTAGTAGATACAGCAAAAAGTGACATACTCGCATACCCAAGCCGCCCTATAGGTGTGGAAGTATGTTACAGAGGAATCAATAGACTAAACGATGCCCAAGCCGTTAGATCCCAAGTGTCAGTTATGTGCCAAGTTACCAACTGCCCAAGCTAAAGTTTTACATGGAACAGCAGGGGATGGGTGTTGGAATCCCAAAGTCTGCCACAATCGCCGCTCATTCTATCGCCACCGCTCCCAGAATAATTCAGCAGAAATTGATGCAATCGCAATCGAACCCCCAGCAACATATTTTGCAGTGCTGTACTTGTATAAAGAACCAGGAGATAAGCCATTGCACGCCTTGGGCGCAGAACTCTGGTTGGGGCAAAAACCTGTTTGCCGCTTAGAACCAATTCACTGCTTTGGGTTAACGGCTGGCAAGATCCGCGCCTATACAGATCAGGTGTTGCAGGCTTTTGCCAGACAATATAGTGTTTCACTATATCAATATAAGGATATGTTTGAAATTACCTCAAGTTACTGCCCAGTGCGGCCTTGCCCCTTGCATCCACAATCTTAGAGATGACCACATATCGTCAATTAACAATTTGGGATGTGCTTGATGAGTTGTCAGAATCTCCAGCGACATCAACACTAGCACCGATGTGGGAATGTTTAGATGCCGAGTTAGAAAAATTACCCTTGGAGGCACAGTTATCAACCGCAGGTATTGCCTTCAGTCAAATTGCGGATATTCTCAAGTCTCGTGCCGAAGTGCTGTTGCAAGATACCCGCGATCGCAATAGTCTTTTGGGGCCAATTATTAGCACCGATCTTTTTGCTGGTCTAGTGCGGACAACAATGCACCTAGATTTAGATGATTTGATTGAACCGCAAACACCACAAACCTTTAAACCACATGGGCCACACCAATTTTCATCTCCTACTGAGTTGGGTGATTCTGTAGCAGCACCTGTTGAAAAAGCGAATGTTTTGGCAATGCTCGATGAGGTGACAACTTTAGAAGATGTTCGCAACCTAGCATCAGATGAAGATGTACCAAAATGGCAGAGCGCCATCGCTAACTACCTGATAAATGTCAAAGATGAGATTTCTTTAGTTAAACTGCAATGTGCGTTGGAAATGCCGATGGTAGAAGTATGGTTGG
>NZ_JADEXT010000029.1:0-99684 GCF_015206985.1 Nostoc sp. LEGE 12447 | reverse complement strand
TTTACGCTACGCTATCTGTCTCCTGCCCGTGACCGAACGCGAGTGCGTCTCGTTGGCGTAGCCTCTCGTAGAGAAGAGAAGGGAACAAGGGTTTAAAACCCCGCCGTCTACACGGCGCTTACAATTTTTGGTTGGGGTTTGAATCCCTTTTCCATTTTGCGCCTCCTGCCTCCTGCCTCTTTCAAATTTTTTTAGTTCTTCAGATGTCAGAGATGTAATTAGACTTAAGGGTAGTGGTTGCTGACTAATTGTATTAACGTATTCTGTACTCAAGTATGGAAGGTAACTTGGCTGTCCAGCAATATACGTTTCAAAGAAAGGAACACTTAAAGCTTTAACATAGCGACGTGCCAAGGCTGGACTTGAACCGACTGCTTGTGTAGGAATAGGAATGGTTGCATTGGGTGATTCGGCAATCGTAGAAAAGTGTGTCCCACCATTGATAAGTGTTAAATACTTATTTGAAGTTGTTAACCAAGTAAAAGGCTGAATTTGTTCTAGCAAAGCCGGAGTAACAGTATCAGAAGTGCCAGATATAATCATCACAGGAATTTTGATTTGGCTAAGGCTAGCTTGACCAAAAATACTTCTACCAACTGGATTAATCACAATTGCTGCTTTTATCCTTGTATCCGATAAATTATATTGAAATTTTGGTAAATTAACAGCCAAACATTGAAGTAATAGCGAAACATTTAACGTATTTTCTAAATCTGGACAGTCAAGTTTCAATTGCTCAAAATTGATCTTTGCACCCGCTAATGCTAATGCTGTATATCCACCAAATGATTGCCCTATTACGCCAACTTGGTCTAAGTTTAAATGTCCTTTAAAGGTTGGATTTGACTTAGATAAACTAGTGAGTTCATCTAGTAAATATTTAATATCTAAAGGTCTGTCAATAAGTTCTCTAGGATTAGTAACTTGATTTGTTGTACCTTTTAATAATGCTTGTAGTTGTTTTGAATCACTACCAGGATGTTCTGGAACAGCAACCACAAAACCATAAGAAGCGAGATGTTCAGCTAGATATGCAAAACTTGTTCTGTCAGAACCAAGTCCATGCGAAATAACAATTATCTTCCGAGGAGATTGAGCAATTGGGAGGTAAATATCAGCTAAGAATCTTCTATTACGGGTAAGATCATTAAGAGTAATTGTTTGTTTTAAGAAACGAAAACTTCCGGTTTTTCCTAAGTCCATCAAGGGAATAGAATCAAGCTTAGAAACAGTAATTACATTTTGTTGAGATTCTTCGTTAATAAGTGCTACTGCATTTTGAGTTTGATTTACTAAATCTTGTAATGTCTCTGCTATTTCTAAAGTCTGGTTTAAGTTAATTGAAATTGAGCTTGCAGGAAACTTGCGTAATATATTTAAAAGAGTAAAATCTTTTTGATCTGCGGCTGATAAAATTAGTGCCGAGCGAATTGCATAAAAGCCTGACAATCTAGATTCTGTCTGAATAATTTTCCCCAATCTTTGTAATAATCGCTCACCAATTGGTGTATAAAGGAACTGCGAAATTTCTACTTCCTTTAAGGGAATGCGAGTTAGTAAAACTTTCCGCAGTTGAGTTAGTTGTTTTTTGTCTACATACTTACTATATCCAGCAAAATCATCATCTACATTGCCTGTTTTAGCATAGTTTTCAAGCGAACTAATGGGGATAGACCTTTCTAAAACACCATAATTAAATTTTAGGCGCTCTGCACCGAAAGCGGGATAAGTAGTTAATGTAGGCAGCAATGCCATACTAAAAATTCTCAAAGCCAATTTCTGCCAAACAGTTTGTTTACCGATAAGATGAGTCATTACACAACACTTAAGATACTACATTAATTACGCGACGAGAAAATTAGCTGATCATAAAATTTGATATCGTTGAGTAAAATTTTCTAGAATTTCCGCTTTGATTTTTTAAGTTACTTGCGTGGGAAGGCAAGAGGCAAGAAGAAGTATTTTTTAAAAATCAAATATCAGCCCTATATTAGATAATTATGTTTTCTGAAAAGATGAATTACTCAACTAAAACTGTATAATTACGCTGTTCCCATTTGCTACTTTCAATCCAGAAAAAGGTAAAGTTTATTGGCTGTTTTTGGTTATTTGAAACAGAGATATCTACAAAGTCCACTCCTAATTTTGTGAAAGTAGAAGGTGTATCTTTTACAGTTTGCCAATTATCCTGCGACCAATGCAACCGAAAAGAAGCTAAAGCATGAATTCTCAATGTATAACCTTTTTTAACTTTGTCTATTTGACGGTTAAACTTCCACATTTCCAATAATTTACACTCTTGTCTTTCGCCTAAATAGCGATTCGCCACCTCTGGGATAAAATCAAACACCTGATTGTCATGATTTGACCGTAGCAGCTTGATATACTCTGCGTGCGCCCACATTAAAGGCATGGCGGAACCTGTTGGTTTTCCTAAATACATGTGGCTTTCGGGTCTATCTGCTTCATCCCAAACCTGTTCTGGTAGCAAACAAGTATTTGAAGCAAATCCTTCCATTGCCTTGATATATGTTTTGACATCACCACCAACAGCTAGTTCATAATGTCCCCTCTCTCCTGTCAAGAGAGGCCAAGCGCGTCCTTTACCCCAACCAGTGTAAGGACTACCGTCTTCTTGTTGTCCATAGCCGTCGTGGTTGTAACGATGCCAACAAGGCCCAACAGGTGTATCTACTTTCAAGACTGCATCAATTACTTTGACGGAATCAACAATAATCGGATCGTCAGGTTTACGAATTCCATAGCGTACTAGTTGCAAAAAGCCTGCATCCACAATTTCTTTCGCAGGAAATTCTGCTGGTTCACCAGGAGGTTGACTGCTAATCAAAATAGTTCCCTGATTAGGATTTTCGTTGGGTTGAGGATTATTAATATCTGTAGGAGTAATGCGGATGTAATGCCGATTGATGCCAGGAACAAGAGTGCCTTCGGTAGTAACTGTCCAAGCTTCAACGTGACATTCTAAAAAATCGGCGTATTCTTCGATAAATTGTGCTGTTACTTCATCCCCACGTTCACGAACAAATTTAGCAGCGCAGATTAAAGCGGCAATATTAGATGCCAGTGTAGAAGGTGAATAGCCGCTGTTTTCTTCCCAGCGTTCTTGTTGGGTAGCCGGGCCATGACGAATTAAATAACCTGCTGCCCGTAAAATCATTGGATAAATATCAAAGTTCAGTGGTATTTTATGTTGGTGCAGTAGCCATGCTAGTAGAATAGGAAATCCCACTTCATCTAGTTGAATACCCTTCCAGTAAGGTTCCCCATTAACCCAGAAATTTTGGGCAAAACCGCCGTCTTCCTGCTGACTCGTGGCCAGATAAATGAGCGATCGCACTGCTGTTTCTGTCTCCCCAGCAGCCAATAAACCTGATACACTGCTAACCATATCCCGCGTCCAGACAAGGTGATATCCCCCTTGATCTTGGTCGTCTTTGGCTTCACCCCAAGGAATTGCTAGGGAAGCAATTAAAGCACCTGGATAAGTTTTGTCTTCATGGGCCAAAAGCAGACTAATGCTGTGGTGATACAAGTTACCATCATCGAATGAAATATTTTCTAATGGTTTGATGCCCTGGCGCGTAGATGCAAAGCGGCTTGTCGTTAGACATCGCTTCCACTGTTCGATATAATGTTGCTTCTGCTGTTGAAAAGGAATATTTAGCGACTGAAACAGTGTGGAAATTGCATTGTGCAGAGTTGTACCAAATGCCAGTCCCAAAGTGAACTCGTGACTCTCATTTAGATTTAGTTGTCCAGTCAAAGCAATGTTGCCATCCAAAGCACTGTCAAACTCCCAATCCATCTGGAAATTATCAGCTAAGTCTGTCCACCCATCACTTTGACCGACGTAACCACAGGAAAGACGGCTGAAGGGAACCGTTGCACCTAGCACCATCCATCTTCCTGCTTTCTCGGCCGTTAAAATCCGATGTCCAGCAACTTCTATGACGTAACCATTGTTACCTCTGCCGCCAACTTCCAAATGTGGCGCACACAAAGCGTATAGCTGGAGTTGTGAGATAAACTCGCGCTCTCCTATTAACTTTGTATGTTGTAAAATACAGGATAAATGGGGGTCAGCAATCACTTCTTTGATCGCAGCATAACGCCCTTGTGGATCAGAATTAGTGACGCGGTATCCTAAACCATGAGTCCACATCTGTTCAACTTTTGATTCCAGATGCCGTTTCTCGTCATGGAAAAAGCTTTTGCCATCAGAAATTAGATATTGCAAATCTCGAATTTGGGGTCTGTCTACTGTGGGGTGGTAGACTTCTGTCACAACACCGTTGCAAACAGTAAACCAAACCCGACTAGAGGTAAAATAAGCTGTTCCGACTGCATCTTTATTGGCATGAGTCCATCGAGGCTCGATACCTGGTGAACCAAAAGCCTGTGCTTGACCAATAATCTTTACCATAATTGATTGTGCCGATAAGCTTTGAGTGCTATTTGGAAACGCTGTGCAGTCCTAGTAAAACTACAAGTTGGTTGCCTGTATCTATAACTGAATGAATCCCCTCAGAGATCATGGCGTAACTGCTAGTAATGGAGGAGGCAGGAGGCAGGAGGCAGGAGGCAGAAGGAGTTTTTCAGTTGGGGATTCCGACCCCTACTGATAGCGTCGGCGGCAAGCGAGTCTGCGAGCGTCTTTAGAGCCACTGAACTCTTGTTCAGTGGGGGTCTTAAACCGCAAGCTCGCTATGGTCTCGGCAGGAAACAGAGTGTGGTTTTCCTCCTGCCTCCTGCCCTCTGCCTCCTACCTTCCTCGATAAATTTAGTAATTGCGATCGCTAAATTAGACCCTATCGCTGCAAAGATTGTTTTTTTAGATGAATCAGTTGCCATGAGCGTAAATAAGAGCTATCCAGAAACTTAGGTGCATCGTGCATCCCACATACAATCTCGTGTCTGACAATTAAAAGTAAACTATCAGAAGGTATAAGATAGCTTTACTATGAGACTCATATTTGATTGCGTGAAAAAACCCCCTACAACTCAAAAAGCCTTATTTCCTATTGCCTCTTGCCTTTAACCATTTTCCGTAAATCCTGGATACAAGGTCATGCCGCCATCTACAAATAGTGTTGTACCGTTAACATAATCAGAGTCATCAGAGGCTAACCAAACTGCTGCTTTGGCAATATCATCAACATTTCCTACACGTTTTGCCGGGATCAGTTTTAGTAACTTTGCTTCTGCTTCGGGAGTATCCCAAGCTGATTTGTTAATTGGGGTTTTGATAGCACCAGGAGCAATACTATTAACGCGAATTTTATGGGGGGCAAGTTCTTGGGCAATACTTTTCATCATCATATTAATACCACCCTTGCTAGTAGCATAATTAACATGACCGGCCCAAGGGATTACTTCATGCACGGAACTCATGCAAATAATTTTACCTGCTGCACAAGAAATATTAGGCTTCACACCTCGACGCAAGAATTCCTTTGCAGCTTCCCTAGCACACAAGAATTGTCCCGTCAGATTTATCCCAATAACTGCATTCCATTGCTCAATGGTCATATCGATAAATGCTGAATCTTTTTGAATGCCAGCATTACTTACTAAAATATCAATAGTGCCAAATTCTTGAAGCGTTTTGCTAAACATCGCTTTTACTTGGTCTTCTTTGCTGACATCGGCTTGAATAGCGAATGCTTCTCCATTATTCGCTTTGATATCATCAACAATTTTGTGGGCTGATTCAGCTTCAGAATGGTAGTTGATGGCTACTGCTGCACCTGATGCAGCCAAATTGCGAGCAATGGCTTCACCAATCCCAGAACTAGCACCTGTCACCAGTGCTTTTTGACCTTTAAGCAGGTAAGGGGAATAGCTCATAATGCTTTCAATACTTTTCAAATGTGTATTCTTTGTAAGTGGCTGAAGACTTGCATAATATGATAATTTTGCTTGCTTCGCGTAGTATTGCCTGAGCAAATTTAGATTATCAAATCGTTAAAATATCGATGAGACTAACAAAAACTTTTAGTATTTTAAGAGAACTTAGTATTTTCCTAATCTATCCGGAGAAAGAGAAAAAGTATATTCTTTTACTGACCAATATTTTAATTGTTTGTCATTCTTGTGACAATACTATGTCTTTATTTATAAGATTTATTAAGTTATAGATTTCAAGGCTATTTCAATCTGAACAATAATTTATGGTATATTCAGATAAAGCTAGTTTATCAGTTTGAGTTGATATCGATTGGTATACTAAATAGACGAAAAATCTAGCTATTGTGATTAGTTTTTATGTTTAGATAAATAATTACTAAAAAATAGTAGATACAAGAAAATCCTGATTTCAAAATTTGTTTTAAAGTTTTAAATGTATCACGTTTTTTGAAATCTTTTTTAATTACTTGATATGCGGCTTTAGCACTAGCATTTTTGACAATATGAATGATGCGTTAGGCGGATAGCATCTATCTAAATACTTAGACTTATAAGGAAAAAAGCGATGCCTGCTCTGTCTCTGAATAGCCAAAATTTACCATACCCCGATCCTTTGCACCCAATTATCGTTCACTTTGTGATTGCAATGGTGCTTTTTTCCTTCGTGTGTGATGTTCTAGGCTATTTCACCCGCAACGTGCGTTTATTTGAGGTGAGTTTTTGGAATATGTTTGTTGCTGCGATCGCAATTTTCATCGCAATTATCTTTGGCCAGTTTGAAGCCGGACTAGCACAAGCCCAGAAAGCAGCCCAGTCAACGCTGAATTATCATACCGTCTTGGGTTGGTCATTAGCGGCGATGGTTGCCGCGATCGCAGCTTGGCGTTTTGTGATTCGCAACCGTAGCCCCCGAAAAGTACCACCAGCTTACCTTGGGGCTGCAACATTGTTAGTCTGCCTAGTGTTTTTACAAGTGTATTTGGGGAGTAAACTGTTTTGGGTGTATGGGTTGCACGTCGAACCTGTAGTTCAAGCCATGAAACAGGGAGTTTCACCATGAACCCGCAACTGATTGAGCAGTTGAGATTGCGCCTGGGTGCTAACGGATTACCCTACGAGATTCCTGTACATCCGCAGTTGGTGCATCTAACGCTGGGTTTATTCATCATTGCCATCATTTTTGACATAGCAGGAGTGTTATTTTCTTTAGAAAAACCTATTTTCAAATTTTTGGGATTGGCTGCCATCCGTTCTAGCTTTTTTGATGTCGGCTGGTACAACCTGATAGCAGCAGCAGGTATCACATTTTTCACGGTTGCGGCTGGTTTTTTTGAGCTACTTTTGGCAAATCCACCAGTCGATCAAAAGAGCGCTTGGGGATTGAGTGCTGGTTGGACGATGCTTTTACATGGTTTGGGTGGCGTTTTGCTGTTGGCGATTATTGTCGCCATGACTGTATGGAGAGGTTTGCAACGCTATCGCTGGCGTAAGGATGCTTCCAGACAGGTGCAGTGGAGTTACTTATTAGCAGGGATTGCGATGCTAGGCATATTATTCGTCCACGGAACATTGGGAGCGCAATTGGGAGAAGAATTTGGGATTCATGTTACTGCTGCTAATACCATTTCTAAAAATGTTTACAACAAATAATTAAACGAGAATTTACTGAATTTTATGTTTAGTGTTTTTGAATATGTATTAATGGCGGTTTATGTAGCAGTGTTGCTCGTCGTCAGTCGGTGGATTGGGCAACAGGCGTTTTCTTGGATGCCTCCCCAAGCTACAGCAGAAGCACAACGGGTAGATGATTTATTTAGCTTCTTAGTTTCAATTGGAGCATTTATCTTACTTGGGCTAGTTGGGGTTATGGTGTATGCGATCGCATTCCATCGCGCCCCCCCAGAAGACTACACCGAGGGACACCCCTCTAGAGGTGATACGAGGCTAGAAATATTGTGGACAGCAACCCCGACTTTGTTAGTAGTGTGGATTGCCTTTCAAAGCTTCAATATTTATCAGCAGTTAAATATTTTAGGTCTAAAGCAAATTGTGCATTTGCATACACCTATAGAATCTGCCTCTGCCGCAACCATCAGCGATGTCCCTAAACCTGCATCTGAAACTATTGATGTTTTCGTTAAGCAGTGGGATTGGTCTTTTCGTTATCCAAATAATGTTACTAGCAATCAACTGCATCTACCGATCAATCGCAGCACTCGCTTAAATCTGCAAGCGCAGGATGTAATCCACGGTTTCTACGTCCCTGAGTTTCGCTTAAAGCAGGATATTATTCCAGGACGCGACATTGATATTGTGCTAACGCCCATTCGTGCAGGCAAATATCGGCTGAAAGATTCTCAATTTAGCGGTACTTACTTTGCCTTAATGGAAACGGATGTATACGTTGAATCCCTCAATCAATATAATCAGTGGCTCACGCAAACTGCTAATAGCGAACAAACCCCTGTAAATCAGGCAGTTGCCGAAAATATCCAACCACCAAAAACATTGTTTAATAGCGGCTGGTCAAACCAATTAAAAATTGAAAATGTAAAATTAAAAATTGCAAGACGCTCGCGGACTCGCTAACGCTGCGCTATCAGTAGGAGCTTGTACCCAGAATTAATTAATTAAAAATTATTATTTCTTTCAATTTTTAATCTTTAATTTTTAATTTTTAATTTTTAATTCAAACTGCTACACCGTCACACCTGCTCAACCTGGCATTGCCAATAAAAGGAAGCAAAATAATGACACATGATTTTAGTCAAGATATTACCGGGGATCGAGAATCGAAAAATTATCAGAACCAAGAGGGTAATAATTGGCGGGAATATTTCAGTTTCAACACCGATCATAAGGTGATTGGAATTCAGTACATGGTGATGACCTTCATTTTCTTCCTGATTGGCGGGCTGTTGGCGATGTTGATCCGGGCTGAGTTGCTCACCCCAGAATCGAATCTGGTCGATCGCCCGCTTTATAACGGTTTGTTCACCATGCACGGGACAATCATGATTTTCCTGTGGATTATTCCCTTCAATGCAGGGCTTTCTAACTATTTAGTACCGTTAATGATTGGAGCGCGGGACATGGCTTTTCCCCTGCTCAACGCCATCTCTTTTTGGATTTTGCCACCCGCAGGTCTTTTACTACTATCTAGCTTCTTCCTGCCAAATGGGACTGCACAATCTGGCTGGTGGTCTTATCCACCAATTAGTCTGCAAATCCCAGGCGGTGAACTGATTAACGGTGAATTTTTATGGATAGTCAGTTTAGTTTTGATAGGCATCTCTTCAATCATGGGGGCTGTCAACTTTGTGACAACCATCTTTTGGATGCGGGCCCCAGGGATGACATTTTTTCGGATGCCTGTGTTTGTTTGGTCGGTTCTCAGTGCCCAGTTATTGCAACTGATTAATTTACCTGCCTTGACGGGTGCATTGATTCTGTTGTTGCTTGACCTATCCTTTGGTACACAATTCTTTAAACCGGATGGGAATGGCGATCCGATCATTTATCAACATCTATTTTGGTTCTACTCTCACCCAGCAGTTTATATCATGGCACTACCAGCCTTCGGTATTTTTGCTGAGGTTCTGCCTGCATTTTCTCGCAATCCCCTATTTGGTTATCGGTCAGTGGCGATCGCCACCTTGGGTATTGCTTTAATCAGCATTTTCGTTTGGGCACATCACATGTTCACCAGTGCTACCCCCGGTTGGATGCGGATGACCTTCATGGCTACCTCAATGTTAGTTGCCATACCCACTGGTATTAAAGCCTTTGCTTGGACTGCCACCATCTGGAGGAGCAAGCTACATCTAGAGACACCAATGCTGTTTGCAATGGGAGGTGCAGCCATGTTTATTTTTGGTGGTGTTACTGGTGTAATGCTTGCTGCCACGCCATTTGATATCCACGTTAATAACACCTACTTTGTTGTGGGACACTTCCACTACATCGTTTTTAACACGATCACAATGGCAATCTTCGCGGCAATTTACTACTGGTTTCCCAAAATAACTGGAAGAATGTATGCTGAGGGTTGGGGCAAATTGCATTTTTGGCTAACCTTTATTCCTGCCAATATTACCTTCTTCTCCATGCACCCATTAGGTTTACAAGGGATGCTACGCCGAGTTTCTTCCTACGACCCACAGTATCAAGGATGGAACGTCATCGCTAGCTTGGCTTCATTTTTACTAGGAGCATCCACACTGCCTTTCATTGCTAACATAGTAGGCTCTTGGCTTTACGGGCCGAGGGCAGTTGATAATCCTTGGCACGCTACTGGATTGGAATGGACAACCTCTTCACCACCTCCGCGAGATAACTTTGAAGAGATTCCAATTGTCACAAGACCTCCTTATGACTACGGCAATCCAAAGTATTCAGTAATCGAAAATTCTAATAATGGTGAGTCTCTGTAGGGACTGGGGACTGGGGACTAGGAAGGAAATTAGAGTTATAAATTCTTCAATCTCTAATCCCAATTCCCAATTCCCAATTCCCAATTCTCAATTCCCAATTCCCAATTCCCAATTGAATTATGCGTCGTACTCATATAGATGAAAGTCCAATCCGTTTTGATTTGTGGCGGCGACGCTTACCAAATTGGTTACAGCGCTTCCTACCAAGTGGTGGTGGCAGTCATGAAGATCATCATGGTAAAGGAATGTTCGGATTCACCGTATTCCTGCTGTCAGAAAGCATCATTTTTTTGAGTTTTATCTTTACTTATGTTGCTCTACGACTGAATACTAAAAACTGGCTACCGCCTGGTATTTCGGGACCGGAATTGTCTACACTCGTGATTATTAATACGGTAGTATTACTTTCTAGTAGCTTTGTGATTCAACCAGCAGAAAATGCCCTCAATCGTAATCAACTCACAAAATTTCGTTGGCTATGGTTAATAACGATCGCAATGGGGAGTTACTTCTTAGTTGGTCTGCTAATTGAGTGGAAAAATCTCGATTTCAAGATTACTACAGGATTAGTTGGTTCGACATTTTACTTACTAACAGGCTTCCACGGTCTACACGTCCTGGCTGGTGTTGTGCTTCAGATAATTATGCTGATTCGTTCATTCATCCCAGGCAACTATAATAAAACTCACTTCGGGACAAGTGCGACTACTCTTTTTTGGCACTTTGTTGATGTAGTTTGGGTCTTTCTTTTCTCGCTTCTCTACCTTTGGCGGGCATAAAAAAATTCAGAAATTCCAGTATTTTAAGGAGTAATGTGATGAATCTATTCTTACAAGAAATACCAGCCTCAGAACGTACCCTAAAAACAATTCAAGAAACTCCAGCACCAAGTCAAGATCCATTAATTGCACGCGGATTACAAAAAGAGCAATATGCTGGCATTATTGGGCTAGCGATTGCTCTGATTGCTGCTGTCGGATTTTTTAGTCAGAGAGTTGAATATGCTATTGCATTTGCTGTGTTCCTCAGCGCTATTTTGATAGCTTTGTTTTTATTCATCTAGCAAAGCTTTCATTATCTGATTTAACAAGATTTACGAGGGATTTTATGAACAGCCCAGTTTATCAAACTGTGATTGTCGGCGGTGGTTTTGCAGGGCTATTTACAGCCTTACATTTAGCTCACGAACACTATCCTCGTTCTGTTATCTTGATTGATAAAGACGAGCGCTTTTGCTTTAAGCCGCTACTATATGAATATTTCGATGGCGAAATGGATACCTTTCAGGTAGTCCCACGTTTTTCGGAACTACTTAAAGGTAGTGGTGTCATCTTTGTGCAAGATACAGTGCAATCGATAGACTTGCATCAACGGGAAGTCAAATTAGTATCGGGAAACTCCTATAATTACAGCAACTTAGTATTAGCCTTGGGCAGCGTTACTGGCTATCATCAAGTTGAAGGTGCTAATGTTAATGCCTTTCCTTTCTGGACGCAAGCAGATGCGATCGCTCTTGACCGTCATTTACGTGATTGTTTGCACAAAGCCGTCCAAACTGAAGATTTAGAACAACGCCGAAAACTACTAACAGTAGTCATTGTTGGTGGTGGTGCAAGTGGTGTAGAAATGGCAGCTACTCTAGCTGATTTTCTCCCACATTGGTATAGCGCTTTGGGAGGAGATTCAAGTGAAATTCGTGTAGTACTACTCAATCATGGTAAAGAAATCCTTGATGGCGATATAAATAACCCATTGCGTGAAATTGCCGAACGGGAATTGAACAAACGTGCTGCGCCAATAGAGATGATTGTGGAAGCAGAAGCTACTGCTATTGGTTCCAATTCAATTCAATATAAGCGTAACGAGCAAATTGAGACATTAGCTACACATACTACAGTTTGGACTGCTGGCACTTCTACCCATCCACTGATTAAAGATTTGCCAATTCCTAAAGAACATCGAGATCGTCGCGATCGCCCTTTAGTTACTCCCACCTTACAATTACTTGATTTTCCAGAAGTGTTTGTCGGTGGTGATTGTGCAGCAGTTCAGGATAATTCGCTACCGCCTACGGCTCAAGTGGCTTATCAGCAAGGAGCCAGTATTGCCCAGAATTTGAAAGCGATCGCTCTAGGAGAAGACCTCAAACCTGTTAAGATCAACATCCGAGGAACCCTTTTGAAATTGGGGATAAATGATGCTGCTGCTAACCTTTTCAATGTTTTTGAAGTTGCAGGCGAATCTGGGCATTTAATCCGTCAAGGCACTTATTTAACGCTATTGCCAACACCAATTCACGACTTTAAAGCAACAACGGAATGGGTGGATGAAGAGATTTTCCATCACCACCTTGACCCTCATGATGTCGGTAAAAAAGTGGTGCAAGCAGCGGAAATAGTTGGCGCAGGAGTTGTAGGTATTCTAGCTGCGAGAAAATTACTGAAAATGTTGGGAGATGAGGATAAAAAAGAGTAGGTAGGGAATCTCCTTTAATACAAGGTAAATTGCCAGCACAAAGGTTTCCTTTAAGTCTCTAATGTGAAGAATCATTTCTAGAACTGCTTACTTGGCAATTCACAGAGATAATTTTTTTACTTTGATACTGTGGATGCCCAAATATTTGAATATGTTTGTTAGTACTAAAATAAATCTCTCGTGTTTACCTGCTTTTACTAAGTCGAAGATATATAGTGCGATATTCGGTTTGATATTATCAGCATCCCTACCTGGTGTTGCAGGGGCAGAAACTGTGATGCAAAAAGTAGCACGGACAGGAGTATTAACAGCAGGTACAAGTAGAGATGCTTTACCCTTTGCATATTCTGACAGTCAAGGAAAATTGATTGGTTATTCTGTGGATATGCTGACTTTGATCCAGAAGCAGTTAGAAAAAGAATTAGGCAAGAAAATTCAACTTAAATTAGTTGGAGTTACCCCAGCAGAAAGAATTCCCAAGATAATTAATCGACAAGTTGATATTATCTGTGATGCGAGTAGTTTTACTTGGGAGCGAGATAAAAAGGTTGATTTTTCAATCAGCTATGGTGTCACAGGTACTCAAATTTTAATTAAGAAGGACAGCAATTTAGGTTCGCCTGAATCTCTCATTAACAAGCGTGTGGGTGTGCTGGCTGGAACTACCAACGAACAAGCCATCAAGCAGATACAACCCCAAGCCAAACTTGTATATTTTAAGGCTAGAGCAGAAGGATTTGCGGCTTTGGAACAGGGTAAAATTGACGCTTTTGCATCCGATAGTATTCTTTTAGAGGGATGGTTACAAACAGCAAAAAATCAAGATAGTTTTGCGATCGCACCTCCTCGTCCCTATTCACGAGAAGGAATTGCTTGTATGGTTCCTGAGAATAACTCTAAATTCCTCGATTCAGTGAACTATTCCCTCGTCAAGTTTATGCAAGGATTTGTCAACAATAACCCCAAATATGTTGCGATTTTTGACCGTTGGTTTGGTTCTCAAGGTGTTGTATTTCTAAATCGAGACTTACGTGATTTAGCTGTGGAAACCATGCAATTGATGATAGAGTTTCACGAAGATATTCCCCAGAAAGATTTGTAGGCTGTAGTTAAGCTACATTGGTGTCAACTTAAGCTCAAACACTCAATTTACCGTAGTTTTAGATCCCCCAACCCCATTAAAAAGGGGGCAAAAAACTCTAGTTCCCCCCTTTTTAAGGGGGGTTAGGGGGGATCAAAAATCTAGGTGGTACATCGAAAATTTTTGAAATGCTTATCAGACTCGGCTTTCACGTTAAGTTGACACCTATGGTTAAGCTAACGCGCCTACATATTACAATATTTTCCGTGTAGACCGTCATTAGTCATCACCAGTTGATGTGCAATCTTATTTGCGTAACAGCTTAGTATTGATGGTGAAGAAATTTGAGAGTATATTAGACCTCTAGCAAAACTCTTTTATTGTTATGAATCCAATGTCACAGTTTTAACTGGTAAGGTAATAACAAACTCTGTCCCTTGCCCCAGTATAGAAGTGCAGCTCAGATTACCACCGTGAGTTTCTTCGACAATTTGCCGAGCGATCGCCAACCCCAATCCAGTCCCTTTACCAACAATTTTTGTAGTAAATAAATGGTCAAATATTTTTCCTTTAACTTGTTCACTCATTCCCTTACCATTATCTGCAATGGCAATTTTAACTAGATGATTCTCGACTGAGGTTGTAATTATAATTTGGTTAGTAATTTCTTGAATCTCTGCTAAACTCCGCCCAATAGTTAACTCATCTAAAGCATCAATCGCATTTGCCAAAATATTCATAAACACCTGATTGAGTTGCCCTGGAAAACATTCAATTTGAGGTAAATCACCGTAGTTTGTGACAACTTCAATAGCAGGGCGTAGTTCATTAGCTTTCAGACGATGTTTCAAAATTAAAATTGTGCTATCAATGCCTTGGTGGATATTGAAAGGCACTTTGTAATCTTGATCTGCACGAGAGAAAGTTCTTAAACTGGTGCTGATTTTTTTTAACCTGTCGCATGCCATAGACATTGAATCAATCATCTTGGGCAAGTCTTCTAAGCTATAATCTAAGTCAATTTCGACCGCATGATCGAGAATTTCATCACTTGGATTAGGCACGCTTTCTTGATAAAGTTTCAAGTGTTTAACAATATCAGTAACAGTTGGTTGAGCTTGTTTGAGACTGGCAGCAATAAAACCGAGGGGATTATTCATTTCGTGAGCGACACCAGCAACTAAGTTACCCAGTGCAGACATCTTTTCACTTTGGACTATTTGTAATTGGGCGTTTTGTAGATCATTTAGCGCTTGTTGCAAATCAAGTGATTTTTGCTGTAAAGTAAGTTCTGCTTGTTTGCGATCGCTAATATCTCGCATCACAATTACTGCGCCAAGTTTGTTGCCTAAAGAATCGACGATCGCTTGTCCGCTAGCTAACAAAATTCTCTTAGAACCATGCTTCGGCGCAATTACAATTTCTGCATTTTCAACTATTTCCCCTTGCAAGGCGCGAAACAAAGGAATTTCTGTTGTTGATAGGGGTGTTTGACCGTCAGGTTGATAGAGATCGAAGTGTTGTGCCCATTGCTCTGGTGGTAATGATTCTAGTGGTAAGCCATGAAACTCACGAGTTGCGTTATTGAATAAGATCAAATTTCCATTAGGGTCACAAACAACAATCCCATCTGTAATATTTTGAATAATGGCATTCAAGAACTCTCGTTCTTTGGCTAGAGATGCTTCGGCCTGTTTGCGTAAGCGAAGCTCGTCGTAGACATCGCTAATATCAATTACCACCCCATCCCATAAGATTGCACCATCGGCTTGTCGCTCTGGCCGAGCCGCAGATTGAATCCATTTTACGGTTCCTGAAGGTAGGATAATGCGCCATTCTTGCTCAAATGGTGTCAGAGTTTGGGCAGAGTAAGCGATCGCTTTTGCAATAGCTGGTTGATCGTCAGGATGATTCATAGCGTAAAGGCTGTGTATCCCTGCCATCACTAACTCTGGCTCTAATCCATACAAGTCCAAACAGCCAGAGCTAACGTAGGGTGTTGAAGTTGAACCGTCGGCTGCCAAACGGAATTGGTACACCATCCCAGGAATATTATTCGCCAAATTTTGGAAGCGGATTTCACTAGCCTGTAATTTTGCTAGAGATTGCGTCAACTGTTGAGCATAGTTTTGGGAATTTCGATAAAGTCGGGCATTCACCAGAGAAATTGCCGCTTGAGCGCAAAGCAAGTTCAGCAGTTCGACGCGATCGCTTGTAAAGGCTCCAGCTGCTAGGTTATTTTCCAGATACAATATGCCCAGCAACTTCCCCTGATGTAATATCGGGCTGCACAAGATGCTTTTGGGCTGCTGTTGCTGAATATAAGGATCGTTGATGAATTGAGGATGCATTGTGGCATCAATAATTACTGTTGGTTTTAAGCTGCGTTTGACGGTATTAATTAAGCCAACTGGCACATCCTGAGAGTCTTCAATGGGTTGTGGATTCAGCAATCTTGGGTAAAAATCAACATGAGTAATTCCCTTTTTGTTCTCTACAGATACGATACCAAGAGAAAGCTGTGCTAACGCCTGAATTAGCAAACGCTCTGATTCCAAAAGCATGAATACACACTTATCTGCTCCAGCATTTTCAATGACAATATGCAGCAATACTGAAAGCAGTTTTTCCAGTTCGATTTCGCCAGATAGGGTTTGGGAAGCTTTGAGAATGGTAGCTAAATCTAGAGCAACAGAAATGCTGCTACTACTGGAATTGGCAGAACTGGTGGAGGTGACACTCCCCAAGGCAAAGATAGTTTCGTTAGTTGAGAGAGGAGAAGGACTTTGCTGAAGAATGGGGGAAAGTAATTGGGGATAGCGTTTTTCTAGATCGACGACTTTGGCTTTCGCACCCCAACGAGCATAACCATAGTACGCTTGAGTCATGTATGACTGAGCAATCTGCTCCTTGCCCCAGTCTAGGTAGAATTTGGCGGCTAATTCATTGGCTAGTGCTTCTTCTTGAATATAGCCTTGTTCTTTGGCTCCAATAATGGCGCGATCGTAACATTCAATTGCTTCTGCCCGATTGCCCAAGACTCGATACCGCTCGGCTTCCACCAAATCAAATTTATGGCGAAAATTCATTGGTGCATGGGTAGCCCAGTAGTTAAGTTTTTCTTGGTTGGCAGTAATGCATTCTTTCATTTGCTGCTGTTCTAGGGCTGAGAGTTGCTCAAACCATGCTAGTTGAGCTAAAGAATCATAGAAATGAAAGATGGGGACATATAAAAAAGCAATGATCGCATCTAAATATTGTCTCGCTTGCCTAGCGTGTTCTACGGCTTGTTCAAACTCGGAAAACAGATACGATACAACCAGTTTGTTAATCCACAGCAATGCTAATCCGGTGCGATCGCCTGCTGCTTCATGTAATGGAAGTTGATGCTGTTCATTGTAGGCTGTACCGCTCAACACCACGACATCATCCGCATCTCCCATTAAATTCAGCAAAATTTGTCGAATCAATTGGGAATAGTTCAGAGCTAGATTTTGCTTCAGGTGCTTGAGCGCTTCACAATAACCAGCAACTTCCGGCTCTAGCTGTGTTAAATTCTGTCCTGAAAAATAGGAGTAAAAACCGTAGTTATATGCAGAGTAACCTGCGAAAGCCAAATCGCCCACATCTAAACAACTACAATAGGCAGTCTGCAAGGGTTGTAATAACTCCCGCAGGGGCATTTTCCAATGCCTTGTATACACACAGACTAATAATAAAGTTTTCCCTTTCAATTCGGAATTATGATAACGCGATAGTAGGTCGAGGGCTAACTGACCGAATTCATAACCTAATTCGACGTTTTTGAATACACCGCACATCAGTATTCCATAAGAGGCATAGCTAAAGGTCGAGGTTGATTCATTACCATAGACGACAGATAAATAAACCTTTTTTAAAATCACCAGTAAATACAACTGTGGCTGGGACAGATAAGCGCAGGGTGCTACTGATGTCAAAATTCGAGCTGCTGCCAGGATGTTTGCATCCCTTGCATCGCTGAGGTTGAGCAACTCGGCAGGGAATCGCTCTCCAATTACATCTAAGACGGTACTCAAGTCCACTGCCACATCTTCCTGGGTAGGCTCTGTAGGTAGTTCCACTCCCAATTGCTTTAAAATGGTAAGTGCTGCTGCGATCGCTTCGGCAAAATAACCCTGAGCAGTGAATACCTCAATTTTCACCTCATAGACGCTGATTTTATCTAATGGAGTTTTGGCGTGATTTAGGACAAGATGGGCATTGGCTGCCATCTCTTCTAAATCACCGCTCAGATAGGCAGCTTCTGTGGCAACTTGATGGAGTGCTAGGGTTAACTCATACTGATGCTGCCAACTGTTTTGGGCGAGTAACCCAATGCCCACCTGGGCATATTTACAGGCAGCAGTGTAGGCGATCGCTGCCTTGGCCTTGCGGCTTGCCATCAGGTTAAATTGCGCTAATGCTTGACGTTCTGCGGGTTGGGTAATTAATTCAGCTGCAACGTTAAGTTGACCGACAATTTCAAAAATGCGTTCTTCCCGGTTGCCTTCGGGGGTATTACTCAGGAGTAACTGGCCAATTTTTAGATGAGTTGCCTGTTTTTGCTCCTCTGGGATGAGAGAATATGCTGCTTGTTGGACGCGATCGTGCAAAAATGTGTAAACACAGGAACCAGAATCCAGAATCCCCAAGTCAGAAGCAATAAAAGATTCTTCTGACTCTTGATAAAACTTATAGACATCACAATGTGGTAAAACTAACCCTTCTTGCAACGCTTTCCACAAAACTTCTGCCGTTTGGGTTGGAGACTGTTCAAAAACGATCGCCAATGTCGCCAAATCAAATTGATTACCGATACAGGCTGCCAATTTCAGAACTTCCTGAGTTTCGAGTGGCAACTTTTGTAGTTGAATTGCCATAAACTCAACGACATCATCCGTTAAAGAAAGCGATGTCTGAAGACAAGCTGCCGTGCGTCTGGGTACTTGCGCCAAATCATACTGCCACAAACCTATATCCCAATCAAAGGTAATTCGTCCATCTTCATGTAATGCCTTGAGAAACTGGGTTATAAAAAACGGATTACCTTTGGCTTTTTGATAAACTAGCTCGGTTAACGGCAGGGCAACTTCTGTTGAATAACTCAATGTATCGGCAATCAAACGATTCACATCTGTTTGACTCAAAGGAGCTAATGTAATGGTGCTGACGGTGACTCCCTTCTCAATCTCTTCTAGGGCTACCATTAACGGATGAGCCGCAAACACTTCATTATCACGGTATGCGCCAATAATTAATAGATAACCCTTTAAGGTTTCACCCATTAACAGCCTCATCAAATTCAGAGATGCCAAATCTGCCCAATGCAAATCGTCGAGGAACACTACTAACGGATGCTCTCTTGTAGCAAATACCTGAATAAATTTCACAAACAGCAGATTGAAGCGGTTCTGTGCAGCACTTCCCGATAATTCTGGTACTGGCGGTTGCGTGCCAATAATCCGTTCTAATTCTGGAATCACTTCAATTATCACCTGTCCACTCTCAGAGATTGCGGACAGAATTTTGTTTCGCCACTTTTCCAACTGGGTGTCGCTTTGGGTGAGCAACTGTCCCATCAAATCCCGTAAAGCTTGTACAAAAGCAGACAGGGGAATATTGCGGTTGAACTGATCATACTTCCCTTTGATGAAGTAGCCGTTCCAGCGAACGATGACCTTATGCACTTCATTCACCACGGCAGTTTTACCAATGCCAGAGAAGCCAGCCACCAGCATCAGTTCCACTGCACCATTGGCAACCCGCCCAAATACCTCCAGTAAGCTTTCTATTTCCTGCTCCCGTCCGTAGAGTTTTTCAGGGATGAGAAAGCGATCGCTGATATCGTGCTGTCCTAAATCAAACCATGTGTGTTTACCTGTTTTTTGCCATTGTTCTAAGCAAAATACTAAATCATATTTGAGTCCCGTAGCACTCTGGTAGCGGTCTTCGGCATTCTTTGCCATCAGCTTGCAAATGATCTCTCCCAACATCAAGGGGATTGCCGGGTTGAGATTACAGATAGAGTCAGGTTGTTTGGCGATATGACAATGTAACAACTCCATCGGATCGTGAGATGTAAAAGGCAGTTGTCCACTCAGTAGTTCAAAGAAAGTTACACCCAATGAATAAAAGTCGCTGCGGTAGTCAATGCCTCGGTTCATCCGTCCAGTTTGCTCTGGCGACAAATACGCTAGGGTTCCCTCCAGTCCGTTGGGACTTTGGATTTCTTGGGTTTCTCGTGGTAGCAGCGAGGCAATACTGAAGTCAATTAGCTTAATTGTTCTGGTGTCAGGATGAATCAGGATATTAGCTGGCTTGACATCTTTGTGAATGACGCGCTGTTGATGCAACTGGTGTAAAGTGTCTATCAGTTGCAAGGCAATGGGTAGGAATTCCTCTAAGCTCAGTGGTTGTCTTTGGGTAAATTGTCGCAAGGAGATGCCACCAAAGTCTTCCATAACTAGGGCATAGCCATTGTGATGGGGTTCTAGGCTGTAAGGTTTAATGATGCTGGGAATATCTAGGTTTTTAGCGATCGCATATTGGTTGCGAAACTGGATTAATTCGCTAAAACTTGGATATTCTCGTTTTAAGAGCTTGATGACAACTGGTTGGCGATCGCATTCTCGTATTGCCCGATACACTTGAGTCCGAGAACCAGAATAAAGTTGCTCTATAATTTGGTAGCCAGCGATCCTTACAGTTGCATCAACTTTTGCACTCATAAATTTTTACCAGAATTCCTTGTCTAACGCTAGAATTCCCCAGACAGCATCTTCCTTAAATTATATTTTACATCAGTATCAAAAAGAACCATACTTTATTGGGTATTGGGCATTAGGATAAGTTTTTTATACTCGTGAAGAAGTCTTTATTTTAAATAAGGGGCTGCATCCGCAGCAAAGCTGGTAAATCCAGAGAGGTGAGGTGTTGATAAGCTCGATCTATAAAACGCTTGCCCCTAAGAAAACCTGTATTAGCTCCGGGACAAATGTACCTGAGAGTTTCTGGTGTAAAATGTTCTAATAATAACTGAACACTGTTGATTTGTCGTGGCCAGTGAAAGGTTTTAGTTATCCGTAATGGTACTGCATCGCCCTTCTGATTAGGAACCAAATGGCGACCAGAAAACAATATACCTCCAAGCTTACTGTAGTATAGGCAAGATGAACCGGGAGAATGACCTGGTGTCCAAATAATTTTGACTGCCGCATCAACAGTAAATTCTTGACTAAAGGTAGTTACGGGTAAGCCTGGTAATAAATAAGCTTCTTGTTCTTGCATCAGGACTTCACAACCCAAGGCTTTCTGAATTTCAGCAGTTTTGCCTATAGCACCTCGATGGGTGAGAAATAACCAACGCACCCCTCCATGCGCCGCTAAAAAGTCTTGATTTGTTTGGTCTAGGGCAGGGCAATCTATGAGGATATTGCCTTCATTTCTTACAATAAAATAAGAGGTTCCCCCTAATGTGTCCCGATTGGGTGGGAAAGCAAAAATGCTATCTTGTGCGAAGTCCGATTGCAAGGAACTTCCGCTAGGAATTTCTTGAGGAAAGACAGCCCGTGGTGGCTTAGTTGTATGACTTGGCTGTTGAGGTAAAGGGCACATAATCAAAGAACCGGAACTGAGGAGTTGTGGACAATCTGGTTACAGTGTAGAAATTCTGAAGAATTGAACTGTAACCATCTGAAAAAATTGGGATTTGAGGTCTGCCTCGTAGTTAATGCTATGGTGCTGAAGCTACTGGTAGGGCGTTTTGTCAAAATTACTGAAGATAACATGGCATTTTGGTTTCTGTTTATCCTCCTACTGGGGCTAGCTACTTATCTAATGGTGCAGCACAGTGTCGCTCACATCACTCGAACGCCAGTATGGTTGTTGTGGCTGGTTTTAATGACACCAGCATTGTTGTTAAGTGGATGGACACTGATATATAGGGCGAAACAACCTCCACCACCAGGGCTGATTGTTTCGTCGTTATTTGTCTGCACAGTTTTGTACTGGATATTGTTTCTAGGGGGGCGGCGAGTGCCAAGAGATACACAAACTGAAGTCCCAGCCCAAGCCTCAGAATCACAGCCAATTATCCAGCCTACCCCAGAACCACTAGTGCGTCCCATTGAGCCAACAGAAGAAACTCAACTGCGAAATTGTTTTCCTTGGTCTGTATATTACGTTCAAAATATTGAGTATCGACCACAAGCCGTAATTTGCCGGGGTCAGTTGCGAACTAAAGCCAGCAACGCCTACCAGCAGATTAAGACTAATATTGAAGCACAATTTGGCGATCGCTTCGTGTTGATCTTTCAAGAAGGCATAAATGACAAGCCTTTCTTTGTGCTGGTTCCTAATATTCAGGCTGCTAAAGAGAGAAATACACCCCGACGCGACCAAGAACGCTTAACTCGACCAGGATTAGCACTTCTACTACTAGTAGCGACTTTGATAACTACTACCTTGGTGGGAGTGGAAATTGCTGGTACTTCTCTTCCGCCTCTATGGGAAATTGGCTCTTTGTTCAAAGTTCTATCTAACCGAGATGTCCTATTCAAAGGATTACCTTATGCTTTAGGGTTAATGACTATTTTGGGTATTCACGAACTTGGGCATTATTTGACGGCTAAATTCTACAAAATTCGCTCGACGTTGCCTTACTTTATTCCAATGCCTTTCTTTTTGGGAACTTTTGGTGCATTTATTCAGATGCGTAGTCCCATTCCCAACCGCAAAGCATTATTTGACATTAGTATTGCTGGGCCACTTGCAGGCTTTGTTGTTACCTTGCCATTACTAATATGGGGCTTGGCTCATTCTGACGTGGTTCCCCTGATTGAAGAAAAAACCCGATTTTTGAATCCTGATGCTCTTAATCCTAAATATTCCATCTTACTAGCGCTACTGTCGAAGCTAGCCTTGGGAAGTCAGTTAACAGCAAAATCAGCCCTTGATTTGCATCCAGTTGCAGTAGCTGGTTTTATCGGACTAATTGTGACGGCGTTAAATTTAATGCCTGTAGGACAACTTGATGGAGGCCACATTGTCCATGCAATGTTTGGACAACGAGTTGCGATTATGATTGGTCAAGTGGCTCGCCTCCTCTTGCTATTACTTTCGTTAATCCGGGAAGAATTTTTGATGTGGGCGATTATCTTATTATTTATGCCGTTGATTGATGAGCCTGCACTGAATGATGTCACTGAATTGGATAACAAACGTGATATTTGGGGATTACTGGCAATGGCTTTGTTGATTGTAATTATTTTGCCATTACCGCAAGCGATCGCTAACTTTTTGCAAATTTAAAAAGTATCAACGCAGCCATAAAATCTAGATATATTTTTTCCAACTATGAAATTAACCATAGCTTGGTGTTTTTTATTGAAACAGAAGTCAAAATTCTTTTTCACTAGTTTCGCGCAAGAATCAATTTTGAAAGCTGCGATGCCTGCGGCGGGCTACGCCTACGCTGTAATGCTTCCAAAGAACAAGCGAGTTTAACTAAATCTTGATTTCCGGGTAGGGGCAATTTATGAATTGCCCCTGAGCGTGTATAGTTTTGCGTAAGTCCTAAATAGGGAAAATACGCTGTATTACAACTAACTCGATACTGAATTAGCCGCCTCAGAAGCCTTCGCAGCAGGTGGAAAACCACCCATACGAATCTCAGAAGTGAAGGAAGTAATGCTAAATCCACCAAAACTCTTGAGGACATTTACCCGCATTCGCAAATTGGGGCTAGCAAACCACAGGCGCTCCTCTGACCAGATGTTTTCATCTTCTATAGTTAGGATTAAAGCACCATCACTGTCAAATTTGTAGTGTCCAGCAACTGGAGTTTTCTCAGCATCAACTATTTCCCGCAGTAACTTGCCTTCAGACGGATTATCTGCATCGGGTACTGAAACTAACACAGTTGAACCACTATGTTTTGTTTGCTCCTTTTCCATTGTGCCATTCCAGTTAATTTTGATAGCACAGGAGGCGGAACTAGGATTAATTTCGTACTGTTGACACAGTTTGATCGCTTCTGGATGATCTACTGCTAAAGTCTCAATGATAATGTCTGACTTGC
This sequence comes from Nostoc sp. LEGE 12447, assembly GCF_015206985.1. Lineage (NCBI taxonomy): Bacteria > Bacillati > Cyanobacteriota > Cyanophyceae > Nostocales > Nostocaceae > Nostoc > Nostoc sp. LEGE 12447. The sequence continues at coordinate 75,668 of NZ_JADEXT010000029.1, read as the reverse complement.
TATGTTCAGATTCATTCAAAGCCAAATGTTGACTAGTCCGATGAGAAAACCATTTACCAGCACTTAACTGAAAAAACTCTTCAATATTCATGAATGAAATTACCCTGCATCAAAATGCTAAAATTCCCACTTAATTATTAAAAGGTAGCAGGAGGCTCTAATATTATTAAGCTTGATTGCCTATTTCCTCAAGCTTCTTGAGGCCAATTCTGGCTGCCTCAGCAACGTTGAAATGATTGTCTTTTTCTAAGTATTTTAAAGCTGAGACACTCTTGGGAGTGGGAAGATTACCCAAAGCTTCTGCCAAACGTTGTCTGACTAACCAATCATCTGATTGGGCAAAGCGTAGAATCTGATCGACAGACTCAATATCTTTAATTTCTCCGAGCGCAGAAATTGCAGCCTGTTGCAATACTACTTCTTTGCTGTCCAATGCCTGAAGAAGAAGTTGACGGGCACGGGGATCTTTAATGTTACCTAGAGAAACAGCTGCACTAAAGCGTACTAGCCAATCAGTATCTTCATAAAACGCCCGTGAAAGCACTTCAAAGGCTCTGGCATCGCCCAAATATCCTAAAGCACCAGCAGCATCAGCGCGGATGCCATAATCGGGGTCATTTTCGAGAATTCTGACCAAAATTGAATAACATTCTGGTGTTGGCTTGATTCCAAGGGCAAATATTGCCATCGATCGCAGTTGCAAAGATTCGTCGTCTAGTACCTTTTTAATTAAAGGGACTGCCTCTTCAGGAGAAACATGACGCAGATTAGCAAGAGCTACCATGCGATCGCGTAAGTTCGGACTTTCTAACTGAGTAGAAATTTCTTGTAAGCTGAGAGCTGTCATGTAGTTCAAAGCATTTTCTTTACTTATCTTAATTTACTCGATCCTTTCATCAGGCTGTCGCCATCGTGAAGTAGGAGTTTGGCGACTTTACAAAATGACTCAATTATGAGTGAAAAATAAATAAATGTTACAAGAGGAGGCAGAGGGCAGGAGGCAGAAGGCAGGAGGAAGAAAATATAATTTTTACAAGAGGGTGCAGGGGGCAGAGGGCAGCAAAAAAATTGTAGGTTGGGAGGCACTTGTTTCTCGCTTGGAACTAGCCGCGAACAAGTCGTAAAAACCGCAAGGGCGCAGTAGCTTCCCAACCTACGCCAGTTTCAGTTTTTAGCTTTAACTGAATCACATTGGTTTTTAAGACACTTTTCCTGCGGAAGGCTAACCCACTTTCAAAGAAATTTTAAGAATATATTTGGCAAGATCCCGCGATTTATTTGACCTGGCCATTTGTAGAAGTCTGGTTCAAACTATATATTTAGACTAGGTTTCAGAACGGAGAGGGGGGGATTCGAACCCCCGTTAAGTTTCCCTAAACAGACTTTCCAGGTCTGCGCCTTAAACCACTCGGCCACCTCTCCAGGTGCCACAAGTTACGATCATACTATAGAATCCCAGAAAATGCAAAGATAAAGAAAGATATTCTTAGATTGAATCTGAAAGTCCTAATTCTACAACGCAAATCCAGATGTCTCGTACATACACAATTAAAGTTCGCGATCGCGCCACTGGCAAAACATACACCCTACAAGTGCCAGAAGACCGCTATATCCTGCACACTGCCGAAAAACAAGGTGTGGAACTACCGTTTTCCTGCCGCAACGGGGCTTGTACCGCTTGTGCTGTAAGGGTATTGTCGGGAGAAATTTATCAACCAGAGGCGATCGGATTGTCGCCAGATTTACGTCAGCAAGGTTATGCCCTTTTGTGTGTGAGTTATCCCCGTTCTGACTTGGAAGTAGAGACACAAGACGAAGATGAAGTCTACGAACTCCAGTTTGGACGCTATTTTGCTAAGGGGAAAGTAAAAGCGGGTTTACCGTTAGATGAGGAATAAACAATTGAAGAAGGCAGGAGGCAGGGGGCAGGGGATAGGGGGCAGGGAGCAGGGGGTAGGGGGGAAGAGGTTCTGGTCGTTAGGCGCAGCAGCGACCATAGGAGAATTTGTGATGGTTGGGAGTGTTGGTAACTGGGTACGAAAAATAACTATTTTGGTTTGCTTATTGCTCTTGGTGAGTTGCCAAAGTAAAAACCAGTTGCCAAATAATCAGGCTCAGGTGAAAGTAGCGCGGGTAGTTAGTGGGCAAAGTTTGGAAGTGTTAGGAATGGCTGAACAACCGAATTTGATTTCTCAAGTGCGGTTAGTTGGCGTTGATGCACCAGATTTGCGACAGAGACCTTGGGGAGAAGCAGCAAAAGAACAGTTAGAGAATCTTATTGGTGGTGCAGAAGAATTGGTCGAACTGGAGTTTGATTTAGAAGCAAAAGATAAAATCGGGCGAACTCTAGCTTATGTATGGAAAAATAAGGTGTTATTGAATGAAGAATTAGTTAAACAAGGCAATGCAATGTTTGTTGGGCGATCGCCTAACCACAAATATGACCAGCGTTTAGAACGTGCCCAACAATGGGCTAGACTCATGGGCCAAGGAATCTGGAATCCAGAAAAACCCATGCGCCTTACTCCCGCCGAGTTTCGCCGCCAAAATCTTTGAAGGGTTGGGAATGGGAAATGAGGAATGGGGAATGGGGAATTGGGCAATGGGAGAGATGAACCAATGACAAATGACAAATGACAAATGACAAATGACAAATATACAAATTTTTCTAGATATTGCTACAGAAGCAGCCTTAGCTGCTGGTGCTATTTTGCAAGGTTACTTGGGTAAGTTAGAAGACGCAATTATTGAAAAAGGTCGCCCTGGTGATTTAGTCACGGCTGCTGATAAAGCTTCAGAAGAGTTGATTTTAGAAATTTTGCGTCGCCATTTTCCCCAGCACTCTATCCTCGCTGAAGAATCAGGCAAATTAGGTAATCAAGAAAATGAATACCTCTGGGCAATAGATCCTCTAGATGGTACAACCAACTACGCCCATCAATACCCATTTTTTGCAGTTTCCATTGGGCTGTTAATTAATGGCGTTCCAGAAGTGGGTGTAATTTATGACCCCTTCCACAATGAGCTATTTAGTGCGGCTACTGGCTTAGGAGCAACACGAAATCGTCGTCCCATCAATGTTTCAGCAACATCTGAACTCAGTAAAAGCTTACTAGTGACTGGATTTGCCTACGATCGCCGTGAAACCTCTGATAACAACTACGCAGAATTTAGTCACCTTACCCACCTTACGCAAGGGGTTAGACGTAGCGGTTCAGCATCGCTAGATTTGGCTTATGTTGCCTGTGGGCGTGTCGATGGTTACTGGGAACGAGGGCTTTCTCCTTGGGATATTGCCGCCGGGATAATTTTGTTACAAGAAGCCGGGGGCAAAGTCACCGCCTACGATGGCACTCCTGTCAAAATTGAGTCAGGTAGAATTCTCGCAACAAATGGTTATATTCACGACTCCCTCAGTAGCGAATTGTTACAAGTTCCACCACTATCAGCATGGGTGTAGCACGTGGAAGCTTTCCCTTCGACTTTGGGTAAACTAAAAAAAATCTAACTGCTCCTTTGGTGCAAATCCCCTATATGTCTTTCAAAATAGATCGTGGATTATTTAAATATGATTTCATAGATCATCACGCAATATTGTGCGTTCCAGTTGATGCGGATGTCAAAGAGATTCGAAAACGCTATCTCCAAATTGCCCGCCGCTTACACCCGGATAGTAGGTTTACTGAAAGTGATGAACAAAAACAGCTAGGAAACGAATTGTTATCAAAGTTGGTTAACCCAGCTTACGAAAAACTTGCTGGCGATCGCACTCGCACGGAATATATTTTAATTTTGTCGCAAATCGGCAAGCGCTTGTTACAAGAGTCTGCTTCGTTAACTCTCACCACCGATTTGGCTAAAGAGTTAGTCCAGTCACCTAATTTCGATCATGTCTATAAAAGTGCGATCGCTAAACTAGCCCAAAGCCAATATGATTCTTTAGACCAAGTGCAGCAAGTCCTTGCCCAAATTAGTGAGTTGAATTTAGTCTATTTAATGCGGAGTGCAAGCAAAACATCCGCCGCGCCGCCGCCACCTGCTCAACCTAAAGTTCAATCAGTTACACCTCAACCAAGTACACCAAAAAATACACTCCCAGAACCAGCACCAGCGCCACCAAAAGAAGACACGGTTGTAGAACAGTATGTTCGTCGCGCTCAATCTTTGATTGACAAAAACCAATTTGCCCAAGCCAAAGTAGAGTTGCAAGATGCCCTGAAGCTAGAACCTAAAAATAGTCGCTGTCATAGCTTGATTGCAATGGTGTATTTGAGGCAAAATCAGCTAAAAATGGCAAAAATCCACTTTGAAAATGCTTTAAAGTTAGATCCCAGTGACGAAATGGCTCTGCAATGGAAACCTAAAATAGATAAGGCATTAGCACAACACCCTAGCGATCATAAGGTGACTTCATCCGCCAATAATGGAGATAAGCAACCAGATAAATCTGGTAGTGGTGGTTTGTTCGGTGGTTTGTTTGGTGGGAAGAAAAAATAATGGTGTATCAACCAGCATCGGGTGCCAGGGATTTATTGCCCTTGGATGTGGAGAAAAAACGCTGGATTGAAGATCGGTTACAGCAGGTGTTTCATCGTTGGGGATATCACAGGATTATCACCTCAACTTTAGAGCGTATGGATACCTTGATGGCAGGGGAAGCAATTCAGCGCCAGATGGTGATTCAACTACAAAATGGCGAAGATGATGAATTAGGGCTACGTCCAGAATTAACAGCATCCATTGCTCGTACTGTTGTCACTCGCATGGCAAATGCAACTTATCCGCAACGGTTGTACTACAACGCCAATGTGTTTCGCCGCACGTGGGAAAGTAGGCATAATCGCCAGCAAGAGTTTTATCAAGCTGGGGTGGAGTTGTTAGGTGCTGGCGGATTGCTGGCGAATGCGGAAGTACTGTTGTTAGTCGCAGATTGTTTAGCAGCATTGGGTTTGCGACAATGGCACTTAATTTTAGGTGAAGCGGGAATTACGCGATCGCTCTTGAGTGCATTTCCAGCTAATTTACAGGATAAAGTTCGCAGTGCGATCGCTCATCTCGACCGCATTACCATAGATACTTTACCCTTGAGTGACAAACTACGCGATCGCGCCAGAATCATGCTGGATCTGCGCGGCCCCAGTGCAGACGTGTTACAAAAAGTTAGTAGTTTGGATCTAGACGAAGAACAGCGAGAGGCAGTGAATAACCTCAAATTCCTAGTAGAATTACTAGAATCAGAGAAAAAATTTCCCTTAATCCTCGATCTCAGCCTGATCCAGACCATAGATTACTACACTGGTATTGTCTTTGAAGTTGTCAACGACACCGAATCCCAAGCCAGAGTTTTAGGGCGTGGTGGTCGCTACGACCAGCTTTTGGGTCTATATCATCCCCAAGGAGAAAATACACCCGGAATTGGTTTTGGATTAAATATCGAAGATTTATACCAAATTTTGTTATCTACTCAACAATTACCGCAAGTAACCCCAGCGAGTAACTGGTTAGTAGTACCAGAGACGGCGAGTGCTAACGCCCCTGCCTTTGCCTACGCGCAAAAACTTAGAGATTCCACCCATTTAGTGCGGGTAGAAATTGATTTAGGGGGAAGGGATGCAGACGCTATTCGCCAATATGCACGCGATCGCAGCATAGCCCAAATTGCTTGGATTAAAGCTGATGGTTCGCCCAAAATTGAGTCATTGCGTTAAGTGAGTTGAGAATTAGGTATGGGGCAAAACAGTTCCGTTAGCGATAGCGGGGCGTTTAGCCCGTGAAAAGTTAGGAGTTACGAATTCTCCCCCTGCCTCCCCTGCCTCCCCTGCCCCTCTTCCCACTCCCCTGCTAGGCTAGAAATAGCCGATACAGAAAAGAGGGAATCGAGAATATGCCGCACACAATTGTTACAGAAGTCTGTGAAGGCGTAGCTGACTGCGTAGATGCCTGTCCAGTAGCTTGTATTCATGATGGCCCAGGCAAAAATGCCAAGGGAACAGATTGGTACTGGATTGACTTTGCCACTTGCATCGACTGTGGTATATGTCTCCAAGTTTGCCCAGTAGAAGGGGCGATTCTGGCAGAAGAACGACCGGAGTTGCAAAAAACTCCGTAATAGTCCATAGTCAACAGTCAATAGTTATTTTTTGACTTGACTGTTGACTGAAGAGGCAGGGGAGTAGGGAGCAGGGAGCAGGGGAAATATACTGATACAAGGGTTTCAGAGCAAATAAATTTATTTATTCTCAAAAGTAAAAATATTTATTTTGAGCGGAAAGTGCCAGAAGAAATAATACATCTTTGCCTCAAGCCCATAAATTTAATTTATGGGTTTCTCCCACTGCTCCACTCTCCCTGCCCCTTTTACTCTTTTTGACCAATGACAAACTACAAATGACAAATGACAAATGACAAATGACTATTTACTAGATGTTCAAAATGTCCATGCTGGATACATCAAAGATGTAGATATCCTGCAAGGTGTGAATTTCCTGGTTGCCCCAGGAGAGTTGGTGACAGTGATTGGCCCCAACGGTGCTGGTAAATCTACTTTGGCAAAAGCAATTTTTGGGCTTTTGATACCCCACACAGGCACAATTACCTTCAAAGGTGAAAATATCGTGGGGCTAAAGTCCAATGAAATTGTTCAACGAGGAATGTGCTATGTACCGCAAATCGCCAATGTTTTCCCCTCTCTCAGTGTTGAAGAGAACTTGGAGATGGGTGCTTTTGTACTTAATGTTCCTCTGAAACCAATTAAAGATAAAATATTTACCATGTTCCCCAAACTGAGCGATCGCCGTCGTCAACGGGCTGGTACTCTCTCTGGAGGAGAACGCCAGATGCTAGCGATGGGTAAAGCTTTGATGTTGGAACCTAGTTTGCTGATTTTGGATGAACCATCTGCTGCTTTATCCCCGATCTTAGTGACACAAGTATTTGAGCAGATTAAACAAATTAATCAGGCGGGAACTGCGATCGTATTAGTAGAACAAAATGCCCGTAAAGCCTTAGAGATGGCTGATCGCGGCTATGTACTGGAGTCTGGACGCGATGCTATATCGGGCCTTGGTCAAGAACTGTTGAACGATCCTAAAGTGGGTGAACTATATCTGGGAGCAGGTAAAAGACATTAACCATCTTTAATCACTCTTGCCCCATTCAACATAACACCACTTTAAATAAGGAAACTTCACGAGCCGATAGCGATGTCGAAGGCGGTCTGCGCCTACGCTATCTATAAACTAATACAAAAGCTATAACAATTCCTGCCACTGCCGCGACCGTCGTTTTCGATGCTCAAAGAATTCTCCCCAATAATCCTTGCGTTTCTAATCACATCTACAGCAGGTAAAAAGGTAAAACAGGACATTCATTCAGGAAAAATTATAAAAATGCAAATTAACCGGATTTGCCAGAACCCCAATTGAACAAGAGGGCGTACTAAACTTCCTATATATAAAGCTCTGCATCAGTTTTTGATGTAATTCTGAGTCAAAATAAGGACTCAAAGCCGCTCCAGAGGAAACCTGGGGCGTTTTTCATGGTATAAAAACGCCTATGTTTACCCTAATCAAAATTGATTGAGTGCTTTTGGCAATTTGGCATCCAAAATTTTTCTGTTCCAGTTTTAATTGATATATCAGCAGGGTTACTGGGACATTGAGAAACTTCTACAAGGGATCGATTCCCGTCTCAAAAATCCCACCCAATGGCCAGTTGTTGACGCTCAGGCTCTGTAAACTACCTTAAATGGTGGATGCAGTAAACAAGCAGAGTAAGCGTCACCGCTTCATCACAACTGGCTAGAAATCAAACAGAAAACACATAGTTAGTTAAGAGATGCTCTCCTGGCTTGTCCATTCTTTTTATGGTATTGCGTAGAGGAGGAGCATTAGGTTTCATTAAGCAACCGTAGCTGAGAATTGTATCGGCTCAGTGATAAGTTAGGCGCACTCACAAATTCGGTTACTCAACGGTTAGAGGAATTACTCAACTTATTGAGTGCTGCAAAGGCGTTGAAGCCGAAGTAGATGCAAAGCGGCTTGTCGTCAGACATTGCTCGGCAGATTGTTGAAGAAACCCACGGTGGGAAATTGAGTTTTAGCTCGGTTATTGGTGAAGGCACGGAATTTCTAACTTAACTACCTGTGTAAAATTTTAAAGTTATTTCTTTATAAATAACTACAGATATCTGGCAATACTCAAGCTAGAAGTTTTAAGGTATTTTCAAGAAATAAATTATTCAAATAAACGTAGACGCATTAGCGAAGCGGTAGCGACGTTCGCGTAGCGGCTTGCCGCAGGCTACAACAGAGACGCAGATAACACAGATAGATAAGAAATAGAGAGAATTTTTGCGTCAGTTTTGGGATGTTGTTTTAATTGAAATACCTAAGAATTTATAATTGAAAATTTTGCACAAATACTGCTCAAGATAAACTGATTCATCTTTTATGAAAAAAATGAGAATTAATTTTTAGCTAGATATAACTCTGTGTTAAAATTTAAAACATTCAAAATTCCAAAGTTTTAAAACTTAAGTTTGACAGTATGTCGTTTGACTATCAGAGCGGCTCAACTGACAATTATGGAGGATATTGCACCGAATAAGCCGTTATTGTAGAGGGAACACGAAATGAAAAAAATGATTACAGTCATACTGTTAGGCATAGCAATCTTCACCTTTGCCTTCAGTAGTCCAGCTTTGGCAGGAGATGCCGTTAGTGGAGCTAAAGTATTTAGTGCTAATTGTGCTTCTTGTCATGCGGGAGGTAAGAATCTGGTTCAAGCAGCAAAAAACCTGAAGAAAGAAGCTTTGGAAAAGTATGGTTTGTACTCAGCAGAGGCAATTATTGCCCAAGTTACAAATGGCAAAAATGCTATGCCTGCCTTCGGCAAACGTTTGAAAGCTGACCAAATTGAAAATGTAGCTGCTTACGTGCTTTCCCAAGCAGATAAAGACTGGAAGTAGATTAATATCTAATACCATTTTTGTATGAAGATTGCGCTTAGAAGACTGATGTAAAACTACAGATTACAGGAGCAATTTATGAATTGCTCCTACGTGAATAAAGTGCAGTCTCACATAGAATTGGTATAACTTCAAAAATTAACAATTAGCGGGACAAAAGCCCCGCTAATTTTAGGTTTTCCAAAATTGTCAAATAGGATGCTTATACCAATTTTAGATTAATAGTCTTGATAAAAAGACTGTTCCAAGAACATCAAACACTATTACCTATCCTAATTTGGTGCTATGAGTAATTTCTGGCGATTATTTATCGGTGTAATTATTTCTTGTTCTCTCACTTTTTTGACTTTATCTGCACATTCAGCACCCGTTTCCATTACCCAAATTACAGCGAGTAATTTTTTGGAATTAGGTGTACATAAGATGCGGCGCGGTAATTATCAGGAAGCAATAGAGAGTTTTAATCAGGCAATTGAAGTTGAGGAAGATTTTGCTGTAGCTTACAGTGATCGCTGTCTTGCTTATCTTCAATTACAAGATTACCATCAAGCGATCGCAGATTGTACCCAAGCTATAAATTTTGCACCTAATGACTCTGAGGCTTATCTGAACCGGGGTTTGGCACTTTACAGACAAGGGGATTATTCCGGTGCCATCGTTGATTATAATCGAGCGATCGCACTTAAACCATCCGATTTTCGAGCTTACTACAACCGAGGGTTAGCCTTTGCAGGGGATGGGAAAGACTTGGAGGCAATTCTTGACTTTAATTTAGCTTTAACTCAAATTCCCCGAATTACTAGCTTACTGCTTGCAGATATCTACAATGACCGAGGTTTGGCGCATTTTGTCTTACAAGATACTCAAGCAGCGATGCTCGACTTTAATCTAGCAATTCGTCTCAACGCTAACGATTATAGAGCGTACTTTAACCGGGCTTGTGCTTGCGGAGAAAATAGAGATGACTTTAGTGCAAAGCTTTGAGGGTTATTACCTTTCATCTTTTGAAGCCTAGCTTGCTCATGAAGCACAACATCTCTAGCCTTTGAAGATCCCACGTCTGGAAATTTAAGCGTCTGAGACAGAAGAAAATATATCTTAATCCAGAGTCAGATCATCTTACCAGTAGAACCGAGATCACACTTCAATAAGTTCATCTCGCTTAAACTAAATATTTATACTTAAGTATAACAAATACTCATATAGGAACTTAAATTATGGCAATGAGAAGAGACGATCGCAGAGATTCTAATTATGACAACGCTGTTAATAATCCTCGCTCACGGCAGAGAGAACCAATTCCTCCTCGTGAACTTCAACAGCTATTGATGACTGTTCGTGCCCAACGCGATGAATGGCAACAACGTGCAAAAGAAAATGAAGAAGCTACATTTCAACTGGTTCATGTTCAGCAAGAGATTCAAACTTACCAAATCAAGGCTAATGAACTAAAAGAGCAAGTTACTCAAAATTATCGCTTCTATATTGATGAACAAGAAAATCATCAAAAGACGCTCTATCTCTACAACGAAGAAAAAGCGAAAATATCACAGCTAGTTCATGTTCACCAGCGAGAGATCCAAACTTGCCAACTCGAAGTTAATGAACTAAAAGAGCAAGTGACTCAAAACTATCGCTTCTATATTGATGAACAAGAAAATCATCAAAAGACGCTCTATCTTTACAACGAAGAAAAAACGAAAGCAACTGAATTTCTTACCAAATATGATGCAGCCAACTCTGAACGAGAAATGTATTTAAGTTTATACAATGAGGCTAAAGCAGAACTCAAGCATGAGCGACGTTCCAAAGCTAGTATTAAGGGATGGGAAACTCGCCGTAAAGCTGAGAATGAAAGACTAAAACGGGAAATTGCCCAGATGGTTGTGCTACTGCGTGAATCCTTAGAAAGGAAGGATGAAGCAGTAAACAGTCTTTACGTTGTAGCAGAACGTATGGATAGGATTCAATCTCTAGTTGATTCGGTGGAAGAAGAAACAACTAATAATCCTTTGGGTTTGGTACAAAAGTTTAAACGCATCTGGCTGGCTATTAAAGATATACTTTCTGAATAAACAAGCATATTCATGAACAATAAATCACTACCAACCACGCAACAACAAGGTAAAGCGAGGCTGGGAGATCAAATTCGCAGTATTGCCGATCGCCTTAAACAAGAGACTGATGTACAAATAAAAGCAACCTCTAAGATTTTAGGGGCTGCTGCTCAGATTGCCGAAAATCATGATCGACTTATTAATGAAGTGGTTGATATGGTTGAGTCAGACCTTAATTTAGAAAAACAAGTATCTCAAAACTATATTTATACTGTTGATATCCTGAAGCAACAGTTTAAAACATTACGGGATGCTAAGGCTTATTTTAAACTAAAAGTTAGTAGTTGGGAATCACTAGTTAATAAATTAAATACTGTGTATTGTCAAAATAGCATAATAAATAATGATTCTAAATCAAATCATGAGTTTACAGACAATAATGTAAAGAATAGCGAAATTACTCACAATAATATTAAAAAGCTGACAGTTGTTTTAGAGCCTGATGTAGCAGAAATGTTTCCAAATTCAGAAGCAGTAAATGAAGGTCTGCGTTTTCTAATTAGAGTTACGCATAAAAATCGTTCGTGAAAGTGTAATAAGATTTAATTTGTTGGTAAAGCTATAAAATATAGGATTAATATAAACCCTATTTCTAACTTATTTATTCATCTGAAGTCAGTTGTAAGAATTTTGGGCTATTCAACCCCTTTCTTATCTTGATTCAGAAACAAGATCCTCGATTTATTTCAGAAGTCGGGAATCGAAATCTGTGGAAATATGACAACGTGTCTTTTGACACGATTTTACTTTTACAGCAAGAATACTACGTGGTGACTGTTTTTACTTGGTGTGAAAGAGAACGTGAAAAAAGATTTTTTGTTGCTAACAGTTGCTTTACCGGGTTTACTGATAGCATTTCCTAGCTTTGCTGCTGAGAGTGAAATTGAGCAGAGAAATACTGATAAATCAACCGAAGTCATTTCCGATATTCAGAGTTTGAGTGAAGTTGAGCTACACGCCATTAATGCCGAATTATTAACTCAACAATCTGCACCGAGTGAAGTTAATCCAGAAACTCAGCCAGATTATACAGATGATGCAGACATTTCCATAGAAGCGATCGCAGAACCAGACAACCTACCTCAATCTACACCAACTTACGTAATTGATAAAGAAGAAATTCAAAAACAGGGTGCCACAAGTTTAGCGGATATCTTAAAAAGAATGCCTGGTTTTGCAATTAATGATGTAGGTCATGGTGCAGATATTCATACAGGTACATACTATCGGGGAGCCTCAATTAATCAGTCTGTATTTCTAATTAATGGCAGACAAATTAACAATAATGTCAACACTTATCATGGTGGAACTGACTTAAATAGCATTCCTGTAGAAGCGATTGAACGAGTGGAATTATATAGCGGCACAGCCTCCGCTTTGTATGGTTCTTCAGCCTTTGGGGGAGTTGTAAATATCATCACCAAGGAAGGTTATGGTAAACCTCAATTGAGCGCTAGTGCAGAATTTGGCTCATTGAGTTTAAATAATCAACAAGTGACTTATGGTGGTTCATCCAATAATGTCAAATATAACTTTAGCTTTGAAAGATTCTTTACAGATAACCGTTATCGCGTGCCTGTAGGTGCAGCAAATCGTGATGAACAGGGATTTTTATCAAATGCAGATACAGCTACAAGTACCTACTTCGGTAGTATTGGACTAGATTTAGATAAAAAAAATTCATTGAATTTAGATGTTACTGCACTCAGCAGTCGTCGCGGCTTAATTTATTTTGGTTTTCCTCTGCAAAGAGATAGATTAGACCACGATGGTTTAAATGTTGGCTTATCTTGGAAAACTCGACTAGGTAATGGGGAAAGTTCTAATCTGACAACTTCAATTGGTTATAACCAAGATTATTTCAGCACTTATGGCCCTACAGGAGCATTTTACCGTACAGGAGCTTTAGATACACAACAACTGACAGCCAGGGTAGATCATGAGTGGAAGGTTACTTCCAATAATAAATTGCGCTGGGGATTAGATTTGAAAAACACCGACTTAACCGGCGATGTTTTGAGTACAAATCCTAGTAGTATTGCCAAAAACGAAACGGAAGATAGAAGTTTGTTTAATACAGCTTTATTTGCTGTGAATACTTGGAATATTAGCGATGATTTTCTGATAGATTTAGGGCTAAGGCAAAGTTTTGACAGTCAGTTTGGAAATTATCTTAACCCTAGTGTTGGGTTACGTTATGCCGTCACACCAATAGTAGCAGTGCGTGGAAGTTGGGCAGGGGCACAACGCAATCCTGGCTTAGATCAGTTGTATGTTTATGATACAGTTCATGGTTGGGAACCAAACCCTGATTTAAGACCAGAAACTGGCTCTACTTGGAGTGCGGGAGTAGATGTCAATTTTTCAGATAATCTGATTGGACAGTTTACTTACTTTGGTAGTAGTATAGGCGATCGCTTGGGAGTCATCGCCGGCAGATGGGAAAACATTGGACTAGTAGATACCAATGGTTTAGAGGTTGCATTGCAATTAAGAATTGCGGCTGGCTGGTCAACTTTCCTAAACTACACTTATACAGATGCTCAAATAAAAACAGGCTCAGAGAGAGGTTTACAGTTAGGTTTGATTCCCTACTCTGTACTGCAAACTGGCGTGGGTTATCAAAATTCAGGTTGGCAGGCTAATTTGTATGTTACCTACAACAGTGGCACTCGCAGAGCCTTCTTTACAAACCCTGGTGACACGATTACAGATTTTTCGCCTTCTTTCGTAAATTTAGATTTGAGCGGTCGTGTACCTGTAACTAGCAATGTAGGATTGACAGTTTACTTAGAAAATCTCCTCGGTGAGCAATATGAGCGAGTTAATCGCATTTATAGCCCTGGATTTACTTTTCGTGTGGGTTTAAGCGCCAATTTTTAGTTGTCTGCTTTTCTCTCTGCGTTCTCTGTGACTCTGCGGTTTAAAAGTTATTTATTGAACCACAGAGGCGCAGAGAACACAGAGAATTTGGTAGCACCACTATGCAACATTGTGCGTTAGGCTAAAGCCGTAATGCACCCTATTTAAGAGGTTGTTTGAAAAGTGTTTCGCTGTGACTTTAGGCACTTTTAGATCCCCCCTAACCCCCCTTAAAAAGGGGGGAATCGGAATCAAAGTCCCCCTTTTTAAAGGGGATTTAGGGGGATCTAAAATTTTTGATGCCGACAAGAGAACTTTTCAAACATCCTCTAAGATTTACTTTTAATCTAAAATCTAAAATTGCGATGAGAGCTAGAATTGACAATCAAATACTTTTTATCCACCACGAAGATTTACCAGAGTTTAAGAAAGGTGGTTCGGTGGTAAGGAATTCTTATTTCTGGGCGTTACGTTCAATTGCCGCTCATGCTTCGCGTTATCGTGATTGGGAATACGAACCGGAGGTTTGGCTAGCACTTTCACGAATGCTTTTGTCTTTTGCTGAATCTGGGTATTTGGGCCTTAGAGAAACTTTACTGGAATTTCCTTTCTCTCAAGGGGAAATTCCTAGTTTGTTGCGAGATGTGTCTACTTTTGAGTAAGCCAAATGAACTGTTGTAAAAGCATTTAAGTATTTTGAGAAAGTAATCAGCAAATATGCTTGATAATTAAAAATTACGGCTGCAAACGCTACATTACCAAAATAATCCTTGAATTTATCGGGCACTCGTAAGAGGTTTAATCCGTCACGATTAGTCATCATAGACAAACCCTAGTTAATAGCAGGGGCAATACTTGTCGGTTAAGGGGAAAAGGGGAAGGGGAAAAGGGAAAGAAAAAACCTTTAACCCTTACCCTTTAACCTTTTCCCCAAACCAAATTCTGAGTTCAAAATGCTTAACCGAGTAGTATTGATAGTAGGGGTAGTTTTGACAAAACAATTAAGATACGTAGGAAAAAACGTGAAAATAGCGATTATTGCGAAAACATTAATTACATCTATCGGTTTATTAGCTTTATTTGCCCCAAGTCAAGCATCGGCTCAACTTGTACCGCAACCTTGGGTTTCAGTCGGTGGAAAAGATGGTGATATAACTTATGCTGTAGGCGCTAGAGCTTTAAATTTTGGGGTTGAGGTAGGAACTGGCCCTGATGGCGCTACGGGAGTAGATGTTTTGAAATTTATCAGTTTGCCTGTCATTTCACCTTATGTAGGAGTTGGACTTTATTCAGAGGATAAAGGTGTTGCAGTTTCCGGTGGTGTTCAGGTAGGTGCTACTGATAACGTTTTTGTTGGTGCTGGTTACAATTCTATTCGTGGTTTTAACGGGCAACTGGGAATCAGATTTTAACTAATTCGTAGGGAGAATAATTGAAGTTGAGATTATTTCTCTGACATGAACTGCGGAATCTTGTTGTAATGCAGATGCCACGATCGCTTCACTCTCAACTATACTCAATCGAGCGATCGCCTGTTTCACTCCAGGTATACTTTGAGGATTGACGCTCAACTCATCCAACCCTAAACCTAATAAAATTGGTGTTGCTATAGTATCTGCTGCCAATTCTCCACATAATCCTACCGAAATTCCGGCAGCATGAGCAGCTTGGATAGTTTGCTGCACCATTCGCAGCACGGCTGGATGTAGCGCATCAACTAAATTTGCCACGCGGGGATTAGTGCGATCGCTAGCCATGACATACTGACTGAGATCGTTAGTCCCTATACTAAAGAAGTCTACTTCAGCTGCTAACTGATCTGCGATCGCAACTGCTGATGGAACCTCCACCATAATCCCCACTTTCATCGCGGCATCAAAGGGGATACCAGCTTGGTTTAATTCAGCCTGCACTTCACCCCAAATTACCTTAGCTGCACGTACCTCTGTCACAGTAGCAATCATCGGCAACATAATTTTAATTTGGTGTCCTATACTGGCTCTCAAGATTGCCCGTAACTGAGTTTTGAATAAATCCAGATGATCTAAACAGAAACGAATTCCCCGCCAGCCTAAGAAAGGGTTTGCTTCTGGAAACCCGACTCTCAGATAAGGAAGTGGCTTATCACCACCGACATCTAAAGTACGAATAATTAGCGGACGATTATCTAAAACTTGGGCGATCGCCTGATACACTTCAAGTTGTTCTTCTTCTGTGGGAGCGCTGATTCTATCTAAATAAAGAAACTCTGTGCGGAGTAATCCTACCCCTTCTGCACCGCTAGCCACAGCAACTTGCACATCATTTATACTACCAATATTGGCGAAAACGCTAACTTGCCGACCATCAAGAGTAATTGCTGGCTGGTGTGCTGTAGCTCGTGCTTCCTCTTGGGCAGTTTGCCAAGCCTCTCGCTTTGCCTCCAGTAAATCTAGGATATGTGATTCTGGTTCTACCCAAGCTTTGCCACTTTCACCATCAAGCGCCATGAGTGTACCATCTGCCAAGTGCAACACCTGGGAATCCACTCCCAAAACTGCGGGAATACCCAATGTCCGGGCGATGATGGCGCTGTGGGAAGTGGCGCTACCAGAAGTTGTACAAATACCCAACACCATTCTCGGATCTAGCCTAGCGGTATCTGAGGGAGTTAAATCAGTTGCTACTAAAATCGCCGGTTCCGAAAGATGCAAGTTAGCAGGGGCATTCCCAGCTAGTAATCGTAGTACCCTTTGCCCTACGTCAATAACATCTTCAACTCTTTCTTGCAGATAAGTATCCTCAAGTGTTCGGTAGGAAGTTACCACCTTATCGACTACGGCTTGCCAAGCTGCTTCAGCATTTATATGGTGGTCTAAAATACGCTGATGAGCCGCTTCCAACAATACTGGATCTTCTAAAAATAGTAATTGGGCATCGAAGATGGCGGCTTCAGCGTCACCAATTTGCAGAGATGCTTGTGAAAAAACTGCTTGGATTTCTTGTCGAGCAGTTTGAATTGCTGCTTGTACTCTTTGCCACTCTGATTCAGGATCGTCTACATGATATTCCGTAATCGTAATGTGAGTGGGTTGATAATTAACAACAGGTGCGATCGCTACTCCCCGAGAAGCGGCAATTCCCGAAAGTTCGCCGCGAGTTGCTGGGGTAACTTCATGCTGAAATACTGGTGGAGAATTCAAGGCAACATTATCTTCACCAAAATTATTTGCGAATAACGCCTGTAATGCCGCCAGCGCTTCATCTGCATCCGAACCGGTGGCAGTAATCACTAGTTCGTGTCCTTGACGCACCCCTAAAGTGGTGACTTGATTAATACTGTCACCCCGAACTAGCTCAGTATTTCTAGTTAAATTCTGCACCAGAATTTGAGATTGAAAGCGGGCGACGGTTCCCACAAACTGGGCTGCGGGACGGGCGTGTAATCCTAAGCGATTGCTGACAATTAGCCGGATTTCTTTGACGGGAAATTCTGATTTTCTTACTTCGATGTTGTCACTGACAACTGGCAACGGACTTACACCCAATTGAGTTGCTTTTGCTAGAAGTGCGCCGCGTGCTTCCGCTATGACTTGGTGAATGTTTTTACCAGCCGCCGCAGCTACCACAGCAGCTACTGCACCCTCTACTAGAGGTGCTTCACACAAATACACTTTTTGTTGCTGTGCTTCTGGCAAAAACTCAATGGCCATTTCTGCACTCAGCAAAGCACTACCCAAATCCATCAATACCAAAACACCATCATCAGAGAAAACAGAAGCGATCGCTTCATAAACCTGAATCGGATCTGTACCCAATGGATTTTCAGGATCTTCAATACCTGCTGCAACAGCGATGGAAACTTGGCCCTGAACCATTTGCGCGGCGAGTTCCCGCACACCTAGAGCTAGTTGTTTACTGTGAGAGACGATAACAATTCCGATCGCTGCCATACCGCCAAACTTGTTAAGAGGTTTGCGTTTAGCTCGTTATCCACTACAATTTCCCATTCCGCACCGCTAAATAAAAGAAGGCAGAGGGCAGGAGGCAGGAGGCAGGAGGAAAAAATTATGAATCAAAAATTCAGTTCTGGATCTAGAGCCATAGTTTAAAAAGAAGAATTGTATCTAGCAGAAAATGCCGATACATACAAAGCATCCTTGCTTCAATCCCACACAGTTGCGTGTAGGTTACTCCTGCCTTCTGCCTTATGCCTCCTGCCTCCTTCAATACAATTGCAAGTCCCCGAAGATATTCCGGTCTTTCCAGCTAGAAATACGAATAAAATAGCCTTCTTTTACAGAAATACGTGGTATCCACTCATAAACACCATCGCTAGCGGTACGGGAAGAAATATTTTGGATAAGTTTGTCTCCATCGTACAGCTTAATCGAGACATCGCTATCAAAATTATCTTGCCACAATATTAAATAGGGCTGATCCTTCTTGGGAAGTACTTTAGCAGTTAGCTGGCCAATCAGGATTTTTGGTGCAACCTGATTTTTAGTTGTCTTACGGAATCCCAAATAATGAGGAAGGTTTCGGAACGCAGGATTTTCTTGCGGATTAGAAAGTTGAGGAACAATAATATTTCCGTTCTGGGAATTGAACAAATAAGTTGATCTGCCGCCGTCAACAGTAATGATGTCGCCTTTAACTCCTAATTTACGTAATAAATCGGCTGCCTCATCCAGAGTTGCTTTGTTCACCGTCATAATCAACAATACCTCGTCACCCTTAACACTATCTTTGTTTAAAGTACCGATGACTTGATACTTATTTGCTTGGTTTTGAGCTAAGACTTTTGCTGGATGATCGCTGTATCGGTAAGTGACGATCGCATTTTTCACTGCTTTTTGGTTGAGAGGTGCGCCGCTAACCTGGTTGTAATCAGTAATGTATGCCTGCTTATTATCCCAGACTAAAGCTTTGAGGCGAATATTACTATAGTATTTATCTTTTGGTTGTTTGATTGGGCCATAAGGGCTATTGCCACCACTGATGACTACACCATTTAATTTAATTGGAAAGGATAATTGAGTACTAGACTCGTATTGCTCAAAGAAAGAACAATTAATTATTGAGAAAACGTTATTTGAGTAAAATTTCTTATATTCTTCTGCAACTTCAGAAAATAATTTTCTGTTGAAAAAAGGACTGTAATATTTACTTTCTCCTTGATAATATTTACCCTCATTTATACCCATACTATCTACTTCTCCGATAATTTGATCTATGTGCATTTTGCGGAGATTGATAACTTGTAAATAGGCTTCGTTACCATTGGTTAATTCTTTTTTATATAAAGCCGCTCCGTCTATAGCCTGGAGAGGCTGATAAGAAGATAAAGGGTTGAAAGTTTGGGAAATCCAAAAGCTACTGAGAATGGGCAGCAAAAAGAGCAATAAATTGATTACAATATTCATGAGTATTTGATTGAGTTATAAATAAGTATTTGGAATTATAATTGAAATTTAAATATTAGCCAAATTTTTAAATCTAAACTGTGAGTTCAGAAGGTGAAGTTTCAGATTCTAAAGTCCAAGTTTCAAGTTAAATTAAAATTAGAACCTCGACTTCTTCGAGAAGTTGGGGTTCTGGACATCGCGCATTTTCACAACTCATTTAGGATTGCTATAAAACTTATACATTGATAGGAAAAATCAAGTATAGATGATTTGAAAAATCAGATCCATCGGTGATTTTAACCTAACTGCATTTTAAATGCTTGTGCGATCGCTCTCAAAATCTCAACGTTGAGCCTCTGAACTCGGAACTTCGACCTTTTTGCTCGAACGTTGAGTCTCTGAACCCGGAACTCCGACCTTTTTGCTCGAATGTTGAGCCTCTGAACTCGGAACTCCGACCTTTTTGCTCGAACGTTGAGCCTCTGAACTCGGAACTTCGACCTTTTTGCTCGAACGTTGAGCGTTTGAACTCGGAACTCCGACCTTTTTGCTCGAACGTTCAAGCTTTGAGCTTTAAACTTGCACTTCAACAGTGCAATTGATGAATTATTTCCTACGGTGCTACCTGTTGAGACTTGACTTTCCGATTTTTACGAGAAAACCGTTGCCCCATTTCTTCAACCATCGTGTCTAAACCTGTCCCCTGACCACTGACTTTAGCATAGTTATATACTTGCAAGGCGGCTGCATAAGCTTCGCTGCCTACTGCCAAGGATGTATCATCTACCAAATCTTGCAATTGTGTCAACGAGAGCAATAGTGGATACAACGCTTCAAATAATTGCACATCTTTCCGCATCTCATCTATGTCAAACGATCGCGGTAAGAACTCTGGATTTTGCGTCGCCACCTCTAATGCTTTGCTTACAAACGCCCGACTTTTATCTCCCATCTTAGGTAAAGCTTTGCGATTATCTGCACTCAAATCAACTAAAAATGGTAAGTTTTCTTTAATCGTAGCGATCGCTTGGAACACAGCATCTCTCTGTGTTTGTGCCAGTGTTGCACTAATTGAGGTCGTAGACA
Source organism: Nostoc sp. LEGE 12447 (assembly GCF_015206985.1). Lineage (NCBI taxonomy): Bacteria > Bacillati > Cyanobacteriota > Cyanophyceae > Nostocales > Nostocaceae > Nostoc > Nostoc sp. LEGE 12447. Next base: position 55,248 of record NZ_JADEXT010000029.1, on the reverse strand, counting down.
TAAGAATAACTCTCCAGTATGTTTCTTTAATCTAGAGTGCCCAGCTATACAAATTAAATTTCAATATGGTATTTCTATCTTGTCTAATCCGCGCGATCGCATAGTATATTTATCGAGGAAGGCAGGAGGAAAACTGCCCGACGCTCGCGGACTCGCTAACGCTACGCTATCTGTTTCCTGCCGCGACCATAGGGAGCAAGGGTTTAAGACCCCTACTGTTGCGTTAGCTTCCCGCAGGGTACGAGAGCTCAGTGGCTCTAAATTAGTAGGGGTCGAATCCACTACTGATTTACTCCTTCTGCCTTCTGCCTCCTGCCTCCTTCAATTCCACCATTGCGTACTAAGTTGATGAAGCACTTAAAAAACATTCGTTGTAGTATAGCTCTGGTTTTGTAAAACTAGTGGTATAAGAGATGATGGCTCAATTTGAATACAGCACTCTCGCCGATCCACAGGATATCAAGCAGCTGAAACATATCCTTGAGCAGTGTTTCATCAGCGCCCTTAATGGCGAGGAAGCTTATATTAAGAAGATTGGTATAGAAAATTTCCGCATTATTCGGAGATTGGAACAATTAGCAGGTGGATTAGCAACTCTTAATATGGGTCAGTGGTGGGGTGGTCAACGTGTACCAATGACAGGAATTGCCGCAGTGGGCATTGCTCCAGAGTATCGCGGTTCAGGAGTTGCGATCGCTCTTATGCAAAACACCCTTAAAGAACTTTACGATAGAGGTATAGCAATCTCCGCTCTTTATCCAGCCGTTCAAAGCTTGTACCGGAAAGTAGGTTATGAGCAGGGGGGTAGCTGGTGTATTTGGGAAATTGCTACCCAGAGTATCCAAGTGCGCGAGCAACCCCTACCTTTACAACTAGTAGAAAATATCAATCATGAAGTCTTTCATGAGCTATATCAGCAGCAGGCAAGACAAACGCATGGATATTTAGACCGACATCCAGCAATCTGGGAGCAAATAATCCAACCAAATGAGAAGGAAATACTCTATACCTATTTGATTGGTACTAAAGACCAACCGCAAGGTTACATTATCTTTACTCAAGAGCGAACAAATGATGGTGAAATCCTCTTCGTAAAAGATTGGGTACTAAATACAGTTGCTGCTGCACAAACTTTCTGGTCTTTTCTAGCAAGTCATCGCTCTCAAATTCACCAAGTTCGATGGAAAAGTTCTGCAATTGATTCTCTGACATTGCTGCTACCAGAGCAAACTGCCAAGATTAAGAATACGAGTCGTTGGATGCTGCGGCTAGTAGATATAGTTAAGGCATTGGAATTGCGTGGTTATCCAACGGGAATCCAAACTGAACTACACTTAGAAATTCAAGATAATTTGCTGACTGGAAATAATGGTAAATTCATTCTTTCTGTTGCCAACGGACGTGGCGAAGTCACAAAAGGTGGAAAAGGTGAGTTGCAGCTAGATATCCGAGAATTAGCACCATTGTATACAAGCTTGTTTACCCCCTACCATTTGCAAATAGCAGGAAAACTGAATGGTACAGAAACGGCTATTTTAGCAGCTACGCAAATATTTGCAGGTGCTTCGCCTTGGATGGCTGATTTCTTTTAAAGAATTGGGAATTGGGAATGGGGCATTGGGCATTGGGCATTGGTTATTAATTCATCTCCTCATCTTCCTCATCTCCTTTACCTGACTTACTTAAACAGACAAGGGGCTTAAGCTCCTTGTCTTAAACCCCTTGTTAAAAGTAGTTTTTGCTGTTGAGTTTTGTTCCTTAATCCAACCTAAACCTAGATAGATCAAAACCTATTAAAAATAAAAGTTTGTGATTTTTCTTTGATTAAGGTAATGGAAAATGGCTAGTTAGCTCAAGAAATTTGGTGTACCACTACCACCATTCTTACCAACAGCAGGAATTTCTAATAGACTATCTGTAGCTTTGCCAGTACCGTCATTGACAACGGTTGTAGAGCTACCTGATGGATGTCCATTGGGAACGAACAGTTGCGGATGGTCAAAAGGCGCTTTCTCATACCGAACTCGCTCATCAGTCAGACCTTTTAAAAAGGCGACCAATTGCTGTTTTTCTTCCGGTGAGAGACGCAGTGGGGGAAGAAGCCCTAAATCACCACCTCGGTTGTAAAAATCAATCACTTGCTCTAAGGTTGCGTGACCTCCATTGTGGAAGTAGGGAGCAGTGAGTTCCACATTGCGAAGTCCAGGTGCTTTGAAGGCTCCGGCTGCAAACACAAATTCATTAGGATTCAACGGTGGATTTAAGGTGGGAGGGTTTTCGCCAAGGAGAAGCTGAAATTTCCCTAACTGAGCCAATCGTGCTTCTGAAAGCGGATTACCGAAAGCGTCCTTACCACCCAAACTAGGATCTTCTGTAGTAGGTGTGACACCGATATTGAAGAAGCCAGTGTCTTCAGGGGAATTTGGCGGGAAGGGCGCACGTTTGATTCGTCCTTCTTTAGCGACATTGCTTGTTGAAGCAGCTGTCAATTCCGAGCCTACGTGACAAGCAATACAGAAAGCTTTGCCCTCAAACAGTTGTTTACCTAGTTTCTGCTCAGAAGTTAGGGCATTAGTTTTTCCTTCTAAGAACTGATCGAAGGGCGTATCATTGGCAATGAGTGTAGACTCGTACAACTGAACTGCCAGCCCAAAGAATAGTGAGAAGTTGTACTCCATTAATGTGTACTCATTAGTCTCCAAGGAGCGATCGGGCTTTTTGACAAAAGTCCTTCTACCTTCATCATCAACTTGGATGAGTTGATTAGACTTCCACCACTCCGGCTTGAAAGCATCTTGAATCAGCTGCCCATAAGTTTTATCTTTGAGTCCGGGTTTGGGCGATCTACTATCTGCACCTAAAACGCTGTCTTGTGGATGCACTACCTGCTTACCTAGCGGTCTGAGAGGTAATAACTTTTTCGCAAGTTTTCGGGGAAGTTTTTTACCTTTACCAGCGCTGAGGGATCTTTTGTCAATTCGCCCGAACTTATCACCAATCTCTTGAAAAGTTCGACCATCAGCAGACGACTCAAAGGAACTGAGTGGCGGGCCAACCGCTTGGGATGCCAAAGATGCATTCTTCAGACTGACTTTGACAAATTCTAGTTTATTTGGGTTTGCTGCTTTGGCGATCGCAGCATTAGGATCTCTTAAACCAAAGGGATTCACCCCATTAAAGATATTTTCTGCCCTTCCGTCCCAAAAGTTACGGAAGTTGAATGCTGAATTAATCACGGTTGGAGTATTACGCGGCTCGACGCGGCGCACATTAACGCCTCCCACGTTAAACACTGGATCTGGCTCGTTTGTTACTTGGTCTTGTGCATTACCAGGCGTGACATCAACAAACTTACTATTGAAGATGCCCTGAGAAGAACTGACATCGTTACTGTGGAAAGGAAAATCTTCTGGTTTGAGTTGGTAGTTTGGTAAACCACCAACATTAAAAACCGCATCTGGATTTTCCGTACCATCAGGGTTAATCCGTAAAAGTCCAGGAGCAATCTGATTTTTGGATCTATTGTCGGCCCCAGCATGAAAGTGACAACTAGCACAGGCGGTTATGCCGTCGCTCCCAACCTGCATATCCCAAAAAAGAGTTTTTCCTAACTTTATGGCGGCTACTTTGTCTTTTACGAAGTCTCCAAGATTGTCCGGCTCCGGAACCGATATGCTTTTGAGCGAAGCTAGAGGCGATGGCGTAACCTGGGCTGAGACAGTATTTCCAGCTATTATTGCTGCCATAATAATGACAGCAATTGTTATAGTCTTTAAAAATCTTGATCTCAGGTAGTTAAGCTTGCCATATTTGAATCTCCACTCTTGGCGCTTTATTTTTGTCACCATAGATTTGAGCAAAAATCGACTTTTTGAGGTAAGTAGTAAGTAAATGGATAAGCTTGTAATAGAAATTACTAAGCTTAAGATGGGTATAAACCCCATAATGCTTCGTACTAAGATAAAACTGAAACAAATTATACGTTTACGTGGAACCCTGAATTTTAATATTCATGTAAAGTAACTACGCAATTTACAAATTTTCTATAAACAAGAAACGCCACGATTTAGCACTAAAAATAAATTGAGTAGGGTCGATAAGCCGTTCTACATTTAATTTTTTCACTAAGCTATTAATATAGATTGTCAATAAAAGATTGTAAAATTTAGATATGCAAATTAGATATGTTTTAACTTATCATCAGCCCTACTTTGAGTAGGATACTTGAATGTCACTACATCAAAGTTCTGGTCGCTGGCGCTTAGGGCTAGTATTATCGCTATTAACGGTTTTATTGTGGGGAATTCTACCTATTGCTCTGGCAGTAATTCTGCAAGTACTTGATGTCTATACCGTTGTTTGGTTTCGATTTTCGGTATCATTTTTACTACTCGCCGTGTATTTAGGAATACGTGGCAAGTTACCAAAGTTAGAACAACTGCGTTCTGCTTCTTGGAAATTATTAGCGATCGCTACACTATTCTTAGGGATTAATTACTTCTTTTTTACCCAGGGTTTATCACTAACATCACCTGCTAACGCTGAAGTTCTGATTCAATTATCTACCCTTTTATTAGGTTTCGGAGGGTTAGTGATTTTTAAAGAACGTTATCGGCTGTATCAATGGATTGGTGTCAGTGTCATGATTTGCGGTTATGTTTTATTCTTTCGTGAACAACTAACAAATCTAATTACAGCACATGGAACATATCTACTAGGTAGTGTTTTTATAGCCCTAGGCTCAACGTCATGGGCTATTTATGCTTTAGCACAAAAGCAGTTATTACAATCTTTATCTTCCGCCAGCATCATGCTGATTATTTATGGAGGATGTGCTTTATTATTCACTCCTCTAGCCAAAGTAAAATCACTTTTGATACTCGATCCTTTCCATTTAGGAATGTTGCTTTTTTGTGCTTTTAATACTTTAATCGCTTACGGTGCTTTTTCCGAATCATTAGAACATTGGGAAGCATCACGAGTAAGTGCCGTAATAGCTTTAGCTCCCATTGTGACATTAATATCAGTTGCAGTTGTATCAGTTATTGCACCTGATTGGATACCATCAGAACACTTCAGTTTAGTAGCAATATTGGGAGCAGGTTTAGTAGTTACAGGTTCAGTAGCGATCGCATTAGGGAAAGCTGATTAGTAGTAAGGATTTTCAGGATTTTTACTGTTTTATTTATCTATAGAATCCGTGCAACATTCAAAGCTACAACATAAATACTGAGGCAGAGTATTTTTTATTTGTTATGATTTGATAGTGAAGGCGAACTACGGGAGTCACCCATTATAAGATGGATACTTTACCCATCTGTGTGACACTGTAGGATCTGATTTTTGACTTTCTAGCCAAGAAAAAAATTCTTGAAGAAGAATTCATAAATCAGAATTCAGGAGTCAGATAAAGCTTTCTACATTCGCAAGTCATACAAAATTCATACTGAATTATAACGGCTGACTCCTAAATTCTGTTTTGATAAAATTGAGGCTAAAAACTTAAAGTAAACCAAGCAGGGTGTCCGAATAACTACCAAAGCCAACACCTGATAAAACCAGACCACCGAAACAGTTGAGCGATGAATAGTTTGTTTGGTAATTGGGCCAGCAGCCTCAGAAAAAGTTCCCTATTGCTGGTTCTTTCAACACTGCTGCCAACGTTTGGAATTAGTAATTCTGTCTTGGCAGCAGAGCGGATTTATGCATCTTATTCAGCCTTAGAGCTTTCCATTTCAGTCAACACTTTAGAAAACTATGCCAAAACAGGTGTAATTAACGAAGATTTGGCAGCGTATCAGCAATATCTTCCTCTACAACAGCTTCCAGAATTGCGACGGATTTTACTTAATCGTGTGAAAGTTAGTCCGGTAGTACTTTCGCAACTTCTCTACACACCGCAAGGAGAATTTTTGCTGCATCGATTGGCGCAAGTCATTAAAACCAGTCAACCAGGATTTGGTCATTTGCGTTCGGCATTAATTTCAGCCTCTGCTGAATCGGGAGGCTTGACACTTTTGAATGTTTTGCGTAAATATCCTAGCAGCAGCATTCGTCTTGATGTTGCAGAGACTTTAGAAATAGCTACGGAATTAGAGAAACTTGTTAACCAAACCCATAGTGCGATCGCAGCAGTTTCCCAAGAGTCTAAAATAGAAGCTGCTACCACTCCACAACCAAATCTCTCGCAATTGCCTGATTTGAAGGTTCCTGGCAAGTTTAAGTCGCAAAAATACACCCTAAAGTTTTTTGACTCAAAGCGCAATCGGCTTTTATTAACTGATGTTTACATTCCCAATGTTCAAAAGACTGCACCCGTAATTGTGATTTCTCACGGCTTGGGTTTAGATAGCAGCAACTTTCAATATTTAGCTACGCACCTATCTTCTTATGGATTTGCCGTTGTCGTTCCTAATCATCCTGGTAGCGATGCTAAACAATTACGTTCTCTGCTAAAGGGACACGCCATTGAAGTAGCAGAACCAGGTGAATTTCAAGACCGACCAATGGACGTCACATATATATTGAATCAATTGGAAAAAGGTAATCAATCTGATTCAAGGTTTAAAGGTCGCTTAAATCTGCAACAAGTCGGAGTATTTGGTCAATCTTTGGGAGGCTACACAGCCTTGGCCCTGGCAGGCGCAAAAATCAACTTTGAGCAGCTAAAACAAGACTGTCAACCAGCAGCACTGCAAAAAACCTGGAATATGTCTTTACTGCTCCAGTGTCGCGCTTTAGAATTGAGCATCAGCAAGTCCGGCAAGGATTATAACCTGCGGGATGAGAGAGTCAAAGCTGCGATCGCAGTTAATCCTATTACTAGTTCTATTTTTGGCAAAGCTGGCTTAAGTCAAATCAAAACTCCAGTGATGATTGTCAGCAGTAGTGATGATACTGTTGCACCTGCTTTATCTGAGCAAATTTTACCTTTCTCCTGGTTTGCGAATTCACAAAAGTATCTTGTCATGCTTGAAGGTGGTACTCACTTTTCCACTATTGGTAATGGTAATCCTGCAAATCAACAAGTAGCATTACCTACTGATATGATTGGTGATGCTTCTCAAGCGCGTCGTTACATGAATGTTTTGAGTTTACCTTTCTTCCAAACCTACGTTGCAGGAAAGCCACAATACACACCTTACCTGAACGCCGCCTACACTCAAAGCATTTCTAGTAAGTCTCTTGGTTTAAGTCTTGTCAAGTCATTGAATACAACCGAATTAGCTCAATTGCTGGATATACAAGGAGCCAAAACCGTAAAAAAAAAGTTCCCAACACTATAGTCAGCTTCGGATTTTGGATGTTGGATATTGGTGTTGCATTGCTGCATGTAATGATTTTTATTTGATTTATACAGACGTAATTAATTACGTCTGTAGAGTTGATTTGCATCTTTATAAAATCAGAGGTTCAATTCTTGCTTGCACTTCTTCAATTAGCTCCTCTTGAACTCTCTCTACAAACAAAACTTTTCTAACTTTCCAGTCTAGTGATTTGATCTGATTGGCTTTAGGAGGTTTAGGCGTAACTTCTGTGGGTCATGTTTAGATTAGCACCACTCAAGTCAGCACCACTCAAGTTAGCACCACGCAAGTCAGCACCACTCAAGTCAGCATCACTCAAGTTAGCACCACTCAAGTCAGCACCACTCAAGTCAGCATCACGCAAGTTAGCACCACTTAAGTCAGCACCACTTAAGTCAGCACCATATAAATTAGCACCACTCAGGTTAACACCACTCAGATCCATACCATGCACGTCAACACCATGTAGATCAGTACCATATAGTTCAGCTTCACGCAGTTTACCAGCACTGAGATTAGCAACTTCTTGGGTTAGAGGTTGAAATACTGCTAAACGAGGTAAATAGGGTTTTTCTAGTTTTTTTTCTAGTTCTAAAAGCTTTTCTAAATCTTCCACTGGCCGAATTAGTAAATCAGCCCCATCAAAGTTTTGGGGGTTGCGTGTGATGATTGCGCTAACCCCCATAAAGATTGCACAGGCAACCTCAAACGCAGATTCAGGATCTTTAAGATTGAGTGAATTTGCTTGCTCCATTAAATCAGAGATCGGACAGACTGAAATTTTTGCTTGTATGGCAGATACAAATTCTTCAGCAACATCGGGGCAAGGCATATTCTTTGCTAATAAGCCAATTTTATTCAACCCAATATCTGTGATAATAAATTGAATCTGTTGCTTTTCAATAATATCCACTAAGTTCTCAGCTTCCTGTCGGTACATTAGATACTCAAATAACAAGTCAGCATCAACCACTAGTTGCATCATTGGTGCGCCCTCACCCCTGAAGATTCATCACTATTTTGCTGGTTTAGTGCGCCTGCTTTACCAGAATTTAAACGTGCGCGTAGGTATGCCAAAGATGTTTCTGCTGGTTCAGTGTTTACGACATATTCAATCAGATCCTCTGGCGAGCAAGCAAAGATTTTGCACAATTTGACTACTCTATCAATCCATTCGACGCTACTCCTGCCCGTTTCCCAATTGGCGACTGTATTCTCAGTAACCTCTAATAGATCAGCTAATTGGCGCTGAGTTAGCTTTTCCTTCTCACGGAGTGTCGCTATCCGTGAGACTGCCTTCATGCGTTCCATATACTTGCCTATTGTCCTTACAATTCCTACCTTAGCACTTTTGCCTAAAAAAAATTAGGCATTGTTTGTTGCGTTGAAAATTTTAGTGTAAAGTGAAAATATCACCCTAATAATTTTTAGGGTGATATTTTTAGCCAACTATCTTTAGAGATACACCACCACGAATTCAAGCTCATGGCACACCAAACTAATTCTTACGAAGAAATGAAACGGAAAACCTATCAAGAACATCTGTATCAGACTCGATTGAGCTACATCTTATCTTGTGTGGCGATTGCCTCTGCTATTGGCATGACTTTATTAGCAGGTTTTCTCATTCTTTCAGGCAAAACCACACAAGCTAATGTGACAGCCGTAACAGGGCTAATTTCTACTGGACTCTATATTCCTCTGTCCAGGGATGCTAATAGAAAAATCGAGCGCCTGACAAAACTTACAACTAACTTCACGCCTCAAGCGAAGCCTAAATCGGGATGTAAGTAGGACAAAAAAGATGACTGCTTAACCACCTTTAGCTTCATGTCACTCTGCTATGACCAGCAAAGTAAGAAATTTTATACTGAAGTTTCTTACTTTGAATTATTACTTCCCTTATCTCCCTTTTCACCTCCTAATCTTATCCATGCCTCGGTTACTGTAAAAACCGTAACCAATACAATTGATATGCGATCGCATTCATCCTTATCGGCATATACTTTAAAGAAATGTGACATTTAATTGCGCTATTGTAAAATTCAGCTTTACATAAGTTGATTTATGAGCCAGCCTAAAAATACTACTACCCAAGCGACTGCTCTGACTAACCACGATCGCAAACCTATCCATATACCTGGCTCTATTCAACCTCATGGTGTACTACTAGCACTAAGTACTCAGTTAGAGATACTGCAAGTTAGCAACAATACCCAAGCTTATTTGGGTAAAGAGCCAAAAGATTTGCTTGGTAAACCATTGAGCTATTTATTAGAAGCTCAACAAGTAGAAGCTGTAAAGCAGTGCTTGGTAAAAAAAATTGGTAGCACGAATGCTTTTAAAGTTTTAATAAATACTTCGTATGGAGAACAAGATTTTGATGCGATCGCTCATCGTACAGAAGAGGCTGTGATTCTGGAGTTAGAACCGACTGACTCAAAATCTGAGGTGAGTTTTTTAGGCTTTCATGCTTTGGCAGGTGAAGCGATCGCAAAAATGCAAAGCACATCAAACCTGATAGAATTTTTGCACTTAGTAGCTGAAGAAGTCCAAAAAATCATCGGTTTTGATCGGGTAATGGTTTATCAATTTGATGAGTCGGAAGCGGGTTCTGTTGTTGCAGAAGTAAAACGGGAAGATTTATCACCTTATTTAGGACTTCATTATCCCGCTACGGATATTCCAGCGCAGGCTAGAGAGTTATACACGCGCTGCTTTCTCCGATTTCTTCCCGATTTGACAGCCGAACCTGTCCAGCTAGTTCCAAGGCAAAATCCGACAACACATCAGCATCTTGATTTAAGCTACTCTGTGCTACGGAGTTTTGATTGGTGTTGTGCTGAATATCATCAAAATATGGGAGTGAAGGGTCTTTTGGTGATTTCACTGATTCAAGAGCAGAAACTTTGGGGATTAATATCTTGCCATCATCAAACGACAAAGCATATTTCTTATGAAGTACGCAAGATGTGCGAATTTTTGGGACAAATCGTATCTTCAGAGTTAGCGCACAAAATTAGTTCTTCGGAATGGGACTATAAGGTAAAGCTCAAATCGCTACAGTCTGAGTTCCTTGAGTCCATTTCCCAAGCAGACAACTTTATCGATGCCTTAATCAAACCGGAAATCCGCTTGCTGGATTTTGTCAGTGCCTCTGGAGCGGCGGTTTGTCTGGATAATGAAATTAATCTTGTGGGAACCACACCAAATATTGATCAGGTGCAGGCGTTAATTGAATGGGCAGATACTCAAGTTAGTGACAATCTCTTTTCTACCGATTCTCTGCCGAAGGTTTATCCAGAAGCGCTCATATTTAAAGATACTGCCAGTGGTTTGCTGCTGCTGCGAATTTCTAAAGTCCGGCGTTATTATATTCTTTGGTTTCGCCCTGAAGTTATCCAAACAGTAAACTGGGCAGGAAATCCACAAGAATCGATTAAAGCCGAGGGAGATGGTAGCTATACCCTGTCTCCTCGAAAATCCTTTGAACAATGGCAAGAAACGGTTAGATTAACTTCTTTACCTTGGAAAGGGTGTGAACTTGAAAGTGCGATCGCTCTGAGTAATGCGATCGTTGGTATTGTCCTCTCGAAAGCGGATGAATTAGCAAAAATCAACCTGGAGTTAGAACGCAGCAACCAAGAATTAGCATCCTTTGCCTACGCTGCTTCTCACGATCTCAAAGAACCTTTGCGGGGCATTTATAACTTCTCAACGGTGCTGCTAGAAGACTATGCCCAAGTATTAGATGATGATGGAATTGAGTGCTTGCAAACAGTAGTGTCCTTATCTGTACGCATGGAAACTCTGATTAATGCTTTGCTGCGACTATCGCAGTTAGGACAAGCACATCTCCGAGAGCAAGCAACCGATCTCAACGAATTGCTCAACCAAGTAATTAATGTCTTTCATGCTAGCCGCCAAGACTCTGCGCTTGTGGATATTCGCATTCCCCGGCCTTTACCAACAATTCAGTGCGATCGAGTTCTAGTTAATGAAGTCTTCAGTAACCTCCTGAGTAATGCCTTCAAATACAACGATAAAGCAGAGCAATGGGTTGAGATCGGTTACTTAGATGAGGGGCTGGGGACTAGGGACTGGGGACAAGGAGAATACCCAATCCCCAATCCCCAATCCCCAATCTTTTATATCCGAGATAACGGTATTGGCATCCCACAGCATCACTTAGAAACGATCTTTAGATTATTCAAGCGGCTGCACTCTCAGGAAAAGTACGGTGGAGGAGCAGGTGCAGGATTAGCTATTGTTAAGAAGATTGTTGAGCTTCATAACGGTCAAATTTGGGTTGAATCTACCGTAGGTGTTGGCTCTATTTTCTATTTCACGCTGGAATAGTTTAAGATAATAACCAAATATGTATTTTTGTTAAGCTCTTTTAAGACCACGAATGACAAAAAAACTTCATGAACCTCTGCTTGTTGTTGAGGACAGCAATGAAGATTTTCGGATGCTACAACGTCTGATGCGGCTCATGTCCGTTCAGAACCCCATACATCGTTGTACTAATGGGGATGAGGTTTTAGAGTTCCTGTATCAACAGGGGAGCGATGCCCATAGCAAAGGCGAAAACTTACCCAACTCTAAAGTAGCATTACGACCCTCTGTGATCTTGCTCGATCTGAATTTGCCAGGTATTGATGGCCGTGACATTTTAGATCGGCTCAAGCAAGACAAGAGTTTCAAGGAAATCCCCATCGTTGTTTTTACCACATCATCAAATCCCAAGGATATTGAGTTGTGCTACCAAAAGGGCGCAAATGGATATCTGGTAAAGCCGATGGATGCTCAGGAACTAAAAAAGACGATCCAGGCATTTGTGGATTACTGGCTTGAAGCCAATATGCCGCCAGTCTTGGATTAATTTTTTATTGCCTGTTGATGAGGCAGTAGGGAAAAAAGGATAATAAAGGAGACGGTTCAGAGGGCACAGAGACATTTTCTTCTTTGAGTCACTGTGTCTGTTTGTCTCTGCTAGATTCCTTTTCCCCATTTTTCTGTTTTTGAGTATTTGATGTTTCTTTAGGATTACTAAAGAATTTAGATTTTATTTATACTTATTTTATATTATTTTTAGAATTATGCAATAAAAACCAATCTGGATAAAAGGGATCTACATTCCCGATCCTCATACCTGTATATGTTGGACATAAGGACGCTACTCATCATTGATGATTGTGCAGCAGATCGGAAAATCTATCGCCGATATCTGTTGAAAGATCCGCACCAGTCCTACCAGATATTTGAGGCTGACTGTGCAGAAGAAGGACTTGCTTTGTGCCAAAAAATCCGATGCGATGCCATTCTGCTGGATTTTTGCCTACCTGATATGAGTGGGATAGAACTCTTCGATCAGATGCAGCAGGAGATATTTAAGACTTCTGTCCCTGTGATTATGTTGACAGGACGGGGCGATGAAGAGGTGGCTGTGCAAGTCATGAAACGGGGTGCGCTGGATTATTTGGTTAAGCATAATCTGACACAGGACATACTGCAACTAGCAGTCCGAAACGCTATTAAGCAATCATGCTTGCAAGCCCAACTCAGCAAAACTCAGGAAAGGCAGCGTTTAATTGCTACAACTGCTTTACGAATTCGCCAGTCTCTTAACCTAGAGCAAATTTTGAATACAGCTGTAGCAGAAGTACAGCAACTTCTAAAGTGCGATCGCGTGATGGTGTATCAGTTCACCCCAGATACTGACGGTAAAATAGTTGCCTCATCAGTTGAGTCATTCCGCACTGTCGCATTGTGCGATCGCGTCGCGGCTGGGGAAGAAGCAGGGGAGCAGGAAGCAGGGAGAAAGGGTAAAATTCCTCTCCTCTGCACCCTTCCTCCTGCTCCCCTGACTAATCCCCAATCCCCAATCCCTTATATTTATGAGCTTGGGTTGTGTAATTGTGTCAGCCTGAAAGAGCAATTTAATACTAATGCAAATCTAGTAGTTCCCATTAATTTGAGCAACAATGGGAACCCAACTCCCAAGCTTTGGGGTTTGTTGATTGCTCACCAAAATTCTGGAGAACGGCATTGGCAAACTGATGATGCCCAAATGCTCAATGAGGTTTCGGTACAATTAGCGATCGCTATCCAACAAGCTGAATTGCTAGCCCAAACTCAAGCAGCCCTTGCCAAAGAAAAGCAACTCAATGTATTTAAATCCCAAATTATTGCAACGGTTTCTCATGAATATCGAACGCCACTAACTTCAATTCTGGCGGCTGCATCAACTTTGGCAAAACATAACCAACAACTGGATGAGTCTAAACAACAAAGATTTCTAGGAATTATTGAACAGAAAGCAAGGTATATGTCCAAACTCGTGGATAATATGCTTCTGGTTAACCAATTTGAACTAGAAAAACCTAAGTTTAAGCCAATTCTGCTTGATTTACTGCAATTCTTTTCCGATCTTATAGAACAAGAGCGAGAAACAACAGGCGATCGCCACGAATTAATTTTTCAAATTACTGGCCATACTCAAGGCTTTTGGGGCGATCGCGGACTGTTGCAGCAAATTTTTATTAACTTAATGTCTAATGCAATTAAGTACTCTCCAGATGGAGGGACTGTAGAGTTTCACCTGATCGGTAAAGAATCAGAGGTGATCTTTTACATCCAAGATAGAGGAATTGGTATCCCGATTAAAGATCAAGAAAATTTGTTTCAATCCTTCTGTCGCGGAAGTAACGTTGATACAATTCCTGGTACGGGTTTAGGATTGGCGATCGCTAAAGGCTGTGTAGAATTACATGGTGGCCATATCACCTTATTTAGTGAAGTGGGGCAAGGAACTAAAGTTACAGTCAGCTTACCAAAGGTATTCCCAATCGATCAACTTTCCCCATCATCAACTTGATTTGTAGAAATATATAGCACTTATAGCTTATCTGCATTACTTACAATTTTAAAAACAAATATTGTGATTCTTACTTATGAATTTCTATGTTGGTAATCAGCCATTCTTTGATTGTTTTACCGCAAGGCTCAGAACTTTGGCAATCACTGACATTCTCTAGCCCATAAGACATCTTTACTTTTTTGTTGACGTATTTCTCTGGTTCGCAAACCTCAAATGTTGCCCCGATACCTTCATATAACTTACCATTCTCATCTAAAACAGTAACATAGCATTTTAAGTCTCCATTTTGCATATCTTTGATAGTACCCAATATCGGGTTATTGTGAGGAATTTCATTAGGTTTGTTATTTTTAATATGTGTTTTTTCATTTGATGTTGGATTACTAATTTTTTTACCAACTTCGATGTTGTTTAGCTTTTCTTTATTTGCAGAATTAGCTAGAGTAGTTGTTGCAGTATTTGCTTGATTAACTTTATTTTGTTGAGAAGTACTATTGCCATCACTGCAACTTGCAATCAACATAGGACAAAGAATTAACGTAATAGTAGTGAAAATTGCTTTTTTCATTTAATTTATGTTTATAAAACCCTATGGATGATTATTTTGGTAAAAGTATTTTATGTGTTGTCACTTATAAGTGACAATGTGGTATTTACTGTACATACTCGGCGTTATCTGCATTTTGTGTGTATTATTCGGTAAAGTGCTTACAGGATGTCTTAAAAGTAGTGAATGTGTATAAATTAATGCTTGATTAAGCTTTAATTACCAAATATTAATGCTTTGAGCATTAAATAAGTATTTAATAGAGTTTAGAAGCTGTAAGTATTGATTTTGTGTTATTTCAAGGTTTTCTCAACTTAAACAAGCCATTTGGCTGGACTTCCCACGACTGTGTAGCGCGGGTGCGAAAATTGTTGCGCCTCAAACGTGTCGGACATGCGGGAACCTTAGATCCAGCCGCCACAGGGGTTTTACCAATTGCCCTTGGTAAAGCCACAAGATTATTGCAATATCTGCCAGAAAACAAAGCTTACAAAGCCACTATTCGCCTGGGTGTGCGTACCACAACCGATGATTTGCAAGGTGAAATCATCACTTCTCAACCTTGTACTGGATTGAGTTTGGCAGAAGTGAAAAGTGCATTAGCACAATTTGAAGGCAAGATTGAGCAAATACCACCTATTTACAGTGCAATCCAAGTGGATGGTAAACGTCTCTACGATTTAGCACGCCAAGGGAAAACGGTAGAAGTTCCAGTGCGAACAGTAGAAGTTTTTCGGATAGATATTTTGGACTGGAGAGAAGGAGATTTCCCAGAATTGGATGTGGCGATCGCTTGCGGTTCTGGTACATATATTAGAGCGATCGCTCGTGACTTAGGTGCAAACTTAGAAACTGGTGGCACTCTTGCGGCTTTAATCCGTACTGAAAGTAGTGGTTTCAATTTAACCGATAGTCTCACATTGACTGATTTAGAAGCACAATTACAAGCCGGAACATTTCAACCCGTTTTCCCAGATGCAGCCTTACAACATCTGTCATCTGTTACTTTACCAGCAACATCTGCTCAAAAGTGGTGTCAAGGTCAGCGAATTTCTCTAACTTTTGATGTTCCTACAATAGTGCGAGTTTATGATGAAGAGACTCGCTTTTTAGGTATTGGGCAATTACAAGATGAAGTGTTGATCCCTCAAATGGTTTTTGAACCAATTTCTTAATATCTTAGTTATTGGTCATTGGTCATTTGTCATTTGTCAAGAAGAATAATATAACGAACTACTATGCAAGAAAGGTTAGGCCAGATTGAGGTGATTATACAGCTGACAGTACAAAGGACTGAAGCGATCGCTGTGTTCGCTAGACAGGAGAATGGCAAGCAATGAGTGATCGCCATCCTACCACTGCTGCACGTCTCAATGTTTACATCCAAGGTCAAGGATTCCCTATTTTGGGCTTACATGGTCATCCAGGTACTGGTCGTAGTCTTTCTGTCTTCACCAATCATTTATCAAAACGCTATCAAACTATTGCCCCTGATTTACGCGGATATGGCAAAAGTCGCTGGAATGGCAATTTTGATATGAATGACCATTTAACTGACTTAGAAGCGCTGCTGGATCGCTTAAATATTGAAAAATGCCTAGTATTGGGATGGTCACTTGGGGGCATTCTAGCAATGGAACTGGCATTGCGTTTACCAGAGCGTATTACTGGGCTGATTTTGGTGGCGACAGCCGCAAAACCCCGTGGTAGTCATCCGACCATCACTTGGCAAGATAATTTATATACTGGCATTGCTGCCCTATTAAACTATATAAAACCGAGTTGGCGATGGAATATTGAAACTTTTGGCAAGCGATCGCTTTTCCGCTACTTAGTTCAACAACATACATCCACAACTTATAACTATATCGCCAAAGAAGCAGTACCAGCTTATCTGCAAACCTCTCCTGCTGCTACTCGCGCCCTCTATAGTGCCATTCAGTCAGGATACAATCGGATTCCAGAACTGCCACAAATACAATGTCCTAGTTTGGTACTTGCTGGCGATCAAGACCGCCACATTACATCTGATTCCAGTTTACAAACTGCTCAACACCTCCAAAATTCTCAGTGGCAGTGCTATCCAAACACCGCCCATCTTTTCCCGTGGGAAGTTCCCCAGCAGGTGCTGAATGACATTGATCATTGGCTGGAAGAACATCCGCAGGTAATTGATATTCAATAGTCCCAGAGTTTTTAACTCTGAACCACATAATTCGCAATTAGAACTCGAAATTACGTTAGGTCTCGTAGAGAAACCCATTACGAATTACGAATTACGAATTATCTTGATTTTCGCCTAACTTAAATCTGACCGCCAAAGGCAGGCTGTACTTTGCGGTCAAATCTTTCCCCCAAGTCTTCAGCAATTGTTAAGGTATTAGGTTTGCAACGTTTGACACGCACAGTAATTCCCGTAGCTCCTTCGACTTCTAAATCTTCTATATATCCAATGCTTGAAAATTTTGCATCAGAAGAAGTCAGAAATGGCCCAAAGTAGTAAGTACACCGGGGATTTTGCGTCACAATCTCTACCCACCAAGCCAGGCCGATGGAGTCGAATGTGTTAATCAACACTTCCTTGAGGTTATGCCAAAGGGTTTTCATGTTTTTCGCCGATTTATAAACGTCTACAGGGTGTTAAACGATATGGTGCTTTATTATCTTTTACATTTCTTTATACTCTGTTACTGTTATTTTTTCAAAGAAATTTTTTGTACCTTATCTAAGTACAGCGTATTTAGTGATCGCTGACGATAAATTTCATAAAGCGCCATCCCTGCTGCTACAGAAGCATTCAGGCTGGGAGTCTTACCTTGCAGAGGAATCGATACCAAGAAATCACAGGAACGTTGAGTCAACATACCCAGACCTTCGCCTTCTGAACCGATTACCAAAACGATTGGGCCTTTAAAATTGACAGTATGCACGGGTTCGCTTCCACTTGCAGCAGTGCCATAAATCCAAAAGCCAGCTTCTTTTAATTCTTCTAAGGCGCGGCTAAGGTTAACAACTCTAGATACAGCAAAGTTTTCTAAAGCGCCTGCTGCTACCTTCATGACAGTGGAAGTGATCCCAGATGCTCTTCTTTGGGGAATTACCAATCCTTGAGCGCCTATTGCTTCGGCGGTGCGAATAATTGCTCCTAAGTTGTGGGGATCAGTAATTCCGTCAGCTACAACAATAACGGGATCGGTTACAGATTTAGACTGTTCAATGAGATCGGCTAATTCAATATAGCCGTAGGGAGCAGTTTGTGCTGCCACACCTTGATGATTAGCGCCATTGGTGAGGTAGTCTAAGCGTTTGGGTTCAACCTCATCAATAACGGTGCCATTTTCCTTAGCTTGCAGCAGAAAATGGTGGAAGCTGGGATCGTAGCGCAGACGGGTAGTAATCCAGATGCGGTTAAGATTGCGCTGTTTTTGCAATGCGCTCAATACTGGATGACGACCGTAGATGAGATCGTTATCTTCTTCTATTGGTTGTGTAGATACAGGCGGCTGAGAGAAGTTGCTATTTCGTTGTCGGGAGTTGCCAGAAATAGGGTTGCTGTCATCTATTTTCCGGGGATTGCGAACGGGAGCAACAGAAATGGGGTTACTATCTATTTTCCGAGGATTACGAGTGGGATTAGCAACAGAGATAGGGTTGTTATCTATTTTTCGGGGATTGCGAGTGGGATTACTAACAACACGCTTACCCTTAATTTTTATAGGTTTACTACGATTGGATTCGCCAGTAGAAGTGTTAGTGTTAATGATTTTCCTCGGTTTATTCTGCATTTGATTTATGGATATAGCTTATGGTTGAACATACCGATTACCGTAATTTCTGGAACCTAATCTACTGCTGTACCTATTGTTGTGAAATTGAGTTTTCACCCTTTTTCTACATGAAGCATTTGCAACAGTTCGGTTAGACGCTGGTAATCGGTGAGATATAAATAGCCTATTAGGGTTTCTAGACTAGTTGCCTGTTGATAAATTTCGGGATTAAGTCGCTTAGGGCGGCCTGTCGCGGCGTTTCTACCCCGTCGGACAATTTCTAATTCGGTGTCCCTCAGATGAGGAGTTAGCGATCGCAAATGTAGCGCTTGTGTTTCTGCCCTTACCTGCTCCACTACCAGACTATGGTAAATTCCTGACCGCTGCAATGGCAGCAGATAGAACATTCTAACATACAACTCATAAATTGCATCCCCCAAATATGCTAAAGCAGTAGGAGAAATTTGTTGCACTTGTGAGAGGGAAATCTGTTGGAATGGCCCTGTGGTTGCCAAGAGTGCTTCAGTCCAAGATAAACTCTGCTTGGGAGTTTGATCTTGTCCATCTAATAGCTCTTCCTCCTGTGACTTCACAAATAAATCATTCCTTGACGGGCTAGATTTGGCAGGCATTCTTCGCAAAGACTGATTTTTCTGAAGTATGCCATGATAGTATACTTAGCATAATCAATACTATCAAAGTTACTTTTTAATTTCATCTTTTTGATTGAGAGTTGGCATTTAAAATCACCCTGATGTCAACGCCTTGTAAACCAAATTTTGCCTACTTCTTGTAGCCTGTGTCTAAGATAGGGTAAAATCTGAACATCAAATAGAACCCCGTTACTAGATAGCATTGCTATGCTTACTTAGTAAGTGACAATTTTTAACTATACAGTATCAAGTCAAGTTTATCTATAGACAAATCTGCTAAATTTGTGTTTTTTACAACTTTTTCAGACTTGGTTATTTATCCGAATGTTCTAGTAAGCGATTACACAGCAATCACTTGGTATATATATTTTTTTGATTGCTCTACTTTAAATATAATAATAGCGCAACTGGCTTATTGCCTCTCCCACAAGGAGAGAGGTTTTCTGCCAGAAGTTTTAAAAATTAAGCTACCCGATGTTGAATCTGGATAGCTGAATTAGTCTCTCGGTTCAAGCAACCAAGACTACTTGACGTTTTCTAGAGCTTCTTCAACTGATTTTTGCAGGGAGAGAAACTTCTCTAGACGAACAAGCTTGACTGTTTGAGTTACGCGGGCATTCGTGACAATTTGCAAAGTGCCTTCAGCAGTTTGAGCCTGCTTGGCTAGCTGCACCAGAGCGCCCAAGCCAGAGCTATCAATAAAGTCGATTTGTGAGAGATCCAAAATAATGTGCTTAGGGCCCTCTTCAATCTTGCTACCAAGCACTTTGCGAAATGTGGGTTCAGAAAAGGCATCTAACAAACCTGTGAGGCGGAATAGCTGGCAGTTATCCCGGACTTCACGAGTACCCCTCAGGCTAACGGTTAGATTCAGTGGCTCAGCAATAATTCCCTCCTCATGAGTTAAAGTGAACGCTCAAGTATAGATGGTTTTTGAGCAAGTTGTCTACAATCTTTTGGGGCATTGGGTATTGGGCATTGAAAAACTTTTTCTTAGTCCCTAGCTAGTACCCATTCCCCATTTTTACTTAACCTCGGCTGTTGCGGCTTGACGTGCTGCTTGCATGGCTTGAACAAATTGCTCAAACAAGTAATCGGCATCGTGTGGGCCAGGACTGGCTTCTGGGTGATACTGTACAGAGAATACAGGTAGAGATTTGTGACGTACCCCGGCAATGGTGCGATCGTTTAAGTTCAGATGGCTAATTTCCACAACTGCCGTAGGTAAAGAATCTGGGTCAATAGCAAAACTATGGTTTTGGCTGGTAATTTCTACCCGTTGTTGTAAACCCGCAGGCTGATTTAAACCACGATGACCAAATTTTAGTTTATAGGTTTCTGCCCCTAATGCATGACCTAAAATTTGATGCCCCATGCAAATACCAAAAATGGGTTTTTGACTTAACAAAAGCGCTTTGGCAGTTGCAATCCCTCCAGTGACGGCAGCCGGGTCGCCCGGCCCATTAGAAAGAAACACACCATCTGGATTGTAATTGAGGATTTCTTCTGGTGGCGTATCAGCAGGCACAACAATTACCCGACAACCGTAACTTACTAAGCGACGCAAAATGTTGCGTTTTACGCCAAAGTCAAGGGCAACAACGGTAAAGGCTTCTCCAAGATTTTCCGCAGCTTCACAGTTGAATTCCCAAGCTGGAATTGTGGGATCTGACCATTCATAAGCCGTTGATGTGGTGACTTCGCGAACCAGATTCAATCCCGCCATGTTGGGAGCCGCCTGTACCTGTTCTAGCAATTCCGCCTCATCGAGAATGGTTGTGGAAATGCCACCGTTCATGGCTCCAAACATCCGAATTTTGCGGGTGAGGGCGCGGGTATCGATGCCGTAGATCCCTGGTACTTGATTTTGTTTCAGGTAGTCTGGTAAGGATTGTGTCGATCGCCAGTTACTTGGTCGTTGACAAATATTCCGGGCGATCGCACCCCGCACCTGGGGGCCATCTGATTCCTCATCTTCAAGATTAATACCAGTATTGCCTAATTCAGGATAGGTAAAAATGACAATCTGACCGCAGTAACTAGGGTCAGTCAGAACTTCTTGATAGCCGGTCATGCCAGTGTTAAACACCACTTCTCCGATCGCGGTTCCCGTCGCACCGAAAGACCAACCGCGATAAGTAGTTCCATCTGCCAAGACAAGTAAAGCAGGTATTGCGTCAGTCAGGGGCATAGTAAATTGGGGAATTGGGAATTGGGAATTGGGAATTGGGAATTGGGGATTGGGCTGGTACTAAACTCTTCCCCATTGGCTATTCCCCATTTCCCATTCTTCAATACTGCGATTGTTAATTATCCCATGAGTTGAGCAATTAGGAGTTTTTTGGATAGTTAATTAAAATTAAATTGGGAATTTAAAGTGGCGGGAGTGGATTTGACAAAGCTTGGGCGGTTAAAATTAATTATGCTTCAGTCTTTTTTATCCCGTGCAACCCTAATTTTAGTATCAAGCGCTCTTGCGGTTTTGTGTGTTGCCTGTAGTGAAGACAAACGGAACACTGTGACTGGTGGCAATGAGCAACTCGCGCCAATTGGGGATTTGGCATCAGTAGAACCTGCCGTTGAATCACCAACACCAGCAGTTACCCCAGAAGTACAGCCGCTAGAGCCGTCTGAAAGCGAACCAAGCCTTTTTGAACAGGGTCTAGATAAAGCGGTTGGCGCTTGGAGTATCAGCCGTTCTGCTCAATCTCCAGGTGATTGGATTTTGGTGGCGAATCAGTACCAGGATGCGATCGCGCTGATGCAAAGAGTCCGGCGACAAAGCCCAGAATTTGCGATCGCTCAAACCAAAATCACTGAATATCGCCGCCAAATTAAATATGCCCAACAACAAGCTACTCCTCGGCCTGTGCGTCTTGCCGAACCGAAGAGGATAGTGGTTGTGGTTCCCCAAACAACAATTACACCAAAGTATACCTCGCCTCCACAAGAAATAAAGCCATTACCAACAGAGCCAGCTTTGCCCTCATCAGCAGTAGTAATTCCAGATCAGCAGGTATTTACAGCCCCGATTAAAAGGCGGATTGGTGGAACGCCGATTGTCGAAGTCACTTTCAATGGACACCGACAATTTGAGATGATTGTGGATACGGGAGCCAGTGGCACTGTCATCACCCAACAGATGGCCAATGCTTTGGGAATCGTGACAGTAGGGAGAGCTAAGGCAAATACCGCAAGTTCTAGGGCTGTAGAATTCCCTGTGGGCTATGTTAATTCGATGGCACTTGGTGGGGTAATAGTGAATAAAGTACCAGTAGCGATCGCAGGTGCGGAACTAGAAACTGGACTTTTAGGCCATGACTTTTTTGGCAACTATGATGTCACCATCAAACGTAATGTCGTAGAATTTCGCCCGCAATCGCGATCGCAAATCAATTCCCCAGAAACTCAACTAACTGCTCCAACTTCGTCCAAGCTGCCCCGCTTTGTAGGATATCCTTAGCGATTTTAATCCCTTGGGCGTGGTCGAGGAGTGCGATCGTACCTGCTACTTGCAGCGCCAACGATGCATTTAAGGCAACAGCATCTTGTTGTGCCTGAGTCCCCTTACCTTGGAGTACCGCCTTGAGAATTACTGCATTTTCTTGGACATCGCCACCCCGAAGCATACCTATGGGGGCAGGTGTTAGATCCAAATCTAGGGGATTAATGGTAGTTACCTGCACTTCTCCATCTGATAAAACCGCTAAGTCAGTTTCATCTCCTAACCCAGCCTCATCAAGTTTTTCTCGCCCGTGCAAAACAATCGCCTTTTCCTTACCCAAATTGTTTAATGCTTGAGCAACTGTTGCCAAAAGCTTAGGAGTAAATAACCCCACCACTTGCCCAGTGGGACGTAAAGGATTTACTAATGGCCCCAGCAAATTAAACACCGTTCGTACCCTGAGAGTCCGCCGCAATTGGGCAACTGCTTTAAGTGCTGGATGCCAACCAGGTGCAAACAAGAAAGTGATCCCCACCTCTTGTAGTGCGGCTTGCACCTTGTCACTGGATGCACCTAAGTTTACACCCAAGGCTTCTAAAACATCTGCGCTCCCCGTAAGACTTGAAGCTGAACGATTGCCGTGTTTAGCGACTGGTACACCAGATGCTGCGGCTACAAATGCAACGGCTGTAGAAATATTAAAGGTTGATGAACCATCTCCACCAGTTCCACAGGTATCTATTAGGGAGATTGGGGATTGGGGATTAGGGATTAGGGATTGGGTAGATTCTTGCCCAGTCCCTAGTTTTGATTGAGATTGTAATACTTCAGCCATGCCGGTTAACTCATCGGCAGAAATGCCTCTAAAGTTCAGCGCTGTTAAAATAGCCCCTGATAACTCTGGGGGAACCGCTTCACTGAGCCAACCTTGCATCAATTCAGCAGCTTGAGTACGAGATAAGGATTGGCCATCTATTAATTGTTGCAGTAACATATACCAGCTAACAGACGATTCTTGAGCAGAGATTGGAAAAGTTGTCATAGCTAAGGTTTGTAGTTTGGTAGGTGTAGCTAGGTTGAAGGGTATGGGAGCTATACTACCGGAAAATTGGTTGCTATTAAAGTTAGGTTGAAATATCAAGGCTCAACTGCAAATCTGGATTAACAAGTTTCTGATTTTTTGCTTTTTTATCCAAATAAAGTTTAACTTCATAGTTAGTAATAAATAATTCTTTTCCTTTAGCTGCACCACTCTGCTTATAGTTATTCATGCCATACTGTAATTCCCATTCTGAGATATTAGCCCATTGGAAATTTTCTAGAATTTGCGTTGAGTTGTCATAGGTAATTAGCCAGCGATGATGACATTGTTGCAAAAGTTCAGCAAATCTCTGATGTTCAAAAGAAGTGTGTAAGTTACCGTCTTTACCATATAGCTTTGATTTTGTAGCACTAAAATATGGTGGGTCTAAAAATAAAAATACATCTTCCCCTTCTGGCTTTAATAGGTGGCTGTAATCCAAATTAGTAATTTGGACATTTTTTGATAAAAGATTTTCTAATTTTTCTAATCGTTCTATTGAAGAATCAGTAAATCTTTTATGAAAAGCTTCTTGGGAAAAACCACCTGATTCTACAGTTCCTGAAAAAGTAATTCTATTGAGTACGAAAAACCGAACTGCTCTTTCTAAATCAGATAAACTCTTGACATCTACACTAGCTAATTCTGTAAAGAGTAATTTACCATCTTTATATTTGACTTTAATATGCCGAATTTCTTTAACTAACTGAGCTATATCAGATTGGGCAAATTTCCAGAATAAGAAAAGCTCGCAGTTTAAATCATTAATCCAAATCTTAATATGAGGAAACTTTTGTCTTAAATAAATAAATACAGAACCACCACCTACAAAAGGCTCTCGAAATTCCGAAAAGCTCTCTGGCAAGTATTCAACTATCTGATTTATTGCTTTTGACTTTCCACCAGGATATCGCAGAGGACTTTTGAACATAATTCGTATAAATGTTACATTTAAGTTAATAAAAAATAATATTTAAGTATCTGTAAAATAGTCTGAATCTATCTTTTTTATTTCATAAACTGATACTGCTGATACTCCTACATTATTGTCAATCATCAATTGTGCTAATTCTTGACCATCTATCAAGACAACCTTTGTATCTATTCCCAACACATAATTTTTTGCATCTTGAGTAAAATTAGAAGTTGTAATAAACACTCCTTTTTTTGCCCTTTGTCCATATAATGCACCAACAAATTTTTGGATTTCTGGTCTACCTATAACATTAGTATCCCATCTCTTCGCTTGGATATAAACAACATCTAATCCTAATTTATCTTCTTTAATTATACCATCAATACCACCATCACCACTCTTTCCAATTGCTTTACCAGCATCACGCCTTGAGCCTCCATATCCCATTTTGATAAGTAAATCGATAACAAGTCTTTCAAAAAAATCTGGCGAAATATTTTTAATTCGGTTAATCAAATCTATTTCCAATTCCTTACGGATTTTTTGATACCCTAATTCTATAGATTCTTGTGGAGTTTTTTCTGAGATTTCGTCAAGTTCAGAACTAACTTTGTCATCTTGCTTTTTGGAATTCTTAAAGTTAACAAAATCAGGGAATTGGCTAAGAAACTGAATATTTATATCTTTTTTAGATTGCCCAGCTACGTTTATACCTTCTTCGGTAATCTCAAAATATCCTCTTTTTGGGGTTGCTAATAAACCTGCTTTTTTTAAATATGTTCTTGCCCATCCTACCCGATTATCAAATAATGGTTGTTGACCGCTAGGTAATAATTCTCTTCGTTCGTCTTCACTTAAATTAAACTGGTCGGCTAAAGCTCCAATGACCTCTCTCATAGAGTGTTCTTGACCATCAAGTGCATATTGAAGCAACGGAAGCATTATCTTTTGATAATCAGGTATTGCCATTTTTATTTATCTAAAATTTTACAGAAATTGAATTTTAGCCCTTTTAAACATTATTCCCAGAAAATTGGTGAGAAATAAGTTAAGTGATCGCAAACCGTCCAAGATAAAATTACGTACCCGTAATATTTGCTAATAAATTTTATTTAGAGTTTATGTTGCATTCTCTTAAAAACCTGTTACATTACTTTACAGGCAGTTATAACTGTTACAACATAAAAGCTCGGAGTATTATTTATGGCAGACGTTAAAAAGACTACGCCTTCAGTTTCACAAGATCCCAATGCTTTGCGCTGGGGCTTCACTCCTCAGAGCGAAAACTGGAACGGTCGTTTTGCAATGATTGGTTTTTTATCTGCTGTTGCGCTTGAAGTCTTTTCTGGTCAAGGGATTTTACACTTCTGGGGCATTCTATAGATTTAAACGTTTTTATAGCTTCATTAGATGATCGGGTAAGGCAGCGATTCGTAAAATCGTCTGCCTTTCCTTTATGGGGAAATTCTCTTACCGTGATGAGCGAAATATTACACGGCCTGGGGATTCTTCCTGATTAATTCGCGCATATACTCGCAGACAAGTTAATACTTCGCCAGGAATACCACCACAGTCTAGTTGTAAATCATCTTTGGATGAAGCACAGATATCCGCATAAAGTCCCGACAATTGGCGAATTCGCACTTCATTACCTGCATTAATAGCTTCGTCAGCGACTTTCTTCAAAATGCGCCGTGATTCATGTTGTAGCTTTCCCCACCAAGAATAGCGTTCGGCTGGTGGTACGAATACTAAGGAATGTATTGCTTCATCCATGTCAATCCAAGCACGGAGAATTGACAGGGGATCAGTGTTTTTCTCTGCTTTTTGGGTGCGTTGGAAGCGATCGCTTAAAGCATCAATATATTGATCGCGCTGTTCAGCTTTGGAGTGTAAGGAAATGACATCGAAGCTAAAAACGCTCTTTAAAGCATGATGTAAATCTGGGTCTATTTCGATAAAATTCATATATAAAAATAGGAATGCTGCTGGTAAATCGGATACATTACCTTGGGGGATTTTAGATGTTGAAAGTGCCTGTTGATACAAGGTCAGTCCCTGAGCTTGAACAGTACCACTAAGTCCGGGGTAGATAATTTCGTCGCGGATAAAGGGAAGTTGATAGAGGTTAGAATTATCTGCGATCGCACCAACTTCTTGAGCTAAATCTAAAGTGCGCGATCGCCAAGTTGCAGCTAAATCTTCTGGTACTCGCAGCAGTTTGCGTTGAATCTCATTCCACAAATCTGAGTCCGTTGTGCTTTGCAGTTGGGAATTACCCAGATAATAATTAAGTTCGGAGTCAGAATCAAAAGCTTCCCGCAGGTGACTTAGTTTTAAATCATCTGGCGCATCTTCCCAACCAGTATTTTGCTGTGGAGGTGAAGGTTCCAACAGGTTATGAAGTTCTTGCAGCACCTCATCGCATATTTTAGATCCTGGATCTAGTGGTAATTCTGTGCGAGCCTGATTTAAAGTAGCCTCTAGTCCATACAAACTAAACCGCAGTAACTGGGCTAACTCTGAGTTTTCTATCTCTAATAATTGACGCAAGTGCTGCATGAATCTCACCTCCAAATATTTTCTATAGCGAGTTAAACTTGGCTAACCTCTGCGCCCCTTAGCGTTTCCTCCGCACCCCTCTGCGTTTAAAAATCTTAATTTTTTCAATGCAGAGGAACGCGTTCGCTTTAGCGTCTCTGAAAGAGAAGCGTCTCGCAGAGAAGGTTAGCACAGAGGAACGCAAAGGTTTAATGCAAGAGTTAATGTATACCGCAAAATGGATCGCGTTCTTTATCAACTTCATTGGGCTGCAATTCTAATTCAGCAATATAAATACATCCCTCTTCTTTTAGGCATTCCTGACTGTTTGATGTCCAGTAAGGTACTTCACCGGCGTGCATCCGTAGGATACCTTGATCGTCTAGAGTTACACGATATTGGCAAGGGTAATCTGTTGTCACATCTGGTTTGCTGAGTGCGCCAATTCGTATCCATTTTTTGCTGTTGGTTTCTGAATCTGTTTGATAAATATAGAAGGTGTGTTGGCCTGTTTGTGGGAAGGGAGGTAAAGGATTACTAATTAACCCAATTCCTGGTTCTGTCACACCATCGCGCAGATAGTGAAATTTTTGGAACAATTTATTACCATCATTTCCTACTTCAAAGACAAGATGATAGGCATCTGGTTGATCGACAGTTGCCGACTCAATAACATTGACGGCAATATCACCATCATTTAAATCTTTATTTAAACGCTCAACGGCAATATTCCAGTTTAATTTACCATCAGCAAATAGCGGTGATGTTTCTGAAACAACCGATTCCAAATCAATGCCAGGGATATCAATTAAATAATGGGGGTTTCCCTGACAAAGCAACACATTAAATTCAAGGGTTTGGTCAATTTCAAACTGGACTTTAATTTTTTTCAGAAACTCTGCTTCTTGCATTCCCAGTTTATTCATGAGGTTTTTGCCGTCGAAGCTACCCCATAGTCGTAAATCTCCATCCTCGTAGTCTTGACGGTAAATAATATTAGTTAATTGTATCCCTTGCCATGCAGTCCGAACTTTGGCGACAGTTTCCCAAGGTGCGAGTTGATAGAGTTCTTGTCCAGCTTTAAATATGGTGAGTAAATCGTTACTTTGAGTTTTGCGTTTGAAGTTACAAGGCAAATAATAAAACAGATTTTTAACATCAATTTCTAGCTGGTTAGCTCCCTTACGCAGCAAGCTTTTGGACTCTTCTGGATCGAATCTTAATCTTCGTAACTTCTCAGCATAGCAAGCACCAGCAGAGGTTGCTAATTTGGTAAATTCCAAGACAAAGGTAATTCGTTCTGGATTCCAAACAAAATATGGAGACTTACTAAATTCTTGGTAGATTTGGCGCTGCACTATATCTAAATTACAAGTTTTTCCAGACAGAATTAACCAATCAACTTTTTGGGAATTCCAAGAATCTTTGGCGATCTCATCGGGACGTAAGCGACTTTCCATCAATCCTTTAGCAATACCGATCGCTTCTTTAATTCCTGCAACGGCGGCTCGTTCAAATTGATGGTTATCTAGGGTGACACAGATGCTATTTGGATCTTTGACTTGCAATTTAACGGCGCTTTGAGTGAGCAGTTCGGAAATTTGCTGCTCAGAAAGTGTGAAAGTTAATAGAGAATTATCTGCTGGTGGTTTTTGCCCAAGTTTAAGTTTAGCTGCTTCTGCATGATCCCACAGGATATAAAAGGATTGCAGGCGTTGGGGTGTTTGTTGCCAACGAGTGGGTAATACTTTCTCGGCAGTATCTAGGGCATCTTTGTAAGCAATATCACCTTCTGGATTTTCTTTATCTAGACATTTTAAAAGACTACCACTTTTGAATTTACCTTGTTCTAAAAATCGCTCGTTTAATTCAGAGCTAATTAAATCTTCTAGCTTTTCGCTTTCGATATCACCTGTTGTTACTGCTGTCAATAAGAAGTCTGCGATCGCAACTTTTAATAATCTAAAAATCCGCAGCGTAATTAACTCACCACCTAACTGTAAATGACCAGATGAACCTAATAATTTGGGGGTGAGTTTATAGTAACGTCCTCCTAAACCCCGGTCTTCATAATCAGCAAAAGTTGGGGTTTTATCTTCTAAAGTCAGTTCAATTAAAGCTAAGTCTGTGGTTCCGCCGCCGATATCCAAAACGAGGACATTTTGTGACCATTTATTTCCTACTTGACGGCAACGAGTTTTGAATGACTCGATGCCAATATTCAGATTACCGCCAAATTCTCGCCATAAAAAGAATATTGCCACAGAAACGGCTTCATCATAAGCAGTTTGGACATCATCGATCCCCAATTGCTCAACAAATTCCTTAACTTCTTTGCGAACAACTGGTGGGGCGACAGTGGGGTAGGTGACAACTGCTGTCAAAAAAGTTCCTTCTGAAAATCTGCGTTGGGCGCGTTGGCGATAATCTTCAGTTAACTCGATTAAATGTGCCCAAGCAGATTGAATCAGTTGATTTGCAGTAATTATTTTTTCTTCACCATCCAAAATAACTGAAAACGATCGCTCCTGACCAAAATAGCGTTTGGGCGAATGGTGAAACCTGCTGATAATTTCCTTTAAAGAACCGCTTGTACCTTGAGCGATCGCTTTTTTGCGGTTATCTCTAGCTTCCCTACCCATCCGCAGTTTTAAGTCCCCTAACTGCGAAATTTCCAACTCGCTGGGAATTTCCGTATCGCGGCGATCGATATCCAGCACAACTGGGATCAGATTTTGCGACTCTAGAGTAGGGACGCGGAACACCTCATGATAGATTTGGTAAAGTTTTTTGCTGACAGCACGGCGAAACCTCTCGCTGTTTCCTAAAGAAAGCTCAATTTGGCGAATTGCTTCCAAAAATCGCTCTTTATTGTCACTTTCAAAAACTTCGCTCAACTTTCTTGGATCTATCTCTAAGTTTTTGCTAATTTCTGTGATGAACTTTGCCCAATCATCATCACTGACATCTGGTAAAGCGACTGAGGCGGGAGAACTCAGCCATTGTGATAAGCGATCGCGCAACCGCATTTCTTGTTCTTTTGGTAGAATTTCTGCGATCGGTACTTCAATCGGATCGAACAGTGTAACTGTAGAGTTCGATGTGCCAAAATCTAAAGCAAACCATCCGGGAAATCTTTTTTGTTGTTTCTCGCTTGGTTCGCGATCGCTATATTTATTGAGTTGAAAAGGGTTCATTATAGTATCACTTTCTGTTGTTTGTTTTATACCTGGCTAAAAACTGTAATGTTGTATCATAAAATTACAAATTTAGAGAATCTTTGGTCTTGTACCACTAATTCTCTTTAGCACTGGCTTTTTATTTGGCGCGATATCTATGTGGGCTACGCTTTTATATGAAAGGGCGTAGGCGTAGCCCAAAGTAGGCATTGCTATGAAAATTACGGCAGTTATTAAGTTGATGTTGAAGATTCTTGCTCAGTTGCAAGTCTTACTTGTTCGATAGTTAAATTAAGTAATTGGGCAACCTCTTCCATCGACATACCAAGAGCTAAAAACTGAGGTACAAGTTCAAGTTTTACTTGTTCTCGTCCTCGTTGTACTCCTAGTTCTATCCCCTCTTGTTTCGCTTCTTGATAAACTCTAGTTTCTTCTAACTTAACTCCTAACATAGCCTCTACCTCTTCACGACTTAAGTTGGCAAATTTATAAACTGCAATCGTTGTGATTACATCTATTATCTCCTCCTTAGCTAAAACAGTTATCTGTTCTTGTTGCACCCGCTCTATTAAACGTTTCGCATCTTGCACCATTTGAGTATCTGAGGCAATAGTCAACTGCATCAAACTGATACCTACTTTTTGCTCATCAGAGCTACCTAACTCATCTAAATAAATCCGTTGTACTTGGGAACTGTTCAGTAGCGATCTGTGAATAGTAGTGTTTTCCGGTTCCAAGCTGCGAGACTGTAAAATAATTACCCCGTACCAGTCATCGTAAAGCGATGGGTTACGATACATATACAGCATGGATTCTGAAAAAAACCGATGGTACAGTAACTCATCCTTTTGGAATTGCACCTCAGCAAAAAAGATCATTTGAGATGTTGCATCAGGTGGAGGTAAAAATACCCCATCAATCCGAAATGTTGGTTCTTTAACTTCAACTGATTCAAAGCGATAGCTACTAGCTTCGGCTGGTGGCTGTTCTACTAACTCGAAAAACAATCCTGGGACACGCTTAAAAATTGCATAAAAAATTGCATCACGTCTCACAAATACATCCTCATAACCGTAGCCGATCGCAATCAGTCGCTTTCTGAGTTAGCTTATCTCAAATCATCTAAGTAAGAAACAGCAGCAAGTTCTGAAATAATCTGCAACCAAGTAGGAATTGCTATCTCAGTTGGTAAGTCCCCAGCCGCCAAATATCTCAGCAAAGTTTCTTTTTTTGAAAGGTTTTGCAAACTAGGAATAATTTGATCCAAAATGCCTGCTATTTCCGAATTAATTTGCTGATTAACTTCGCTAACATACTGTACAAGATGGAGACTAGCGCTAGCAGTGATTTCATCTCGCAGCCGCAATACTAAAAGTTGGTGATTGCTCGATCTAGATAAACCTTGGCTTTTTTCTGGTGCCCAGTCAAAGATTTGACCAACGTTGTGTTTCTCGTCTTGACGCGCTAGAGGAAAGATGGTTTCAGGTGCAACTGTTTTATCTTTACTACTAATTTCCGAAATAATTGCTTCTTTCCATTCGTTAGGATCGCATCCTAGTAATAACTTGTAAAAGAGATCGGCATCTTCAAAACCAAATTTTTCTTCAATTTGTTGTTCCATATCTGGATGGAAAAATACCTGCAATTGTTCGCGTTCTAGGGCGACATAATTTGATAATTGGTTCAACAAATCTACCACGGCTTGATGAATGCGATCGCGGGCAAAATCTTCTACTTCTTTAACGGTTTTCTCAAATACTGGATAAAAATCATCGCTTTTAGTTGGAAGGGAAGTATTTACACGGTTTCCTCGATCAAATAATTTCCCGGCTGCACCTTTAGATTCTGCCAGAGCGATCGCTCCATTGTTGGCTTTGTTGAAGAGTAAAGTCCACTGGTTCCAATTGAGGATTCTAAAAGTGAGTTCGTCTTTAACTACATCGCTGACGACAACACCGCGCCGATCTTTAAGTGGTTCTGTCCCTAAATCTTTTTGAAAATTCCTGTAGATTTTATCTAAGCTTTCGACGACAAAGCGCAACTCGATAAAGGCGGGACTGTCTCCTGTAGGGATTCCTTGCTCGTGAATTTCATCTATGATGTCCTTCAAGTGATCTTGTTGCTGGCTCACAACATCAGCCGATCTCCGAGTATCTTCATACAGTTGTTTCAAACCATGAGTCGCTACGTGGGTTTGAATCAATTCCCGCAGTTTACTAAGTCCCCCATCTTGACCAAAGTAACCTAGCTGTTTGCCTAAATTACTGCGGGGATCGGTCTCTAACAGCCGTTCACTTAATAGCTCCCATTTATCTTGTAGCCGTTTAGAGCGATCTAGGTAATCAGGATAGTCCAAGTTAGCCAAAAAATCTGGTGAGCCTGCTTTGACTGTACTAGAACGTTTTGCTAATTCAGCCAGTCCCAACAGTGGCGACAGTAAAACGATCCGGTCTTTTTGGGTTGTAAATGCCTCTGCACCATCGATGGTAGTTTGCAAAACTTTGAGTTTTTGGAAAACGGTTTCCTCTTTTAAATGGCTATCTTCAATTAGGTGGTCAAGTTCTCTTTCGCCACCTTCACTGTCTAGGGGGAGTTGATCGAAGCGACCCACACCTACGAGAATTAAATCTTTTAGGTCTTGTCCTGGTCGCTGCTGCTGCATCATGGTAAAGATTTTATTGGCGCGATCGCTACCGGGAGATTTACCATTTAGCAATACCAAAATTGTTTGTACTTCTGCCAGTTCCCGCAGTGACAAAAAGGTATCCCTAGCCCCCGAATTAGCAGCCCCCAATCCTGGAAAGTCGATGAGAATAAATTTAGCTGCACCTGTAAAATCCCAAATTTCCCGTGAGATTTTCACATCGATATCTACGCGACGGATGAGTGGAAAGCTATTCTGCAATAACTTTGTTGGTAGCCTCTGGGGTGGACTTGGTAATCGGATATGCGCTGGCGGTAAATCCTCAAATTTCAGATTTTGGATTGCCATTGGCTGTTCGATCAGTTGTAGCCCCTCACGGGCGGTGGTAGCATCAATCTGGTAGTGCCCACCACACATCACTTCTCCATAAGCTTGATAAGCCCGCAGGAATAATACCAACTCCCGGAGTAAATAACGTAGCTCTAAATTGTTGCTACTATTCCAAGCCTCCTCACACCAGCTAATAATATCTTTGCCAGAGTTGAGTTTTGATACTGGTATCGGAGGAAGTCCTGCTGCTGTCGTGCGTTTATGGGCTTCCCCTAGCATGAAGCGTAGACACTCATGTACCCCTTCGTGAGAAAGATACTCTACAGTAAAATTACTTAATTGGGTAGTTGCAAAGTCATCTTGCGGGATGATATGTATTGCGGTAACATTACCTGTAGTGGGGTTTTCACTGACTGGTAAAGCATCTGCATATCCAATTAGACTGCCTAAAAGTAAAGTTTTCCCACTACTGAATTCCCCCATCACCCCAATTTTGACAGGTGAAGTTGCCAGGTCTACAGTTTTCTGGGCCGCTGACCGTAAACGTAGGAGACAGTCATCAAGACTAGCTGGAACCCAATCTTCTTGTTTTGAAGGGTGCTGGGGCACAGAATCTATCTTTCGGAGGATGAATTCGCCGTACTCCTTAAAACGGCCCAGCTTATCTGGTTCCATAAAGTAGTTCCCGCCTAACATGAATTTCTGTGAGCTTTATAACATATAAAATAGGATCGCTAGCCATTGTTATAACGTGTTGATATCACATTTAGCATCTCTCTCATTTAATTTGCGATTTTGGAATGAAGCATTTTGAACAGTCAAGACAATTTTGAAAAATCGGGTTTTTCAAGGAAAGTTGAAAAGGAATTCAGAAGTCAGAATTCAGAAACTCAGAATAAATAAAGTAAATACTTATACACAATACGACTATAAATGCTTAGTATAGATGTGGGCATTAAATCCTTTTAGAGCATTGATTTTAAGAGATTTTCTGGAAAACATTAGGTGAATATAATTCGTTACTACACAAGCAAAGTTTACTTACACGGAAGACATAAAAAATCAAAAATTTCAAACCCACTGAGGTTGGTTTTGTATTTCGACTTCGCTCAACACAAGTCTGTATAGTCGTGACTTATAGTCGCCAGGACTTTAATTCATGCTGAATTCTTCTTGATAAAAAATCAATATTTATTTGATATGAAATTACCGATTATTATGAATTTCTGATAAAGATGTAATCGCTTCATAGCGACTCATATAGTTTTTGTGAAGTTAAATAAGGTTTTGAGCGATGTGATTACATAGCTCAGATGAACTTAAAGGTGATTTTAAGAATAAACATGGTCAAATAATTTTCCTGATAGATGAATAATTTAAACTTTACCAAAAATCATGAAGTTAATCTTAATGATAACTTCAGCATTTTTTTAATTTATTTACAAGAGAAAAGCAATTGTCGCAGATATAAAAATAAATAAAGTATTAAGATAAAATAACAGACCGCAATCAAGATGATATCCCTTTATTAACAAATTCTATTATCAGACATATTACCTTAATAATTTAGGCAGAGCAGGTAGGCAAAAGTGTTTTCTAAAAAGGTGCAGAGCTACATTAACCAAATCATGGTTCAAGAGGAAGTAATACAACAGGATGAAAAAGTATTTTACCAGCAGGTAGACACTGCTCCTTTGATGATTTGGATGGCTGGATGCAATGCACTTTATTGCTACTTAAATTCAAATTGGCTGGAATTTACTGGAACCCATCTAAGAAAAGGCGGGCCTGCATCTGCTCGACGAGAAGAGATAAGCAATATCTGGGCTGGTAGCGTCCATCCAGAAGATCGACAGCGATGTAAAAATATATACTTAAAAGCGTTTGCAACGTATAATTCTTTCCAAAGGCAATATCGCCTGCGTCGGTCTGATGGCAAATATCGCTGGATTTTAGATACAGCTGCGCCACGATTTTCAGCAGATGGCAGCTTTGCGGGTTACATCGGTTATTGTGTGGATGTAACAGAAGTGCGAGCTACCCTGAGAGAAGGCTGCTCGGCATCGACAAATTCATCTCGTCGTCTCCGTAAACTAACAGAACAAAAACAGGCGGCAGAATTAAAAAAAGTACAAAAGCAACTACAAACCGAAACTGCAAAACGCCAAGTAGTTGAATCACAGTTACGCCAAAAAATATCAGAATTTACAGCGATTTTACAAGTGCTTCCTGATTTGTACTTTCGTATCCATGCTGATGGAAGTATTTTGGATTACAAGCCAGGAAAGATGGAGAACCCGTATATTTTAACAGGAGATTTTCAGGGCAAGAGTTTGCGAGAATGCCTACCGACTGCTATCTGCGATCGCTTCCAGCAAGCAATAACTCAAGTACTCGAAACTCAATCTTCAGTCAGTTTTGAATATACCTTGCCGCTCCCACAAGGGAATAATAATTTTGAAGCTAGATTATTACCATTACCAGACCAGCAAATCATAGTTCTTGTGCGTGACACCAGCGAAAAAGCACAAACAGCATTAATAGAAAGCGATGCCAAGTTTCGCACCATTATTGAAAATGCCAATAACGTTATTTTTGCCCTGACCCTTGAGGGGATATTTTCTTACGTTTCTCCAAACTGGACTGAAATTTTTGGGCATGAGATTGCAGAGGTTGAAGGTCAATCTTTTGTTCCCTTTGTGCATCCTGACGATGTGTCTATTTGTGCAGATTATTTCCAAAGAATTGCGACAACAACCCAAAAGCAAGACGCAATTGAATATCGGGTAAAACACAAAAATGGCAGTTGGCGATGGCATACAAGCAACTCATCTGCTATTAGAGATGCCAATGGTAATATTTTAAACTTCGTTGGTATTTGCTATGACACCACCGATCGCAAACAAGCAGAAGTTGCACTGAGAGAATGTGCCCAACGGGAAGCATTACTCAATCGTCTTTCTAACCAGATTCGAGCTTCCTTGGATCTCAATTACATTGTGGAAACCGCAGTGCGGGAGATTCGTGACTTATTCCAGATCGATCGCTGCGCCTTCTTTTGGTATCGGCAAGACGCTGAGGTTCCCTACTGGGAGAAAGTATACGAAGCGAAAAGTTCCTTTTTACCCTGTCTGCTTAACGAGCAAGAAGCAACTAGTGCAGAAATCAAACTCATTGCAGCCAAAACATTGAATAGGGAAATTATTCGCATTAATGATGTAGAGACTGTGGGCGATTTCACTACACAGCTATTTTTGCGGGATTTTGGTTTCACTGCCTTTATGTCGCTACCTGTACACACCAAATCTGGCGAAATAGGCACATTTAGCTGTGGTTCTTGTGGTGGCTTCCGGCCTTGGCTAGACAACGAAGTAGAATTACTACAGGCAGTTACAGTGCAAATAGCGATCGCTATTGACCAAGCTAAACTCTACACCCAAAGTCGCATTGCTGCTCAAACAGCCCAAGACAAAGCCCAGCAACTAGAAGCAGCATTACTAGAACTTCAACACACTCAAGCGCAACTCATTCAAACCGAAAAAATGTCCAGTTTGGGACAATTGGTTGCAGGTATTGCCCACGAAATCAATAATCCCGTCAATTTTATCTACGGCAATATTAGCCACGCCCGTGAATATACCAAAGATTTATTGCACTTGGTAGAACTTTATCAACAGAGTTACTGCCCACCAACACCAGAAATTCACGAACAAATCTACAACATAGATTTAGACTTTCTCAAGCAAGATTTGCCGAAAATTCTGGATTCCATGAACATGGGAGCCGAACGCATTCGGCAGATAGTCCTATCTTTACGCAATTTTTCTCGCCTTGATGAAGACGGCACGAAAGCAGTAAATCTTCATGAAGGTATTGATAGCACCTTACTGCTGTTGCAAAATCGTCTGAAAGCCAAACCAGGATATCCCGAAATTCAAGTAATCCGAGACTATGGCAACCTACCACCAGTAGTCTGTCACGCTGGACAGATGAATCAGGTATTTATGAATTTGCTGGCAAATGCGATCGATGTTTTAGAAGAGTCATTTGTCACTAGTCATTTGTCATTAGTAAATAACTCTAAACAAAGGACAAACGACCAAGGACAAATGACTTCTCCTCAGATTCGCATTCGTACCCTTATCAAAGAAGACCGTGTAATCATTGGCTTTGCCGACAATGGCCCAGGCATGACTGAAGAAGTACGCAAACGCTTATTTGACCCCTTCTTTACTACAAAACCCGTGGGTAAAGGCACAGGTATGGGTTTGTCAATTAGCTACCAAATTGTCGTTCAAAAACACGGCGGACAAATCCAGTGTATTTCAGCACCAGGAGAAGGTGCGGAGTTTATTATCATGATTCCACTACATGAGCAACCTTCAACATAAATATAACTTTAATCTTTTCTTAACCAAAAAGTTAACCTATTGGTTGTTAACTAAGATTAATTCACTTTTTGCTGCAACATTTGACCCCCCAAAAAACCTAAAATTTACAGGAATTGGGGGGATTATTTGTACTATTATGGGGGGTTAGGACTAGAAATATTACACTTTAATTACTCTGTAATGGTAGTACTATCTTTGCGTCGGCATAGCCCAACCCAGGCGATAGCACCTTTAAAAAAATCCCTGAATACAAGTAAAGTAGAAGGCTGGGATGATACAACCCCAAGGTCAAAATAGTATCACCTACACACGCGTTATTCATCTAAGTCACGTGATTGACATAGATATTCCCCAGTGGCCTGGAGATCCCACAGTAGAATTTGAAACTGTGGCTGAACTAAATAATGATGGCTATTACCTCCGACGTTTAGCCTTGGGGGAACATAGTGCTACCCATATCAACGCTCCTAACAGCTTCCATAGCTATAGTATGGGAATTGACCAATATCCCGCCCAATCTCTGGTTGTACCTGCGGTGGTCATAGATATTCGTCAAGCCACAGCCGTGAATTCTGATTATGCCCTGACTATTGCTGATGTTGTGGCTTGGGAAGAAGAATACGGTGAGATTTCTCAAGGCTGCGTAGTTATACTGAATACTGGTTGGCAAAAAAAGTGGTTTGATAAAAGTGCATTTCTAAATCATGATGCTCAAGGTATTGCTCATTTTCCAGGGTTTGGTAGCGATGCAACTCAATTCTTACTGAAGGAACGGCAAATTGCTGGGGTAGGGATTGATACTCATGGTGTAGACCCAGGACAGGATAACACTTTTGCTACTAATCGTTTGGTATTGGAAAAACCGCGTATTGTTTTGGAAAATCTCACCAATTTGGATCAGTTACCACCCAAAGGTACTACTCTAGCGATCGGGATTCTTCGATTGCGTGGTGGTTCTGGCTCTCCTGTGGGTGTCTTGGCATTAGTGCCTTAATTTTTATATCGATATTTGCTTCTCACACCAATTTTTTAAACTTGAGGATAACCTAGAAAGCAAGCAAACTTAGTACAGCTTTGTGTCTAAATCTTAGCGTTTTTTAACGCAGAGGAACGCAAAGTCAACGCAAAGGTACGCAGAGTCTTGCCAAATTTTCTTGGCTTATTGTTTCTTTCTTTGCGTCCTTTGCGTCCTTTGCGGTTCGTTTCTCATATAGAAGTGGTTATCAGTACACAAGTTTCACTCGATCATCAGCCGGGGATTTTTAAGATGACAACTCCGCTATCTTGCCGCAATTACATCGACGGTCAATGGTTGAATGCTATAAGGGAAGGAACTTTAGAAAGTCGCAACCCTGCGGACAAAACCGAAATCGTTGCCACATTTGTGCGATCGCAAGTTAATGATGTAGATACAGCAGTAGCCGCAGCCCGTAAAGCCTACCGCAGTTGGCGCACAGTCCCGGCCCCAGCGAGGGCAGAATACATCTTTCGCGTCGGGGAAATATTACTCCAGCATAAAGAAGAACTTGCCCAGTTAATCAGTCGGGAAATGGGTAAACCTCTGACAGAAGCTAGGGGAGATGTGCAAGAAGGTATTGACTGTGCTTTTTACAGTGCTGGCGAAGGACGGCGACTATTTGGGCAAACTAC
The DNA here is from genome assembly GCF_015206985.1 of Nostoc sp. LEGE 12447. Lineage (NCBI taxonomy): Bacteria > Bacillati > Cyanobacteriota > Cyanophyceae > Nostocales > Nostocaceae > Nostoc > Nostoc sp. LEGE 12447. The sequence continues at coordinate 15,914 of NZ_JADEXT010000029.1, read as the reverse complement.
ACCGTCGGAAATGTCTAATAAATTCGCTATGACTGTGCGAATGCCTATCGGAGTTTGTGCCTTAATCACTCCCTGGAATTTTCCTGTAGCAATTCCTTGCTGGAAAGCTATGCCAGCTTTGGTGTGTGGCAACACAGTTATTCTCAAACCTGCCGAAGATACCTCAGCCTGTGCAACTAAATTGATTGAAATTTTCCAACAAGCAGGTTTACCACCAGGAGTAATTAACTTGGTGCATGGTGTAGGAGAAGAAGCCGGGAAAGCTTTAGTTGAGCATCCCAATGTAGATTTGGTATCGTTTACTGGTTCTTCAGAAACGGGTGCCTATGTTGGCGCTACTTGCGGACGCACTCACAAGCGTGTCTGTCTGGAAATGGGTGGTAAAAATGCCCAAATAGTGATGGAAGATGCCGATTTAGAACTTGCTCTTGATGGAGCAGTGTGGGGAGCATTTGGGACAACCGGTCAACGATGTACGGCTACTAGTCGCCTGATTTTGCATCGTGATATCAAAGAAAAATTTACCGCCATGCTTTACGAGCGTACTAGTAAGTTACGCTTGGGTGCTGGCACTGACTCCAATACAGATATTGGCCCGATTATCAATGAAAAGCAACTCCAACAGGTAAGCAAGTATTTAGATATCGCCCGTGAGGAAGGAGCAAAGGTTTTAATTGGTGGAGAAATTGCCAATGAAGGCTCATTGAAAAACGGTTACTTCTTTCAACCAACTATTTTGGATGATGTAACTCCTGATATGAGAGTTGCCCGTGAAGAGATATTTGGGCCAGTGGTGGCATTAATTGAGGTTAGTTCCTTTGAGGAAGCGATCGCAATTCTCAACGATAGCAATTACGGTCTTTCTTCTTCAGTTTACACCCGCGACATCAACCGGGCTTTTACTGCCATGCGCGACATCGAAGCTGGTATCACCTATATTAATGGCCCTACTATCGGCGCAGAAGTACATTTGCCTTTTGGTGGTGTGAAACAAACCGGTAACGGACACCGCGAAGCTGGAACTACCGCAATGGATGTTTTCACAGAATGGAAAAGTGTTTATGTTGATTTTTCTGGAAGTTTACAACGCGCTCAGATAGATAACCGCAGTTAATTTCGCAATACAGCCATTTTCAGTTGAGTAGACTTTTAAAAAAGACCTAACCCCCAGCCCCTTCCCTACAAAGGAAGGGGAGTAAGCCTTTTAGAAAAGAGAATCTAAATAACACGCATTGGACTGCAAAATTTGTAGTATCCCCTTGACATCATGTAGAGCTTGTATTACATTTGTAGTATGAAAAGAAAGCCGACAACAAAGGCAAAACTAAAAGCTCTCAGAAGCTTGGCAATTGCATAAATGCCACTGTTTGGGGCCGCGATTGGGGTTCGACTGCTCCGAAACCAACAAACGGACGGTTGCAGGATTCGGGTTCGATTCCCGACGGCTCCATTTGCTTTGACTTCTATTGAAGGTTGCAATAACCTCAATTAGAGCATCGCAATCATGGAAACTTGGGTCTGTAGCTCTAACGGTAGAGATCCCGGATGTCACTTGTGCCCTGACAGAAAAAGCTTACATACTTGCTCAATGGTAGAGCGATCGTCTCTAAAACGATAAGTGCAGGTTCAATTCCTGCGGTGTTACCACAGCTTTTTCAACTCGCATGAGGTGTGAGTGTAACTCTCACAGGGAGGGTATCGGTTCAATCCCGATCAGATCCACTAATATCAATTTGTAATTAAAACAAGAGGTGATTGCAATGGTTCATATTCGATTTGAAGGACGTTCTGTTGATGTGCCAAAAACCCAATTGGGAATTGCAGCAGGGATGAATGATGTGGCAGTGAAGGAGCGCGTTGCTCGGCATTTAGATGTGAATAGCGATCGCCTTTCTGCTTACGTAATCGATCGCCGTCCTAGTGGCGATTTGATCATTCGCCCTGAAGCTGTCTATGGTTAAATTTCCTAGTCATCCGTGCCCTAACAGAAGAAGCATACATACACATTCATAACGACCCTAAGGTAGTAAAGTTCGAGCGATCGGATTAAGCGAAGCATGATTTCTAAGTCTCTCGCAGATTTAGCGTGCGTGCCCACTGCCAATATTTGGTAAGAGCGGCCGTAGCTGTAAAAAGCTTCTTGAACTTGCACGGAATGAATTAAGACTTAATTCCGCGCCCTAACTTGTAAAGCCTACACACACTCCGGCAACGGAATGCAGGTTCGATTCCTGTCGCTCCCTTTAATGGGAGCGTAGCCAAATTGGTATAGGCAATTGTGAAAACTGCTTTGCTAACTTGTGCGGAATTCTAATTATTTGAATTGTATTTATCTATAACCTTTACTCAATACGGAGGTGAGTTCAATGATGTTAGCTAACTCATGTTTAATAACAACTCAATTAGTACAACTGCATTTAAACAACGTGAGATATGAGCGAACATCGTTTGAGCGAGATTGTGATTGAGCGTCCTCGCGGTGGGAGGAGAATTAGCCTCAAAAAGGTGACTGGCTTTAAGAAGCAATTATACAAAATCACCCAGGATGCTATTCAGGATGGATTGTTGAATCCCTACCTGATTAAACCAATAAATAAATCTAAGTATCTTTCAGACCATCTCGGCCCTCTGCGTCGGTTTTTGCGATCGCAAGTTGGACAGCCTTGGAATGACGTTTACAGCCAACTGTGTCAACGATTAGATCCTAGTACAATGGCAGGACAGCATGTTATCGGTCATGTGTGGGACTACGTTGAACGGTATGTAGAAATAATTGATGGTGGTTTCTATAGCAAGCCTTATCAAGGGTATCGAAATCAGCTAGATGTAAGCTATCGCGATCGCTTCTATATCCATCCTGAAACCGGAATTCTTTGTGCATCTGAGAAAATACCTCGAAAGCAGAAGCAAAAGCAGGAACAAACTGATATTCTCATCATTGATAATTATCATCAATACCAGAGGCTAAACGAGATTTGGTATTTAATTACTTTTGAAGATTTGCCATGGCCACCTACTCATTATGTGAAGGATGCTGTCAAAGGTGTAATTCACCGTTCTGTGGCATATACAGGTCAAATGATTTACGCTGTTAGGAAACAGCAGTGTAATAAGAAAGAAATTCGATTTATTTTAAATCAACTTTCTAAAATCTAAATTTTTCACTTCGTGCCCTAACTGAAAAAGCTTACATACTAGCCGAATGGTAAGGCACTTGAATGAATATCAAGCAACTACGGGTTCAAATCCCGTGTGTGAATCAACAGTTTTTTCGACTTGCACGAGGTGATCTTATTTGATGATAATTTCTCTTTGCTTTCAGTGCCTTTTTGCGTAAGTTCTAGTGCCTTTGAGTTGCGAAAACTATTTTTTTTAAACGAACCGCATAGACGCGGAGCGGCTTCCCGCAGGGTAGGACGCGAAGGTGAAGAGAAAAGACAGAGAATTTCACTTACTAATCAGCTCATTACCCAGTCCCTAATCCCCAGTCCCCAGTCCCTTTTACTTGGCAGTTGTTGCCGCGCCCCGATCGCAGAAGCTTACATAACTCTGCACAAGTTATACATGATGCTTCTACAACTTGCGCGGTGACTTGATCGCCCCGCGTGCAACATCTGCCTCCTCATTCATCACAACTAGAGGAGGTTCATAATGAATACCGCAGAACGTGACCTGCGTTTGGAAATGCTCAACAGTTTGCTCACAACTCCTCACCGCAAGCTTGAGCAAGTCGCAGAAATTCATCAGTTAATTGTTGAACTCGATCCCATTTTCTACGGACATTTGGCAGTCTGGTATCAGCGTCATGGTGATGTCCGTGACCATAAAGAAGTATTCCTAGCTTATTTACTAACCAGCAATTTGACTGAACACCGAGATGCTGGATTTATGATGTTGCAAGAGTTTCCACCTTATCAGGTAGCTCGTGTGGTGGACTTCATGAAGCAGCAGCAGAATAAACTGCCTCGTTCGGCTCGGACTGCGGTACGGCGTTACTTGAAGACACGGGAGAGCAATCCGGCTCTGTTTGATCGCGCCGCTTTGCGAGGTCGTAAGGCAATGAAGCACTTATATGCTTCGCTGCACATCAAGCCAAATGAACGGGCAAATGCGATTCTGTTTGGCGATACTCCTCCAGAGGGTTCCTTAGCAAATGTGCTGAAGCAGCTGGCTAAGGCAACAAATGCCGTAGAACAGGCACGGCTGATTGTGGAGTTCAAAATTCCATATACGATCGCAATTGGTGCAATCAAGCAACTTACACCAGTTGTCTTGGTAGCGTTAATCAACAGCATGACTCCTCAAGAGGCGATCAACAACCTCAAGTCTCTCCAGACTAGAGGTGCAATGGATCACCCACAAGTTAAGAAGCTGATTGATTCCAAGCTAGAAGCAGCGTCTAAGAGTGGGCGTGTCTCAGCATTCAAAGCACAGATTGCCGCAGACGCAGGAGATTTTGACGCAGACACCGTTGCCCAACTGGAAAAGGTGACAAACGAACAGGTAAAGCGGCGTGGTGCGATCGCTCGTCCAACTGCTTTATTGGTGGACAAGTCTGGTTCAATGGAAAATGCGATCGCGATCGGTAAACAACTCGCTGCCTTGATCTCTGGTATCACTCAGGCAGAACTGTTTGTCTACGCTTTCGATACCATTCCTTACGCTGTTACGGCAAAAGGCAAGGAGTTGAGCGACTGGGAGCGTGCCTTCCAGCACATCAATGCAGGCGGTGGTACTAGCATCGGCTGTGCATTGGAAGCAATGCGGCGGAAAAAGCAGGTAGTTGACCAGATTATCTTGGTGACGGATGAGGGCGAAAATGCTGCTCCTTACTTCGGTGAAGTCTACAAGAACTACTGCCGGGAGTTGGCGATAATGCCCAATGTGGTGATTGTCCGTGTGGGTGGTCATTACGACTGGGTGGAGAGTCAACTAAAGCAGCAGCAAGCACCTGTAGATACGTTCACTTTTGCAGGTGACTACTACAGTTTGCCGAATCTTGTCCCACTTTTAACACGCCCCTCTCGTCTGGATTTGCTGATGGAGATTCTGGATATGCCGTTGCCTGTAAGAGAGGATAAGTAGAGTGTATCAGGGTGCGTCATAATTACTTGTAACGCATCCTGATGTATAACTGAGAACTTAGCTAATACGTCAAGTTTTAGACTTTAATACTTGTATGGCTTTAAATCCTTCTATTGTCTGACTGAAGAATACGATAGGAATAATTAAGCCGACTGGTTTACCAGTTTGAAACATATTGTAAATGCCAGTTAAAAAATTTAGCAGCATAAATCCCACTGCAATACCCAACGCAATTTGGGATTTACGTTGTACAAAAAAACCTAGAACTAGATAGAGTAAACCAGAAGCTAAACAGGAAATTCCCAATATTACACCTTCAGGAACTCGATTTACAGCTATCAATACTATGATTCCTATAAAAGTACTCAAAACTCCAACTGCATAAATTGCACGGTAGGCAGATGACAACTTTTTTCGGTACTCTGATATTTATTGTGTTTGGCTAGTCATGATTTTAAAATTTATTTTGTCAATTGAATTTTTACTTAATAAATACAAGCCTACTGTCCTTACTGGATTTATCTAGTCATAAATTTAGAAATCGGGAAAAGCTTTTTTCTTCCAAGTATGGGAAATTTTTGTGTATTGACGCTCTAGTTCAGCAGTTGCACAAGTGAGTGTACGTACTTTTTCCTCAACCTGACCTAACTGTTTCATAACACTAGCAGCGAACCATAATAGAAAGAATGAAAATACCCCTGCAAAGCCTTGATTAAGAATATAAACGATGCCACTAATAAATGCACCAACAAATAAAACTATTTGAGCCAGCGCTCCATACATATTAAGACGCACAATGTTTTTATAATCTTCTAATGATTTTTCATTTGCAATTGTTGTATTTTTTTCTATAAAATTCTCAAATTTAGCTTTCACATAGAAAGATATCACAATCGATAATAAGCACATTCCAATATATGCAAAATGCAAAAACATTGTTTCACCTAATGAAAATAGTTGTCTAATTGCGGTTTGACTAAAAACGTATGTTTTTTTATATACTTATTTACTGACAATAATCTTGGGTAATTATGCTTAAATAGTGAGAATTATGTCTGATATTCGTAAGTTAATCAACCAAATTGCGATCGCAGAAGCGCAATTACATACCACCCCATTCCTTGCGCCCTGTGTCAAAGGTGGACGAGTTCGTACAAGGGTAGCCGGGATGGTTTACACCTTCACGCCAAAGCCTAGTAAATTTGAAGGTTGGGGCATCTTTCAGCCTGTGGATGAAAAAACAGCAACGGTTATAGAAGAAGCAGACTTACCCCAAATTGCGGAATACCTACAACACTTTCCCCAAATACGGCTGCGATTAGCACACCAACTGCAAAAACAAACTTGGTTAGCATACCCTGTGAATGAAGTAGATATGCGTCAACGATTGAAGGTAGTTAAGCCGATCACAGTCCACTTAGTAACCGAGGGTATCGCCTTTGAGCAAATCATTACCCGATGGAATGGATATTCTTGCTGGTTCGAGGAAGTCGATCGCCGTACCGATCCGGCAATTTCTGAAACTCTGCAATCTGCCGTCAAGCAACTCACTCCTGCTGAGGAATTACAGTTTAAGGGCATCACTCCAGAAATCCGCACAGTGTATGAATTGGCAACTCGGCGCATTGAGGGATTTACTCAACCCCAACAGGATGAAAAGCGATTGAGAAAGGCATTGCAAATGGGTGGCGGTACCTTAAATCAATTCCACGATCGCAGCGATTATTGGACAGTCGATTGGACAACTGCTGATGGTGTTCGCCATAGTAGTGCGATCGCTAAAACTGATTTGACTGTTGTCAGTTCTGGCATTTGTCTGAGTGGACGTGATCGCGATTTTGACTTGCAATCCTTAGTAGGTGTAATGGAACACCAAGAGTATTAATTACGAATTACGAATTACGAATTATTATGAGTATCTTTTTTCACGAACAGCTTTACCGCACCAATGCTGTGATGGCAAAGTTGAAAAACTATCCTGTAACTATTTGTGGCGCTGGAGCATTAGGAGCTAACATTGCGGAAAACTTAGCACGCTCTGGTTTTGATAAACTTACAGTGATTGATCGCGATCGCATTGAGGAGCGTAACCTTTCAACTCAGCCTTACTACCGTTCTGATGTTGGAGCATTCAAGGCTAAGATTTTGGCGAACAATTTATATCGAGCAATTGGTACTAAAGTTGATGCGAAGACAAAGGAGTTGACATCAGCAAATACAACCCAACTACTCAAAGACAGCCAGCTAATTGTCGATGTTTTTGATAACAGCGTGGCACGTCAAGCAGTGAAAAATTATGCTGAACAATTAAAAATTCCTTGTCTTCATGCTGGGCTATCGGCTGATTATGCAGAAGTGATTTGGAATGACGTTTATCGCGTTCCTTCTGAGGTTAATGATGATGTCTGTGATTATCCGTTGGCACGAAACCTGGTGATGTTAACCGTTGCAGTGGTGTGTGAAGCGATCGTTTCATTCATTGCGACAGCAGAACAACATAACTTCAGCATCACCCAGAAGGATCTGACTGTTCAATCTCTGTTTTTGTAGATTGCTTAGACGCTCTTAGCCGCTTGTCGCAGGTATCGCCCATCACGATTTACCAAACTCTGCGGATTTAAGTTGCATACCAACTAATAAAACGTTCGGCGATCGCTCAGTCAAGTCGCAGTAAGTTTCGTAGCAGGGTATAAATCTCCTTAATTATGTCAGCCTAGCGGAGGGTAGCCCATCATGAATTACGAATTAACTAGCTAGATAGCTGTGTATCTTATTCTTATGTCTTCTTAGACTACCCAAAGCTTGTTGCTCTATCTGTCGCACTCGCTCTCGACTAATACCCATACGTTGACCAATCTCTGCTAAAGAAAGTTCATTTCCATCTGTTAAACCAAAACGTAAAGTTAATATTTCTCGTTGCTGGGGATTTAATTTTAACAATAAATTTTGAATATTTTGTTGAAGAAACTTCTGTTCAGCATATAATTCTGGGGAGAGTCCATTATCCTCTAACATATCTTGTAATTCTATATCTTTGTCTGAGCCAACTCGTAATTCTAGAGAGACAGGTTGACGTGCTAAAAGTAAATAATCTCGAATTTGTTTTGGATCTAAAGATAGTTCTTCGGCGATATCAACTGCGGTAGGAGTACGACCTAGTTTTTGAGTTAGTTCACGTTGAATCCGCTTGATTTTGTTCAGCTTTTCTGTAATATGAATAGGCAAGCGGATAGTACGTCCTTGTTCGGCGATCGCTCGTGTAATTGCCTGGCGAATCCACCAATAGCCATAAGTTGAAAACTTGTACCCTTTAGTTGGGTCAAATTTCTCAACTCCTCGCTCTAAGCCTAAACTTCCTTCTTGAATTAAATCAAGAAAATCTAGGTTATGTCTTTGATACTTCTTAGCAATAGATACTACAAGTCGCAGGTTAGCCTGAATCATTTTCTGCTTGGCTTGTTGCCCTTGATGTAGCTGTTGTAGCAGTGAATTTTCACCCATATTTATATTGTCAACCCACTCTTTTTGTGTTGGTTGACGTTTTAATTGGATAGCTAATTTTTCTTTCGTAGCTAGTAAAGCCATCATTTTTTGAACTTGCTTGGCGAAATTAATCTCTTGCTCATGAGTTAATAAAGGTATCCGTCCAATCTCGCGAAGATAAGTACGCACTGTATCAGCAGTATATAAAAGTTTCTCCTGTTTATTACTTTCTTCTAGATACTTGTAAGATAGATTATTCATAGTTATTTGAACCTTCAAAAATATTTGTTGGTTTAGAGGATGTTTTAAAAATCCTCTTGGCAGTAGCAAAACGTTTTGTATTCCCTTAAATCCAGGCTACTTGCTTCGCTTTTGTCCTAATTTTACTTTTTACTCAGCACTCAGTACTGAGTAACTTAAAAGTCAAGAAATTTGAAATATTTTTTAGTTGTTGCTACGGGTCGTTATTTTGTTAAAAGCAATATTTTTTAAGTTAATAGCTTGATGTTACAGGAGCTTGTCAAAGAATTGAAAAAGTTATGTCTGTCCAAATTCTAGTCCATTTTAAAGCAGAGCAATACCTCTAGGAACTGCTTCTACAATGACTTTTGCAACACTGGAGACAATGGATTATGGCTTGATTTCACTTTTGCGATCGCAGGGTAACTGACTTGATATCTTAAAAGACTGCGATCGCTTTTGATTAATCCTTACTCAGATTTTGACCTTTTTCTACCAAACAAACTAGTCATACTTAATCCAGTAACCAACAACCCTAATAGCCCTAGTCCGTTCAAAATCGGGTAAATTCCCTGTAAACCCAAGATTTCACCACGATGAATCGAAAGTAGTAAACTACGTGGAACTCCAATGTTAGCTGACCACTCACCTACCAGGGTAGCTGCAATACCGGTTAACAATGTTACAGCAAGCGGTAAAGCCAAAATAATCGCCAGAGTCCGGTGATATTTGCGAAATGAACGCATTATCCAAAATCTCCAGTGGAAACTATAGCAGTTCGCAACTTGATAAGCTACAGAACTATTTGTCTCAAAGCCAGATATAAAGACTTTTTTTGGTGTCTCTTGTCTTTTAAATCCTGCTCTATGTTAGTTTTACCTCACTTAGAAACAGTGGCGATGTTTGTCTCAAGTGTTTGTAATCCTTTAAGAGATTTCGCTTTATCTTTTGCTTTTAGCGAACCCTTCACCTGGGTCGCAGCATCTTCGATGACATTATAGGTTTTTGAAGATTTAGTTTTGACACCATCCTCAACTTTAGACCAAGAATTTTCAAACTTATTAAATTCCTGTTGAGCTTTCTCAAAGTTTCCGGCTTGCACCGCAGTTTTTGTATTTGTAACGACACCGGTCAAAGTATTAAAACCTCCCTGCGTAGCACTAGGGGTTTTAGATCCTGTTGTTGCCTTAGTGGTTTCTGTGGTAGTAGGAGTTTGGGTGGTGGATTTTTGATCGCTGTTGCATCCTACCAATGTCAGTAAGCTAATTGCAGTAACAGGGATGATGTAGATTAAGCGTTTCATAAGACCTCTTGAATAATGATAAGTCGCCAAGTAATGACGGTATCAGCTACTATATCAGCTAAAGTTGCTGGAGGTGTAGGAAGATTCTATGCTAGCTTTCTCTCTGTAAATGCTAAAGTTTTTTATACAATTTTTTATTGGTACGGTTGTATTAAGGCTGTTTTTCTATATTAATTTGGAATTGATACCTCATTATTTTTGATAAGTAAGTTAAGTGTTATTTGTTACTTTATTTATAATTAAAAAGAATGTAGAATTAAAAATTAATTAGTGTGGGACTTAAACTCACATATTTATCGGCTACTCGTACAGAATTCAGACTGAACTCTTTCTTGTTAAAAAGTCTTGCATAGAGTTGACAAATTCTTTTAACTCTAAAACTAAATTAGTAGCATCTCTAAGCTCTTGCTCGTAAGCTAACTTTTCTAGTTTGTCAGCTGCTAGATACATAGCTGTGGCTCCAACATTGGCACTAGCACCTTTAAGGTGATGAGCTTCTCGCGCAATTTGCCTAAAGTCATCAGATGCAATCGCTGCAATGATGGTCTCTAAACGGGGTTCAACATCTTTAAGGTATATTTGCAATAGATTTAATTCAAATTCTCCATCATTTTCCGATATCCGATGCAAGTGTTCCCAATCAATTGCTAGGTTAATTGTGTCGTTGTTTGTGGTGGAAACTGTCTGTTCTTCAACAACTGGCTCTTGTTTTGAGAGGATAACGCCTGTCCAATGCTCTAGAGTGGCAGCCAATTTTTCTTTAAACACTGGCTTACTCAGATAGTCATCCATTCCTGCATTGAGACACATTTGTTGGTCTTCTTTCATGGCATTAGCCGTCATCGCAATCACCACAGGACGACGACGCAGAATAAAAGCGTTTTCTTGCCAACGATGAATTTCTTTTGTGGTTTCTAAACCGTCAAGAATTGGCATTTGGCAATCCATTAGAATCAAATCATAAGGAATTTTTTCTAATAGCTGCAAAACTTCCTCTCCATTGGCAGCAACATCGGCTTTGTAGCCTAAACTCTGAAGTTGCTTCAGGGCAACTTTTTGATTCACCAAATTATCTTCAGCTAAGAGAATTCTTAACTGGAATTGAGTAGAGGAGTTATGGGCAGAGGAAGTAAGAATGCTGGAAGTTTCTGTACTTGAGATTTTTTTGGTAGCCTCTAGCCTTCTTCCTTTAGACCCTTCTTCTGGTTGAGGCTGAGTTTTTAGAATAGTCATAATGGTATCAAGGAGTCGAGACGGCTTAACAGGTTTGATTAAATAAGCAGCAAATCTTATTTTGAGCGCTCGTTGCAATTGGGTGCGTTGATTAATAGAGGTGAGTATAATCAAAGGTATCTTAGCAATTGCAGAATTAGCTTTAATTTGTTCTTCTAAAGTTATGCCAGAAGTTTGAGCCATTTGCATATCAACCAAGACGACATCATAAGAATTACCACGCTCACAAGCTTCCTGAATAGCAATGAGTGCAGCAGCAATACTGTCAGCTTGATCTACCTGCATTCCCCAACTGGTAGCTTGATGATAGATAATTTTGCAATTAGTAGCATTACTATCTACCACTAACAAGCGGCGATTGTTCAAAAATCTGCCTTCGCTCTTGACCTTCGTGTAACGTGTCGCAGGCAAGAAGCTATCGGAGTTTGGCAAAACAGGTTCAAGTTGTTTGACAAAAGGCACCTCAAACCAAAACTTAGATCCTTTCCCTCTCTGACTTTCCACACCAATGACTCCTCCCATCAAAGTCACCAGTTGTTTGCAGATGGCTAATCCTAAACCGGTACCACCATACTTGCGAGTGGTAGAAGCATCCACTTGGGTAAATGGCGTAAAGATTTTGTGTTGGTCTTCAGGGCTAATGCCAAGACCTGTATCTGTAATGGCAAAATAGATGGTGGCTGTTGTGGAGGAAAGGGATGGCTTTGTCAAAGGCGATCGCAATTCTATTTGCACTACGACTTCACCAACGTTAGTGAACTTGATAGCGTTACTAATTAGGTTCATCAGAATTTGCCGTAACCTACTAACATCGCCTTTGAGGTGGGTAGGGACGTTGCTATAAAGTAGTGCAGCAATTTCTAATCCCTTACTATGGGCTGATGGAGCCAATAACTCTACCACTTCTTCAACACAAGTGGATAGGTTAAAATCTAGAGTTTCGAGAGCCATTTCTCCAGCCTCAAGTTTGGAAAGATCCAAAATCTCATTGATTAAACTTAAAAGGGCATCTCCACTAATCCGAATTGTTTCAATAAAATCTCGTTGTTCTGGATTTAAGGGAGTATCTAAAACCAAACTGGTCATCCCCAAGACAGCATTCATGGGAGTGCGAATTTCATGACTCATATTTGCCAAAAAAGCACTTTTAGTCTGAGAAGCTAATTCCGCTTGGTGACGGGCAATTTCAAGTTCTTCTCGCTGACGAGTTTCTGCTTTTAAAAGTTGAGCTTGGGCTAAAGCAATGCCTACTTGGTCGGCTATTTGCCGCAAGAGATGAGTTTCAAAACTAGACCATTGGTGAGAATCATCACACTGATGGACTATGAGCAAACCGCGAAGTTCTTCTTTGACCAAAATAGGTACAACAAAGTTGACTTTGACCCCAAACTGTTGGATTAATTTCAGGTCACTTTGTTGGACTTCGAGTAAATCTAACTCAGCCAGTCCTAAAATCTCTCCTTGACGGTACTTTTGTAGATAGTACTGTTGCAGGTATTCTGCTCGTAAGTAAGGGGCGGTGATATTTTGCTCTTTGATTTCTGGTAAGCCAGAAATTACTGCTTCAACAACGGAGGTTGCAGACTCATCTGGTAAAAGCTGATAGATTAAAACTCGGTCAGTTTGGAGAATCTTTTGCACTTCCTTGACAGTGATTTCGAGAATTTCTTCGATTTGCAAAGACTGGCGAATTTTGAGGGTGATTTCGGTAAAAAGTTGCGATCGCAAGTTTTGGCGTTGTAATTCCTCTTCAGCCCGCTTACGCTGAATAAATTGCCCCACTTGCTCACCAATAGAATTCATCGTGTTGACTAAATCTTGGTCATGAGGTTTGATTTTACGATTGAAGCAGGTAATCACGCCCAAAATTTTGTTACCAGTCCGAATTGGAAAACCGAAAGCTGCGTGTAACCCTACTTGAGCCGCGATTTTAAAATAAGGAAAATTCAGATCCGTGACGACATCAGTAAGCCAAACAGCTTCAGAACTAGCCCAAACACGTCCAGGTAGTCCAATTCCTTCTATAAATGTGGTTTGCCGCTTCAGTGCTTCAAATTCTTGCACTTCAAGGGATGCTTTATGCCAGATGGAAAGAAAACGCAGCACATTTGCTTGCTGATCGACCATCCAAATTTCACCTAAATCCCATCCTAAACTCTCGCAGATTCCTTGTAAGATTCGGGGGTTAGCCTCGTTGATTGTGGTAGACTCTGCTAAAACGCGGGTTGCAGCATATTGTGCAGTTAAATGCTGTTGTACTCGTTTGCGTAAGCGAAGCTCGTCGGAGACATCGGTGATGTCAGTGCCAGTGCCAACAATGTATTCCACCAATCCTTCATAGTCTTTTAAGAAGGTATTCGACCAGGCAATCAGTCGGCGACTACCATCCTTCATTACCCAATGGTTCTCATGCTCCAAAAAGCCTCTACCAGTTAGCAATTGCTCAAAAACTGCTTTGACTGACTCTACTTCTTCAGGAAGTAAGAATAAGTTCCAAAAATACCTACCCCTCACCTCATCGAAGGAGTAACCTGTTATTTGCTCACAAGCTTGATTGAAACGAATGATTTGCCCTTGAGAATCGAGAACTATTACTAATGCACTGGCTGTATCAAGAACTGCTGAGATAAAATTGCGTTCTTGATTTAAGGTTTCTTCTGTCCTTTTGCGCTCTGTTACCTCACGATATATGAAGTAGTAGACTACAGCAAGAACGATAAAACTTAGGCAAATAGCGATCGCAATTGTCACAGTTGTTTTACGAGTCCAAGCTTTTGCTGTTTGTGAAAGTTGCTGATGCCGCTCCCTTTCCTCGTTCTCTATCTCATTGATCTCCTTGCCGATATCATCCATGAGATTTTGACTTTTATTTGTCAGTACTACCTGCAATGCCGCCTCTGCTCCATTTTTTTGGCGTAAGTTGATAGTCTGCTTTAGTTCAGTAAGTTTATCTGCAATTAGAACTTCAAGTGTTGCAATCTGGTTTGGTTGATCTGTGCTTAAATTCTTGAGTTTGGCAATTTCTTGCTCGACATTGGTAAGTGATTTTTGATAGGGTTTTAGATAAATTGGTTTTCCAGTAATAATGTAACTACGTTGCCTAGTCTCCGCATCCTTTATTTGAGACAGTAGTTCTTTTAAACTGTTGATTTTTTGAGAAGTATTTTTTAATATACTGCGATTATTAGTAGATACTGTTGTATTTTGATAGGAAACTACACCAATCAAAACTAAAATTACCGATGCGACACCAAAACCTGCTGCAATCTTTTTAAAAAATTGTTTGCTTACCTTCTGTGTCTGTTTGTTTTTCTTGGTAACAAGTACCAAACTTGCTAAATTTCGGCGCAATTCCAGTTGCTTGATGACTTGACGGCCTAATGCTCGTAATGCCTCTATCTGATCTGGAGTAAGTTCTCGTTGTACGTAATCAATCACACACAGAGTTCCTAGAGCATATCCTTCAGGGTTAGTCAGAGGTACACCAGCATAAAATCTAATATTTGGGTCAGATGTAACCAGTGGGTTGGTGGCAAACCTTTCGTCATCTCTTGCATCAGGCACAACAAAAACGTCAGGCTGTAAAATAGCATGGCTACAGAATGCAAAATCTCGATGTGTTTCTAGGGGATCTAAACCGACTTTTGATTTGAACCACTGGCGATTTGTATCAATTAAGCTAATTAAGGCAATAGGAGTCTGACAAATATACGAGGCTAAACGGGTGAGGTCATCAAAGGCAGGTTCAGATGGTGTGTCGAGAATTTTATACTCCAAAAGTGTCTCGATTCTCTGTATTTCGTTATTAGGTAATGGTGCTTTCATCCTTAAGCCTTATCTACATTCTGGGGGCTGGGGAAGAAGCAGGGAAATGAGGGAGATTAAAGGGGAGACAAGGAGATTGCCCACCATCCCCGATACTTAATACCTAATATCCAATGCCAATGCCCAGGTCAATAAACTTACTTCAATTAATGACAATAGTTTAGTTAAAAGCGTTAGCGTAATTTCACTGAGTTCTAGCTGATGCATAAATTTGTCAAATGATTAAGTCTCTACTGTATTTTTTGTGGGCTGGTTTATTTGAAATTGGAGGAGGCTACCTAATCTGGTTGTGGTTGCGAGAAGGTAAGCCGTTCTGGTGGGGCATATTGGGGGGAATTGCTTTAGCTTTCTATGGGATTATTGCAACTCTTCAATCGGCAAATTTTGGCAGAGTGTATGCTGCTTACGGTGGTGTGTTTATCGCAATAGCAATGTTTTGGGGTTGGAAGGTAGACGGTGTAATTCCAGACCGCTACGACCTCATAGGAGCATGTTTAGCTTTAGTGAGTGTTCTCATTATCATGTTTGCACCCAGATCTTAAGTAGAACTTCTAGATTAATAAATTTTTTAATACCCGCTTTTCAGAGACTGACAAAAAATAAATTATCCAAAATTATGGCGTTGCAGAATAGAAATATGAATTAGTGCGATCACTATGAAATGTCCAAGGTGTGCGTCAAGCCACATTCGCAAAAATGGTAAACAAAGAGGTAAACAAAACTACATTTGTGTGGAATGTGGTCG
>NZ_JADEXT010000028.1:0-99782 GCF_015206985.1 Nostoc sp. LEGE 12447 | reverse complement strand
TATGACAAAGATTGTTGTGATTAACGTTCCAAAGTCTATGCTAGTCATGGGGGAAGTCTGAGTTGAAAAGCTGGTAACTTTCATCTTCTTACTTCTCCCGCCTTTTTTCCTAATTCACATTAGGCGTAAGTTACTAAGTTTGGTAAAAAAATTTAGGTCTACCTCAGTTGGTTAGGAAACGCAACATAACATATTACTAAAGACTTTCGAGAGCTTTGAGAACCTCTGCTGCTGACTGATATCGTTGAGTAAAATCGAAATGCGCCATTTTATTTAAAATAATAACTAACTCGTTTGTAGCGTCAGTTAGCTCGCGCCAATGTTGCCAAGTCTGTTGATTGCCATCAGCGCCATCTTGAATAATTATTTCACCAGTATTTATATCTCTGCGAAAATCTCTAGGATCTACACCAGTTAAACCTTGAATTCCCATAATTCCCAACGCATAAATATCGCTATTGAGTTTTGGCAAACCGCTCATTTGCTCAGAAGGTGCATAACCCGGCGTACCAATTGAAATAGTCTGAGCTTCTTGCTGCTGAGGATGAATTTGCTTAACAGCGCCAAAGTCAATTAAAACAATGTGTTGATCTGATTCTCGTCTAATCAAGTTACTAGGCTTGATATCTCGATGGATTACACCATAGCTGTGAACAAAAACAAGTACGTGTAAAACTTCTTTGAGCATTTCCACAACTTCAGCTTGTTTTAGTCGCTTTCCAGAAGTTACTTCTTTGTCCATAGCGTGCCCTCGAACAAATTCTTGCACTAGAGAAAATTGCCGATTTTCTTCAAAAAAAGCTAGCAGTTGAGGGATTTGTGGATGCTTACCCAAGGTTTCTAAAATTTGTGCTTCAGCGTCAAATAATCGTCTGACGACATTTAAATATTCTGCATCTTGGCGGGGGGGACGCAACTGTTTAACCACACACTGCGGATTCCCAGGACGCTGGATATCATCAGCCAAATAAGTATTACTAAATCCTCCAGAACCCAAACCTTGAGTAATTTTGTAGCGGTTGTTTAGTAGAGTTCCTAGTGAAATTTCTTGCCCGATGGAATCAGCAATTACAGTTGGTGCTTCATTTGAGGCATCGCCGCGCTGCCGTAAAAGACCTTGCAATTCCACAATTAATTGTTGGTGTTCTTGAACCCGTTGGGTAATTTCTTGTTGCTCTTGTTTCGTTTTATAAGCACTATAAGCAAGAACACTCCCGGCGGTAAATACTAACCCCAAAGTCGGAGGTATTACTGGGAACCATCCAGCTTGAGTAAAAATGACAAAATTGCCTCCAAATAAGACTGCAAGGGCTGTTGCTCCTGCTAGCCCTAAGCCTAGTGGATGTTGAATCCGCGATACCAGCAACCCACCAACTACAGTCCATCCCCATATCCACAAGACTTTACCCCATTCAGGTAGAAACCAAAATAATGGCTGTTTGTTAAGAACAGCGCTGAGAATTTGACTAACGCTGTGGGCATGAATTTCAATTCCTGCCATTTTACCGGAATTATCTGACTTACCAGTAGCAAATGGCGTGTTAAAAATATCATTTAAACTATTGGCTGTTGAACCAATTAAAACGATGCGGTCTTTCACCAAATCTGGTTTAACTTGATTTTCAAGTATTTCTGTAATAGTTACTTGCTGGGCAATCTGATGACCAGAATGGTAGTTAAGCAAAATTTGGTAGCCATTTGTATCCGCTTTCTGATAACCGCCAGCGTCGCTTTGGAGGGGTTTAAATACAGTATCTCGTAGTTGTAGTTCTTTTTTGGGGGTAAATTTTAGTTGGATTCCTCCAACTTCTAAGTATTTAAGTGCTAGTTGTAAGCTAAAAGAATAAGTACTTTGGCAGGAATCGGACTCTTCTGCACTTACCAATAATAGGTTGCGACGAATTGTCGCGTCAGTATCTTCTACTACATCATTAAATCCTACTCGTTCTGCTTCAACCCCCTTTGGGGCTGCTATTCCCGGATTGTTAGAACCAGAATGTTTACAGATAGGAATGATGATATCGCTCTGTTGTAGGCGTTGCAGTAGTTTTTCATGACCAGGTTGTACAGGTAAGTCACGGAAAATATCTAGACCAATGGCTCGCGGTTCATAAGCTTCAAGTTTGCCCAATAGTCGGTCTAGAAGTTCGCCAGATAGGGGCCAATTCCATTTTTGAATATCTTTTTCAGTTAAAGCAACAATCAATAGACGAGAGTCTGGGCCTGGGTCGCCACGTAATTGCATCATCTGATCGTAGACCTTCATTTCTAAAGGCTCGAAAACCCCAAGTTTTTGAATGCCTACTAGTAAAATTGTAGCGATCGCACTTGAAAGAATAACTGGCTGTCTAAATAAAGTTTTTAAGTTTGTAAGCATTTCTCTAAATAAGTTTTATTTAAAATATACATATTTTTTATCCTATTTTTCATCATTGAAATTATTCTATGCAATTAGAAACTTTTCTCTAAATATGCAGATCCCCGACTTCTTTAAGAAGTCGGGGATCTTGTTACTCACGAATGATTAAGTAGGGCTATATATGTTTAAGATAATGCACAATCGCTTCTGCTGTTGGCAAATTAGTTGCCAGCAAAACTTGATTAATAGTGCATAATCTAAGCAGTGCTTCTTCATTTGCCTGACCAGGCTGAGGTTGCAGCAAATCTCTTAGGAAAATAACTGCTAAAATTTCTCCTGCTCCAACCAATGAAGCAATTGTTTGATATCCTCCAGAAATTGGTGCGGGGGTTTGCTGACTAATAGTTATTCCTGCTTGTTGATGTAAGACTTCGCCAACAGATGGCCAGGTAATTGTAAAGCTCTGTGAGAAAAATTCATGATGTTGAGAAACAAATTCAGCAAGTTCTGATTTCTTGCTCTCGTGAGCGATGAGTACTATGTTTCTTTCAATAATCACTTGCGGAGGCTCACTTACATTTATTTCTTCTGGAGTTTCATCCAATTGAGTCGCTTCTACTTCAGGAACCTCTTCAATAGTTTGACTGATACTCTCAGGAACTTCGCTTTCTGTTGTTTCCAAAGATTGAATATCAGCTAATTCCGAAACTTCACTTACTAGAACAACATCATCAACATTTACGCTGGCTTCTTCTGTAGTTGTATTATTCAAATCAATGTATTGATTGCTAGAAACTTCTACAACGATATTATCAGGCTCCGTCAATGCTTCAGAAACTTCGCCTCCTGTTTCATAAACAGCAAAACTAGGTTCTACTTGGTCAATATTTGTGCTGTCTTCTGCCGTAAATAAAATATCTAAATCTGCTAATTCATCATTGATATCTTGTGTAGGTTGGCTCAATGTTTCTTGCGGCTGAATCTCCTCTTCTTCAGTAACTTCATTGACAAATTCGCCAAAATCTAAACTGACTTCTTCTGCGACTGGTGTATCTAAATCTACTACTTGATTTTCATTATGAGTAACTTCCAGAACGGTACTTTCTTCATCAGATACTTCGCCGAAAATATCACGCGGCTGCACGAAGGTGACTTCTGCTTCCAGCGCCGCCTCTAACTCTGCATCTTCTGGGGAAGTTGTTTCGGGAACTTGGTGGAAAATATCACGTGGCTGTACGAAGGTGACTTCTGCTTCTAGTGCTGCTTCTAACTCTGCATCTTCTGGGGAGGTTGCTTCTATATCACGCCGTTGCACGAAAGTAGATTCTGTCGCCAGTGCTGTTTCGAAGTCTGTAACCTCACCGTCAGTGGCTTCTGGAAGTGTAATTTCCTCTTCAGAAGTTTCGATGATATTTTCAGGTGCTGCGATCGCAGCTTCGGCTACAGTAAAAGAAACTTCCTCATCATTTTCGCTGATTTCTGGAACCTCTACTTCCTCAGCATCCACGCTAACTTCTGGTTCAACTGACGTTTGCAAATCCACAATTTCATCATGGACATTGTGTGGAACTTCGCTAACTGCTTCTGGTGACTGAATGATGTTTTCAGGGGGGATTACCTCAACAACCGGAATGACATCATCCGCTTGAGTAGCAACAACTTCGGAGGTTTCGCTGACTTCTGGAGAAGGTGTTTCTACTTCAGGAGTAATAGGCGCTGGAACTTCGCTAACTACTTCTGGGGCTGGATTAACGACATTGGGTGCGCTGACATTTTCAGGCGATCGCGGCCGGGAAAACAGTGAAGGGTCTATAATTCTAAAGACTGTCTCTGGTTGCTCATAAGCGGGAGCAACTGCTTCTAAGATCAGAACGTAATCTGCAATCCTGATAATATCTCCATCACTCAAAGAATATGGTCGATCTTTTTCGGCTTGTTTTCCATTAAATATTGAGCCATTTCTACTGCCAAGGTCAGAGAAGTAGTAATTTCCAGCTTTAACAAAAAACTTAGCATGTACCCGACTAATATCAGGACTGTCTAAGACTAAATCAGAATCAGGAGAACGACCTATTAACCATTCTCCTCTCGTTGGAGTTTCTGTGGTCAGGTCAACTTCATTGACTTCACTTAGATTTGGTGAGTAGCTAACTTTTACTTTCATATTAATTTTTGGTTAATTTTATTGATTTCTGCTACCCAGCGCTGACGGGTAGTATGTTCTAAATTTAAAATATCATCTTGTGACCAGTGGAAATGATAAGCAATAAAAGCTACCTCCTCATATAAAGTATCGGAGGGGTAGCTTACGACTCCCCCGCTAGTTCTAGCTCCACTGAAAATTGGGTATTGCAGTGGGGACATTGTGTCGGAATATGTACATCGCCTTGCTGATTGATTCGATTATAAAATTCTCGAAGATAGGCAATGTCATGTAGAAGAAGTTCTTCGAGTAAATCAGGGCTAACAGAGTTAAGACTGCCCAAGCGAGTAATAACCCGTGCAAGCATCACCAAAACACCGTAAGCTGGATTTTCCTGAACTCTGCGCTCTTGTTGCACCAAAATTTCATCTTTAGCGGTGGCTAAACGCATCACCCCATGACGATGTATCCGGTGTTCACTATCACTCAATCCTCTAGGAAGAGTGAAGGCAAATTCTGTGGAGAGAGTATCCTTTTTACGGGGCATAAGTCATTTGGGAATTGGGAATTGGGAATTGGGAATTGGGCATTGGGAATTAGAGAATAGAGGATAAGATTTTCAATACTCGTGAATGAGGCTTTGAACTCCGTTAATGAGTCTTTGAACTCCATTAATGAGTCTTTGAACTCCATTAATGAGGCTTTGAACTTCATTAATGAGTCTTTGAACTCCGTTAATGAGGCTTTGAACTCCGTTAATGAGTCTTTGAACTCCATTAATGAGTCTTTGAACTCCGTTAATGAGTCTTTAAACTCCGTTAATGAAGCTTTGAACTCCGTTAATGAGTCTTTGCTTTCTGCTCCCCACGCCCATGCCCAATGCCCCATGCCCAATTCAATTATGAATAAGTGCTTCGGGGGAGTTTATTGTATCTTCTGGTATGGAAGTTTCACCTTCCAAGCCATTAATTCGCCGATAAAAATCTTGGAGATAATTTAAATCTTGGGCAAAAAAGTTTTCTACTATTGCAGGAGTAACTTCTGATAAAGCACCCAAGTGAGTAATCACTCGTGACAAGATAATAATTGTGGCATAAACGGGATTCGCTTTAACACGTGGGTCACGCAAGGGTGCAATCTCGTCTATCGCCGTTGATAACCGCATTACACCTTTGCGGTGGAGGTTGCCTTCAGAGTCTAGATACCCCTTTGGCAATGTAAATTCAAACTCTGTGGGAAACATACTTCTCCTAATTACTTCACACGTTTAAATTCCTCAAAAGCAACCTCCACTTCCTCAATTTCGATGTCATGGCTGCGGGCGTTAACATCGGCAATTTTATAACTTGCAGGCCAAGCACCAGCTAATTCAAATCTAGCTATTTCTTGATTTGCCTGATTATAAATAGACAAAGCAACAAGTCTACGTTGCTCAGACCAATTACCCTTTTCGACTTTTTCAAACCACTTCCAGAAATCCATAGAGTTGGTAGTACCTCTACGCAGAGTGAGATTACCACTCTTAGGATTGCTAGGAAGCTTAGTTCTCACCACCTGGCCTTTTGATTGCCCTTTTTTACCCCAGGTTTGAGAAGTAACTTCAGAAATTTCAATTACCTCTTGTGTTCTTTTGAAGCCTTGACACTCCAAAAAGAAGCAATTGGCATCGTTTTGACCTTCTAGTGTCAGTTCTAAATAGAACCGATGGGCCGTAAGAACTTCTGGAATTCGGCTTGCGGATTGTACCACTGTTAAATGCTAATTATTTGATTCGTTTAATTCCTTCGTGAACCAATTCAACTGTTTCATTTGCCATATCACCACCAGAGGCAGTTAAGGTAGGGCCAGTGTATTTACAAGGATAACAATTGACAATGTTCCAGCGTGCTTTTTCAGAGCCTTGTTGGTCGTAAGCAACCACCGAACCAGTCTTACGATTCTGTGCCCACTTCCGAGGATCGCCCATGTCTTCGTTACAATCTTGATACCATTTATAAAGGTCTATATCATCAGTGGCGATGACTTTTACTGTGATGTTGGTAAATTTAACAACAGTTGGTGTAGCTTGACGCATTAATTTAGCGCCCTTAGATGAACCGTGGACTTCTTGCGCTGGAGTATTCTCAACGCCTAAGCCACTAATTTCTTTGATGAACTTATCAGTAATTCCGTCAGCCTCAAAGTAAAATTTACAAGAGGTTAAAAATTCGCCTGCCATACTTTTAGACTCCTTTGTGTGTGGTTAATTTGAGAATTGGGAATGGGGAATGGGAAATGGCGAACGGGGAATGGGGAATGGGAGTTAGGAGTTATAAGAATTGTTTCCTCAATTCCCAATTTCCAATTCCCAATTCCCAATGTCCTATTCGCTATCTTCAATGCCATTCCATTGGCTGATGCGGAAAACAACAAATTCAGCCGGTCTGACTGGACAAACACCGACTTCAATATATAAACGTCCTAAAATTCTGGTTTCTGGTGGGTTCAATTCTTCGTCGCACTTGACATAAAATGCTTGTGCTGGAGATGCCCCAAATAAAGCACCTTCACGCCAGATACGCTCTAAGAAATTACTAACGGTGCGGGTGACACGTGCCCATAAATCTTGGTCGTTCGGTTCAAAAACTACCCATTGAGTCCCTAATTCTAGGGATTTTTCGATATAGCTAATTAACCGACGCACACTAATGTAACGCCACTCTGTTTTATCTGGCTCAACTAGTGTGCGTGCGCCCCAAATGCGGATACCTCGGTTGGGGAAGCTGCGAATACAATTTATCCCCAAGGGGTTTAATAGTTCTTGTTCGCGGAAGTTTGTTTCATAGCCCAAACCAATTACGCCTCTGGGAACTTCATTTGCAGGGGCTTTGTAAACTCCTCTGGTTTCGTCGGTGCGGGCCCAAACACCCATCACATGACCACAAGGAGGTACTAAAATTGGATTACCGCGATCGCGTGGATTAGGTACTTTAATCCAAGGATAATAAAGGGCCGCAAACATCGAACGACGGTTAAATCTATTCAACCACTCCACTACTTGCTGGGGTTTGACGGCATCTGGTGGCGCATCAAGTACAACCATGCGGTTGGGCGGGTTGGGAATATCGCCACTGGCAGAACCCTCGCACATACTAATCATCAGTTCGATGATGCCGTGGACTTGATCTAAATTCAGTACCTGCTCTTGATAAGCCCGCATCACATCAGGACAAGCCAGCATTGTGATTTCATCAACTTCAAAGATACCGCGTACCCCGGTGCGATCGTCTCGAACCCCTTCTAAATTTTGCGAAAATCTATCGGGTGGGGCGGCAACAATGGGCGGCGCTAGTTCATATTGACCATTAACGGGGCGACGAGCTAAAGGTTGTCCGCTTTGAGTGATGTCTTCTACAGTGACATACATAGAATTTCTCAATGCCGCCAGCGCATAAGTCGCTGTTTGACCACTAGGTTCGCGGTTCATTGTCAAGTTTTCGTATTGCTCTAAAAGTTCATCTCCCCGACGAATTTGAATGGTGAAATATTCACCTGTATTTGGAGGCGCTTCTCCTTCAGTACCTTCGGGTAGGGCGCGGGGTGAACCATCAATAATTACAAGATTTACTAATCCGCCTGATGCTTGCTCAGGGCGCAAAGTAAAGCGGAGGGCTGGACGATTACCTCTAGAGTTGATTCTGAGGGTAGCCGGTTCTGGAGTTGCGGGTCTGGGCGCGCCTGGTAACTGAGTCCCAATGCTTGTTACCCAGCAACGACCGCCACCATTCATAAAGTAGCCGTAGACTGAAAAGGGTAAATAGGCGTTGAAGTCGGTGAAGCCGTCAGAGTTGGGACGGGCAAAGTAGTTTAAATATTGCGTCCAAGTGGTTACTAGCATGGGCTTGTATAACTCAGCCCCACCACGAACGTCCTCTGTAAAACCTACAAATCCGGCAACTGCTGTGCTAACACCTTCAATTGGTCGGCTACCCCGGTCAATTTCTTCGATGTAGACACCAGGAGCAAAGTAATCAAGTCTAGCCATGAAAGTTTCTCCAAGTCAGTAAAAATCTAATTATTCAGGAGTTAGAAATATTTCTTTGAAAGTATTACTTTGGTTATCTACCAATGCATTGACGTTTTGGGGTAAATAGCCAGGATGATTCAGAGTCAAAACATAATTACCTAAATGAAGGTCTTCAAAAAAGAACAGCCCTTCTTTAGTAGTTGATATGGACTTGTCAGTTCCCCTCACAGCTACTTCTGCCGCTACCAGTGGCAGATTTGTCACTGCACTTTTGACAATACCCGCGATCGCAACTCGCCTGGTTAATACTAGACTGTCACTATCACGAGACAATTGATTTCGCAAATTGAAAATTCGCTCCCAAACCAAAGGTACTGGCGTAGGTTGTGGCTCGAAGGGAATTGTAACTGTCAAATATAAGGCTGAACGCAATGGCACATTGAGAGCGCTCCATAAAGAGCCAATTTCAATTGGCGGCTCTAGAGCAACTGTCATGTTCAAATTACCATAGCCCCGTAATTCAGGAACCAAAAACTCCTCTTCCAAGGTGCGATGGCGCAACAGCACAGCCAACGCCTCACTGATAAAGTGATGCTCCCCTAAAGCTGTTCTATCCCAGGCTGTTAATAGCAGTGAAACATCAAACCAAGCGGGTGCCCAATTTACAGTGGCAGGTTGTAGAGCGCGTGTTAGCTTGCGTTCAACTTGCCTACCAGAATGTTGTACCTGCTTACTCTCACGTATATCAAAAATGTATAAATTGAGAGTCGGGCCTGCTCCCTCTTCCCTTCGATTACCAGGATGGCTAAAGTCAATTTGCTCTGTACTGGTAAGTGAGGTTCCTCCAGCTAGAATTTCGGCTAAAGTTTGAAGAACGAAGATAAGCATGAAGGTGTTCTGCTGGTAGCTAATCCAGATGCATCTACAGTATATGTATCAGCCTTCTAAAGGTAATTAGACTTTTGTCGATATTTTTTTAATTGGTCATTTGTCATTTGTCATTGGTCATTGGGTACTGGTTATTAATTCTTTCCCCCCTGCTCCCCATTTGAGTGGGCTGGAAGATATTAGATTTTCAAAAATCCGAAAAGCAGTAACTTCAATTTGTAGATTAGTCTGGAGCAGTTCTTAATAGGAGTGGCTAGATGACCACGCCACAAAAATTATGCTTTGTAATAAATAATTTGTACTACGTAGCTATATATACTTAGGGAAAGGATAAGTATATAAACATAAACTTAATAATTCTTTGTATTAATTATCTAAGAAGATAACTTAATAAAAAAATAAACATTACTGAGACTGCATAATTTTATACTGGTCAGCAGAGGAATAAAAACATTTGGTTGCAAAAAGCGAGTGAAGCTATGACACTAGGCTTTTATGTACAAAAACTGGAGAATGGCTCGAATTATTTGAATTCCTCAGATATTCAGAGCTATTGTCAGTTAGAGTCTGAACAGTTAACTAGTCAATATCCAATTTTTTTCGCTCGGATTGTCTATCATGATTACTTGCTGAAAAATCATCAGGAAGTTATAAATTATGGTCAAGACCAAGCTCCTTTTTCCCATAAAACTTTAGCTTATTTGCGCTCTGAAGCATGGCTGACAGATTTTCCGCCTGCTTTGACTTTGCATGAATTTAGATTGAAGGATTTTTCTTCCATTTCTTACATTTGCCCTATAGGATATAAAAATCAAAAACCTGAATACATTCAAATCATTACTCATAAGCCTCTGTCAGAGAGCTTGCAATTATATGTAAAACGCTCTGCTATGCTGCTGAGTAAGTATGCAGATATTTACTTGGACTATGGAAGACAAAAAACTGAAATTCAGCTCCTGGAAGATATCTTGCATCGAATAGGACATCAATTGCGTAACTCTCTAGGACTTATAGGATTGTATGCACATAACTTATGCTTAGGTTTAGAGGATAGCCCTTGGCAAGAGCAAGCAACAATCATTGGCGAAAGTATACAAGATTTAGATACTAATTTAAATGAGCTTATTGATTGTGGACAAAGTGCAAAACTGAGGGTAAAACTTCAAGATTTAAGAAGTTTAGTTCTTGAAAGCATCAAAAATTTACAACCTCTAATTAATGAGAAAGAACTTAAAATATTGATTCCAGAAACATCAACCATACTGAAGATAGACAAATTACAAATGAAACAAGTATTTGATAATATCCTCAGTAATGCCGTCCATTTCAGTCCTAACTCAGGAACTATTACCTGTAGCTGGCAAGTTTTTCAAGATGAAGTTTTAATTAAAATTTCAGATCAAGGTCCAGGATTATCACAAGAAGATTTACAAAAAGTATTTACCCCATTTTATTCCCGGCGCAGAGGAGGTACAGGACTAGGCTTAACTATTGCTAAGAAAATTATTTTGGATCATCAAGGAAGTATCTGGGCACAAGCCTTATCAGAAAGTGGAGCGCAATTTTCTGTAATTTTGCCTCGACCAAGGAGCGGGAATTAATTCGCAATTAGTAATAATGTTCCTACGTAGGTAACGTAATTTGTAATTAAAAAGATGGCTAATGATAGTAAGAAACTTTCGGTTTTGCTGGTAGATGATGAAGAACGCTTCCGCCAAGGATTACGTACTCTCCTGAATTTTTATAGTATTAATTCTGCATTACCTGTAGAAGTTATAGGTGATGCAGATTCTGTGGAGCAGGTTTTAAAGTTTACAGCCCAGAAGTGTCCAGATTTAATTTTGCTGGATATGCAATTGAAAGGATGTGATGGGATTACAGTTCTGGCACGTCTTAAGGAAACTGCTTACACTGGCAAAGTTTTAGTGTTGTCTGCTCATCAAGAAGACGACTGGATTTTTAGAGCAATGCAGGCAGGAGCTGCCGGTTATGTGTTTAAAAATCGTGTGGCAACACAATTGTGTGAGGCTATTGATACTGTTACAAGAGCGGAAATTTATCTACCTTCAGAAGTTGCTAGTCGATTTTTCCGGTTTTTTCAGGCTTATTCAGACTCTTGCCTGAAAGCATGTCATGAGGTGCATTTAACCGAAAGAGAGCAAGAAGTTTTATACTGGTTAACTCAAGGTGCTTCTAATGAAGAAATCGCTAAACATTTATATGTAACAGTTGCTACTGTTAAGGCGCATCTCACCAGTATTTTTGAAAAATTGAAGGTTACTAGTCGGACTCAAGCTATTGTGGCTGCCCTCAAGTTAGGATTAGTTCACGCTTGAGCGCGACGAAAGTAATCGGCGCAATTCACGAAACTTTTTGTATATGCCTTCATTTGAATCTTTTTATCAAGAATACCCCTGCTCGTATAATTCTCCCTTAAGTTGCGATCGCCCTTTCCAAACCGCGCAGCAAATCAAGGGGGCTAAGTTTTGCTTGGAATGTGGTTTTCCAGCAACTTTACCACAGGAGGCTGAGATTAAAGGAAGTCAGGGAACTTATCAAATAGCTAGTTTTATTGGTGTACGGGGTTTAGGCCGCCTATACTCAGGTATTCAACTTAAAGATAAACAGCCTGTCATCATCAAAGAATACTTACTACCCAATCGTTCTTTTAATGAAAGCGAGACTCTGAAACGCAAAGAGACTTTCAAACGAGTGGGTGGGGTAAGTTTAGCCGATAGTCGAATTCAAAACTTTCGTCTTGTAGAAACTAAAGAAGCGATCACAGATGAAAAAGGAGAACGCTGCTATCTAATCACTCAAGGAATCGAATCATCCCAAACTTTAGGGAAATATCTCATAGAAAAGGGCGCAATGACATCTCCTGATGTGCGGGAAGTATTAAATCAAGGTTTACAAACTCTCCAGTTTCTCCACACCCAAAAGCTGCGTTTTCCCTCAAATCAAGTACAACTTGGTATAACTCACGGCAATATCAATTTAGATAGTACTTTAATTAAACTAGAAAATAATCAAAAATTCTCTATATACTTTTGTGATTTAGCTACCTGGGAAAACTTATTTATTCCACCTATTATTCCTCAACCCGTGCCCGCCAGACCTGAGCAAGATTTAGAATCATTAGGATTGCTAGCCTTTTATCTATGGGCAGGACGGACAACTAATTTTTTATCCAACCAGCCTCTCGACCCTAGAGATAATCAACAATGGCCGGATACCGATAGCCATTTAAAGCAGTTTATTTATCGCCTCATTGGTCTAGAAACTCCTTTCGAAAATGCGGAAACGGCTCGTCAAGCACTGCTGCAACTTCCCAAAGAAGATCGTGGCAAAAGTTCAGTGTCATCGCCAGCTTCTCAAGCAATAGAAAAGCGTTTATCAATGCCTTTAATCCTGATAGGAATTCTGGCTTTATTACTACTCGGCGGAGGAATTTTGTATTGGTTTTTGGGCAAGAAAACAGATAGTCCTAATCAATATATATTATGGTCTAGACTTGTGCGAAATTTCTCCGAAGTCCCCAATGTTCCTGCCGGGCAATTTACTTACACAGGAGAAAAAGACAGTACGTGGAGTTATGTTTTAACGCAATCAGTAGAAAATAGTCGTTTAGGAGAGTTATTGACCAGACCAAAGCCAGATGCGACAGCAACATTTAACTATGAGCCTGTTTTGTCAGCAAACGTCAAGAATCCGATTAAAAGTATCGAAGAAGTTGAAACAAACAAAAAAGATTTTGCAATTACTAGTTTGGTAGACAACATCACAGATAAACTTTCTAAAAAACAAGTTGCTTATGATGGATTACTTGTTTTTGTAGCATTTAATAAGAGAGATTCAAATCTTGCTAATGCTCTTGGAGGGCAAATAAGTCTTGAGCAATTGCGTCAAATTTACACAGGTAAAATTACCAATTGGCAACAAATTAGTCCGAAACTTCCAAATTTAGCTGTGAAACCTTTTGCCCCAACAGAACCGGAAGCCATCAGTAAATTTCAGGAAATAGTTCTCAAAAATGTCCCTCAAGACGAAGCTTTATTTGCAGCAAATGTTACTAAGCTGGATACAACAAAAACCCAAAATCAGATACGCAGCGAGACTCTAGATGGGCGAACCACTGGTATTATCAGTTTTGGCATTATCAGTAAAACTTCGAGTCAGTGTACTGGTTATCCGCTAGCGATCGCAGATGGCAAAAAATCAGCGATTCAACCTCTGTTTCAACGGCGCGATCGCCGCTCAATTAATCCCTCAGATGATTTGTGCCAACATGATGATTATTATGTTGATGTCACAACATTCCAAAGCTACCCCTTGGGATACCCTATTTTTGTAGTGTACCCTAAAGACACCAGTCGCCTGCCTGGTGGTTCTACATTTGCCCAGATGCTAACCACTCGTCAGGGTCAGTGTTTACTTAGTAAAGTAGGTCTCGTAGCTTTACAACCTATGCCTGATGATATAAATTCCTATGCCTGCAAATCGGTGCCCCAATCCTAGTTGCGAATATTTTAACCGCGCCCTGCCTAACAATGCTAAGGTTTGTCCCTGGTGTTCCACTCCTGTGGGTAATGTAGTTTCCTCAACACCACAACAACCGCCTAGCCAACCACCGCCTATTCAGCAACAACCTAGTCAACCACCACCTGCTCAGTATCAAAGACCGCCTACAGAGCAACCTAATTACCAACCTCCCCAACAACCCCCCGTTGATTATTCAACAGTCTATCAGCCAAGAGTTTCTTATCAACCAACACCGCCTGCTTATGTCCCTCCGCCTCAAAGAGCGCCAGCCTTAAAGCTGATTCATACTACTGGCAGAGAATTTCACCTCGTTGGAGAAGGAGGTTATATTGGTCGCCGCAGTCAAAGTCCAGGAATAGCTCCGCCAGAAATTGATTTGACTGGCATTCCCAGTGAGGGAATAGTCTCTCGTCGTCATGCGCGAGTCGATTGGGACTGGTCGCAAAATGCATACATGATTGTTGATATGAGTACAAATGGTATTTATTTAAACAACAATCCTCTCACTCCTGGTATGCAATATCGCCTGCTTAATGGAGATTCATTGCGATTTGGTCAAGACAACCTAGTTAATTTCACGATATATGTTGTGTAGTAAAACGGTTAGCTAATGCACTAGGGTTGCAAAAAGCTATCAAATTTTATGGGGTAGTTGATCGATCAACTACCCTTCGATTTTGGCAATAGTCACCATAAATTAATGTGAATTTGACATTACAAATCGTGAATGCACGCTACAAGAATTTGGAAGATGGGGCGATCGCGCTAAATTAATTTTCATACACGAGCGATCGCAAGACTATTAAGACAGTCACTACAAGAGCAGCGATCGCACTACGCACTCTAAATCATTAACAAAGTTGCTAATTCTGGATATTGACGGAAAAACCCATCAATACTGGCTAATTTCGCTTGATGTTCAATGGCTGTGGCGATAATAATTCTGTCAAAAGGATCTCGATAAATGGGTGATAAATTAACAGCACTTGATGCGATCGCTGGAGTCAACGGTAAAAGAGAGATTCCCGAAGGTGATAAGGCTTCCTGAAACCATTGATTCACCGGACTTGGTAATAATAAACGACGATAACTATAATCAATTGAACATGACCAGATATTTGATAAATCGCCTTTAAGCTTGTGAGTGTGTAAGCTTGGATGAAAGGGATCTTCGGCTAATTGGCGTAATGTTTGTTCAATCAGGGGTCTAAGATTCGGGTTTTTACGGATTAGACGTTTAAAAGCACGAAGAGATTTGGGTGTCCAACCGATTTTCATGGTTGATCTAATTCTGCTAAGAATTGATCTACTGAGCCAAATTTTACGTTTACTTCGGCAAATTCTTGTTTAATTTCGCTAACTTCTTGGTATAAGTTAGTTCGTCGCCGTTCTTGTAATCGTTTTTGCAGGATATCCAGCAAGATTTCTTGATCTTCTATGGGTAAACTTTCTACTGATTCAATGGCTTGCTGAAGTGCTGATGTTTTCATAGCCTTCAAGGTGATTTGAGTTTGAAAACTATTTTATCTTTATTGGTTGGTTTTCGTTCCCTCAACCCAATCTGCGGGCGGATCTGTTTGCAGCACTGCAACGTTCGCGCACTTACTATATCAGGCGATCGCACTGCTCATTGTCCGCCTAGTCCTGCTGCTTTCAACTGTTCATAAGGATTCCAATTTGGAGGAGGAGGAGTAGATGAATCCCACCACTTAGCACCTGATTGTATCCATGTATTACGCAAAGTAGCATGATCGGTTTCAGAATCATCATAACCAAACTCGGTTCCACAAGATGGACATATTTCAAATGATGGTGAGCCGGACGACTCGTAAGGTGGTGCTTCTAGTCCTTTGTAACCACATACAGGGCATTGGTACATTTTAAATCTTTTCCTCTTTGTGTATTGGCTTAGTGTTTCCTAATACATGGGCATATATGGCTATATTATGTCTGCGCTGTAAAGTAATTTAATGGATTGCTGCTAGGAACAAACATTGTTAAAACTTTACCAGATGCATTTGTTGCCACGAACTGGCCTGTCGTTGTATTAAGACAGTACATCCCTCCTGCGGCCCGAGTTTTTTTAAGTGAGCTTGAATCAGCTACTATCGCATCAGCGGCAGCCTCGTAGGCTGTTTTGTCTGCGTAAGCACCCCCTGCGTCGTTCTGAATCGTTACGTGCTTATTGAAGTGACTGGTTAAGGAAGACGGACTAGAAAAAACACCCTGTATAGTTGACTGTGATATTGAGGATATATTGAATGTATGTGGGAGAGAGCTTTTTGACAAGTGATTCTCATTCTGCTGTACAACATGGGTCAACTCATGCGCCAACAACTCCTGACCACCGCGACTCCCTGGATTATATTCTCCCTGCCGAAAGAACACATCCTGACCTGTTGTAAAAGCACGCGCCTGAATTGACCGATTCAACTGATCAGACAGACCATCCGTGTGAACCTTCACCCCACTGAAATCTGCGCCAAACGCCACCTCCATTGGTTCGCGGATATTGTCTGCGATCGCCTGTCCACCCCCCCGCGCTTGGTTAATGGACGCTTCCAAGTCTGGCGCTGCATACATCCCAGCCTTAGCCTGACGCTGCACCATCGGCTTCATCTGCAATTCTTCCTCATCTTCTGGCAATGCTTCTCGTTGCAGTGTGCTGTTGTCCAGAGATTTCATTTGCAATTCTTCCTCATCCTCTGGCAATGCTTCTCGTTGTAGTGTGCTATTGTCCAGAAATTTCATCTGTAATTCTTCCTCATCCTCTGGTAATGCTTCTCGTTGTAGTGTGCTATTGTCCAGAGATTTCATCTGTAATTCTTCCTCATCTTCTGGCAATGCTTTTCGTTGCAGTGTGCTATTGTCCAGAGATTTCATCTGTAATTCTTCTTCATCCTCTGGCAACGCTTCTCGTTGCACCAAAGGAGTGATGGAATTCGCTAGAGGTTTCATCTGCAATTCTTCCTCTTCCTCTGACAATGCTTCTCGTTGGATAGACTGATGATTTACAGGTTGCGCCATTCTTTGCATTACTTGCTGTGCAACGCTATCAGCTTCCTGTTCGTAAATATCTCCAGGCTGGCTAATTGAGAGTTTTGCTTGGGTACGCAGTGGTATGCGACTGATATCGTGAGTAACTGGTTTATGGAGTGGTTGTACTTCAGGAATTGCTTGGCGTGAAATTGCCGACGACTCCAAACCAAAGCCGCGTGTTGGGTGTTTCAGGGATGGAATTGAGAAGCCTGTAGTAGTTTGTTTCTTCCGGCTGACGTGTTCTCTCATTTTCTTTTCCTGTTTCCCAAGCAGTAGTTAGATGAATAATACGCTGTTGCTTACATTGATATTACAGCGAGCGCACTTGTAACACAATTCCTCTAAGGTAAGGGATTTTCAGCGAACGTAGGGGCGCAAGGCATTGCGCCCCTACTAAGTTCGACTTTTGGCTACTTTTGATTATGATGCAGTACCTTTAGCCTGGATTTAGGGAGAGTTTTTTTATTTATGGACTCAAAACAGCAACAAACTTTTTTTACGTTCGATGGAGATGTAGGCGGTACTGCTGGCTACGCTGGGGTTTCGGCGGCATCTGATGCTAGCAAGGCGGCTAAAACGGCGGGTAAATATCTCAACGACTCACGGCTGATGAACCAGCTTACAGAACACGTATATAAACTTTTGCTAGAAGATTTGCGATCGCAGCGCGAAAGAATAGGTAGTTATGATTCTCAAAGGTGGTTGTGATGGCTACAGGCGCTAACAATGGCAACATTACTCACGAATTAAATTATGTCACTACTAATCGGTTCTACGTAGAGATAGACAGTTCTATTGCTGCATCTTTTGCTGAATGTTCAGGATTAAGTGTTCAAATTAAGAAAAATGTTTTTCAGGAAGGTGGTGTTAACGACCAGCAAAGAATTTATTTAGGTCATACAGAATTTGCAGACATAACTCTTAAACGAGGATTTACCGATCATCCAGGTTTTTGGAACTGGATGAATGCAGTTTTTGATGAAAAAAAGAAAACATCTCGACGCAATGTCAATATTCTGATTTTCAATCAAGCCGGTGAAACGATGATGAGTTGGACTTTGATTGGTGCTATTCCTATAACCTGGAAAACACCTGCACTCCAAGCAGATGGGAAGGCAGTTGCGATTGAAGAATTAACTTTAGCTTATGAAGGTTTACAAGTTGCAAGGTCTACAGGAGGAGGCTCTTCTGTACAACGAGATCAAAAATCAGGATATTTCGTTTCTAGTTAATTGGCTCTTCTTAGAACTATAAATATGCAAATTATTCAATCTTCACTAGGAAACAATATTCATCCCCTTGGGGTAATATCATCTTTATCTAATTCTCAGGGAATAATATTGAGAAAAGAGTCTCATTCTTTGCATTCACGAAATAATTTTATCAGTACAATCCAAACTAAACCACCATTAGTCAAATCCTCTAAATTTTTCTTGTCTCGTCAGTATGAACCATCGATTGAACCATTAATAGGTTGGGATAGTTGGGATACTCAGGATATAACTAGTGATTTTAGTGAATTTACGTTCATTGAATTTGATGCTTCTGATTCAATAGCTGCATTAGACAATAGCAATGAATCAGTAAAAAATAGTATTCCAAAGATAATGCCAACTCCCACTGAGACAAATACGAGTAATGGCACATCCCAAGAAGTAAATATAAAAACTAAATCTCAGCAAAAAAAAACAAATAAATCTCAGAAACCACTAAAAAAAGAACCAAAGTCAAAATCTAGAACTAAAAAAGCTATCAAATCATCTAGTCCTAAAAACTTTGAGCCAATTGTTGATAAGACTAATATTAATCTTAACAAAGATAACTTATTAATATCAGATGAGTCTATGCCTATTGAGGCTAATTTGGAAACACCAAATTTACAACTAGATATTGTGTTAGACAGTACTACA
Source organism: Nostoc sp. LEGE 12447 (assembly GCF_015206985.1). Classification (NCBI taxonomy): domain Bacteria; kingdom Bacillati; phylum Cyanobacteriota; class Cyanophyceae; order Nostocales; family Nostocaceae; genus Nostoc; species Nostoc sp. LEGE 12447. The sequence goes on along the minus strand of NZ_JADEXT010000028.1, from coordinate 80,895 downwards.
AAGGATCATAGCTCTGTCAGTAGTCCAACCGTAGATACTTCACCTAGCCTTCAAGATCAATCAACTTTATTCGAGAATTTTGCTACCGATGATCTGTCAGAAAATTCTGAGCTAATATCTAGTTTTTCTAGTACAGATTTGTCTTTACCAAAAAATACTTTAACATCGGAAGAAAATATTGAATTAGAAGATGACACTAGTGAATTAGTCAACAGTTCATCTATAGAAGTTCCTTCTAAAAAGAATACAGAAAAAATATTTATACAGGATATTCACTTTACAGATAATGAAGAAAAACTAATACCTGAAGTCTCAGAATCAGTTCATCTGTCAGATATGCAAGTTAGCCAAACGTCACCACAACAAGACATTGAAACAGATAAGATTCCGTATAGAGTTGACAATAAAAGCAGCGTAAGTCAAACAAATTTAATCCAAGCAAAAGATATTTTACCAATCTTAAACTCTCTATCGCAGGAAGAAGAATCACCAGATATTAATACTAAGTTTGAGGAAGTTACAGCTAACGAAGCAGACTTAATATCAGAACAAAGCACAAATGATTTTGTCACAGATAATTCTGCCTCTGATAATTCTTTAAATTTATCTTCAGCACTTACTTCCTCTGAGGTTGATGATTCACCTACTTTACTCCGTTCTTTGGAGAATAATGAAAATACCGTAGAGACGGATTTTACTTCACCTAATTCTGAGTCTTCAGTTGCAAAAAATCCTATTACAGTACAACAAGAAATTGATCCTGACTTTTCACACAATGTAGAAAAAGCAACGCAAAATCTAACCCCTCAGCCCTCTTTAATACCAGATAATAGTGAGAATTTAAAGCCTCTATCCTTTCAGGATCAAGGTTTTCTAGATTCCATGAAAAGTCAGGAAATTGATTCCAGTGTTACGAGTGAGTTTCCAGATATTGCGCCTGTCCAGTTATCACCTACCTCAGCAGTTATTGAAGACACACCTAGTTTATTCAGCAACCCTGATAGCGATGAACAATTAGTAACTTCAGAATCACAGTCTGCGATGGTGGTTAATGTCTCAGATATCTCAGCAAATGTGACTTCACTACAACGTGATAGCAATGTTCAAAATCTTGGTAGGGAGTTTACAGAAAGTCAACCCATCTTAGCAGCACCTGAGATTACTGAAACACCAACAATTAGCGCCACATCACCTGAAATTGATGAAGCATTGGTAGTTAACGCCAATTCGCCTAAGATTACTGAAACACCAACAGTTAGCGCCACATCACCTGAGATTGATGAAGCATTGGTAGTTAGCACCAATTCGCCTGAGATTACTGAAACACCAACAATTAGCGCCACATCGCCTGAAATTACTGAAGCACCAACAATTAGCGCCACATCACCTGAGATTGATGAAGCATTGGTAGTTAGCACCAATTCGCCTAAGATTGCTGAAGCACCAACAATTAGCGCCACATCACCTGAAATTGATGAAGGATTGGTAGTTAGCGCCAATTCGCCTGAGATTGCTGAAACACCAACAATTAGCGCCACATCACCTGAAATTAATGAAGCATTGGTATTTAGCGCCAATTCGCCTGAAATTATTGAGAAAACAAGTATTTTTAGGGAAATTATTGATAATGAACAAACAGTAGAATCAGAAAATCCTGAAATATCAACTGCTGATACCTGGGATAATCCAGATATTCTAGACAACTCAACTTCTCCACAAGATGAGGTAAGCACAGCACCTAAAGTTGAGCAAAATGCGATCGCAGAAAATTTGCCCGCGCCTAAAGGTTATGCTACTGGTGGTCATGTTACAGACTCACGTGTTGAAAATCGCCAGCAGATAGCACCTTCCGATACAGTACCTGCAATGCTTACGCCTGGGGAGTTTGTCATTAATACCAGGGATGCACAGAAGAATCTACCCCTACTACATCACATCAACACGGGTGGAACACCGCAGGATATTATTCTTCCGAGTTTACAAACACCCAATCCCACAGAACCAGAAGCAACAACTTCTCCAGAGACTCCGACTAAAGTCGATTCTTTTCCAGACACTTCATTACAGCTAAAAAGCGCTGAGACTGATTCACCTGAGATATCAAATTCTTTAATTCCTTCTTACTTGGGGTTGAATAGTAATAAACAGAAACTTTCTATTCTCAATTCTCCCCAGCTTCATACTCTTCAAAATAAAACAATAGATGTCGGTGAATCTTCACCTCAATACTCATCGCCTCCCCTGATTTTCCGAAAAGCAAATTCCAGCACTCACACACCTTCCCAATGGTCAGATACACCTTCTCAATGGTCAAGTGTGGAAGATTTACTAAATGGAAATAATGATGATTTTACTAGCTTTAATTTTAATGATGGGGAATCAAACAGTCAAAATTATGAATTTTCTCATGTTTCAGAATCGCCACAAGTTTTTGCTAAACACCTCCCATCACCTAGAGGTTTTGCTAATGGTGGAGAAGTCACTCCACCCGACATATCTAGAGAAATACAACCGATAACTGAAACCATAGAGAGTGCATCCTCATCTTCTCCAGGAGATGAAAAAGATGATACAGCTGATTTGGAAGCTCTAGCTCGTGAAGTTTATCACAGATTACGACAACGGATAGAAATTGAGCGAGAGCGTCATGGCGGTTATTCCGGTCGATTACCTTGGTAAATTTTCATTCAATAATTAATTTTTGGAGAATATTCAAATGGCAAGTCCAGCAATTATTGTTATTCAAAAGCTTAAACCGCAACTTGAGAAAGCCAAACTTGTAGCTTATAACAATGAAGCGCCAGATATTGAATTAATGTTTAATCCCACAGATATTAGTTTCGCTCGGACTGTTAAGTGGGAAAGTAAGGATGGAAATAGAGGAACCACTCTACTTCCGAAAGTAAACTTTTCTGGGGTTGAACCTTACAAATTCACCCTTAAACAGTTACTCTATGATACTTATGAAACGAAAGAGTCGGTGATGAAAAAATATATAGATAACATTAAGAAAGGTGTAGAAACTATCAGTAAAGCAACTGACAAACGACCACCTGTCTATATATTTACATGGGGAGACGAGTATTTTTATTGTGTAATCACGAGTTTAACCTACACTTTAAATATGTTTTTGAGTGATGGTACACCAGTCAGGGCACTGGTAGATATAGCCTTGCAAGAAGTAGATAAGAATAACCTGCCTGGAGGACGTAAATCTGATTCTAAAGGCAACGCTCGTGCAACAGATAAAAAGGGTCAAAAACTGAGTAAGTAAAACATATAAAGTAATAAATTAGTATTTACTCTGTCATTAAAGGCTGCTCTAAACATTTTACAAATTATCAAATAATAGTTATGCCTCCTAAAAAAAGCCTTTATTTAAGCGAACCTAAAATACAGATAGATGAACAACCCGCTTCGCCTGAATTAATGAAGGATTTGTTGCAAATCACAATAGAAGAAAGCCTTCATTTACCAGCAATGTTTACGCTAGTAATCCATAATAGCTATATTCCCACATCTGATCGAGCAGAAAATAAGGCATGGCGACATGATCAGTTGTTTAAGATTGGTAAAAAAGTGAAGTTGGGTTTTACTTCAAGTACTACTCTAGATAATAATTTTCAAGAAGAGGTAGGAGAATTCATTATTGAAGGCGAAATTACAGCGATGGAAGTTCACTTTAATGAAAAATCTGAAGCTGATATAATTGTTCGCGGTTATGATATTTCTCATCGTCTGCATAGAGGTCGTTATAATCGTTCTTTTTTAAATGAAACTGATAGCGGTATAGTCAAAAAAATAATTCAAGAAGTAGGTATAAAACCTGGCAATATAGAGCCAACTGGTGAAGTTCATAAGTATGTCTTCCAAGAAAATCAAACGAATATGGAATTTTTGCGAGAGAGAGCTGCTCGCATTGGTTTTGAGTTATTTATTACCGAGGAAAAACTCAATTTTTGCAAACCAAAAACTCAGGGAGCTTTATCATTAAAATGGCTAGTTGACATTAATAAATTTAGTACTCGTGTTACTAGTGCTGAACAGATAAGTTCTGTAGAAGTACGCGCCTGGGACTATACCCAGAAAAAATTGATTAGTGGAACAGCCAAGAAAGAAAAGCAAATAACTGAGACAGGTAATAAGCTAGGAAGTACTACTAGTAATGCATTTTCTAATCTTAAGTCTCCGAAAATGATTGTTGTAGATAAGCCTGTTGCCAGCAAAAAACAAGCAGATACAATGGCTCAGGCTTTGTGTGATGAACTAGGAGGAGAATTTGTTTACGCAGATGCCAAAGCAGAAGGGAATCCTGAGATTCGTCCTGGACGGGTTATTAGTCTTGAGGATATGGGCGATCGCTATAGTGGTAAGTATTATGTTACAGAAACCCGCCATTTCTTTAATCAGCGCGTTTATGAAACTGAGTTCAGCGTGCGGGGACTACGTTCTGGTAACTTATTCACAACCCTATCTCCAGAAAAACGTCTACAGCCATCTGAGACTTTATTAGTGGGAATTGTGACTGATAATCAAGACCCAGAGAAAATGGGCAGAGTGAAGGTGAAGTTTCCCACTCTCACAGAAGACCATACAAGTGATTGGGCGAGAGTTGTAGCTGTGGGAGCAGGCCCAAACAGAGGTTTTGACTGTTTACCAGAGGTAAACGATGAAGTTTTGGTAGGTTTTGAACATGGCGATATCCATCGTCCCTATGTCATTGGCGGGGTATGGAACGGGAAAGATGCACCACCGGAAAAGGTGAGTGATTCGGTTACAGGTGGTGTCAGATTACGCACAATTAAAACTCGTGTTGGTCATGTTCTACAGTTTGTTGAAGAGGATAAAGGAAGTAGTAAAAAAGGTATTCGCGTAGAAACCACAGGCGGTCACAAAATATATCTCAACGATAGTCAAAGGTGCATAGAGATTGAAACCACAGGTGGTCATAAAATCAAAATGGACGATATGGGTAAATCTGTTTCAGTGAAATCAACAGGTAATATGTCATTAGATGCTGCTGGCAATATCGACATTTCAGCCAACGGCGTGATTACAGTTAAAGGTGCGATGATTCGACTTAATTAATTCGTAATTCGTAATTCGTAATTAACATAATAGGAGGTTGTGATGGGTAAACCGGCAGCAAGAATTACTGATAATGTGGCGCACCCTTTACCCCCAGTCTTAACAGGGGGGCCGGGTAGTCCCAATGTATTGATTGGGTCTTTACCTGCGTGGCGGGGCGTGCTTGCAGCAGCAGTACCAGCTTTACAATCCGCCAAACAAGTTTCTGATACAGCTATCCAAGTGGCTGAGGCTGCTACCCTAGCGGCAGCTGGTACACCAGGGGCTCCTGCTGCATTAGCTGCCGAACAAACTACAAAGGCAACATCAGCAGCTACTATGGGTAGTGCGATCGCAGCAGCAGCTGCCGGTGCTGATATTCATAATTGCGCCACACCTTTACCCCTCCCTCCTCACGGCCCTGGGGTTGTGATTGACGGTAGTCAGACTGTGCTGATTAACAATCTACCCGCTTCTCGGATGGGTGACACCATTTTAGAAGCATTAGGACCACCGAATAAAATTATCAAAGGTGATTTTACTGTTTTGATTGGCGGCTGATTGGAGAAGTAGAGAAAATCAGGGAGGAGAGTTGCAACTTGATCAGAAATTTTGTCAGGCTTGATAACGTAGTGCAAATAGCAAGTAATCATAATCAATCTGCTTTAAAGACTTTTTAATCAATCAGTCACTTATCCTAGTTTCTTCTCCCAGAATAATGCCTTGCCCATCTGGGGATTTAGCTCATAGCCACTGAATCCGCACGCCTTGTATGCTGACTGGGCAACATGGTTTTTTTCCAGTACCTCTAGCGTGAGTTTGCAGCAGCCCAAATCCAACGCTATCTCCTCCGCTTTCTGTAGCAGCAGTTTGGACAAGCCTCTACCACGGTAGGGTAAAGCAACGATGACATCGTGAATATTAAGTAATGGTTTACACGCGAACGTAGAGAATCCTTCTAAGCAGACAACAAGCCCTGCGGGTTCGGCATCGACAAACGCAAGAATTACATGAGCCGCTTTTCTTTTTGCAAGCTCTGCTGAGAGATTTGCTTTAACGTAATCGGACAGACCTTTACTACCACCCATCGGGTCGAGTGCATACTCATCCATTAATTGCACCATAGCCTCCGCATGAGCAGTTATAGTCAGGTCTGCTTCAAAAATTTCAATCATTTATTAATTCTTGATTCTTCAAATGTTGGCATAACGTTTCTGGTCAATGGCTGCCGACAACCTTAGTTTGCGATCGTTTATCTGAAATTACAGCACTTTTCATGTATTTGAACTATATCTGTCGTAAGGGTACAGCATTGCTTGTATCCTTACCGTGTGGTCTATTTAACTGAAAATAGCTGTAAAAAAACTAATTCCGATCCTGAAAAGATACTAGCAGGAAAGGGATTGAAGAAGGCAGAAAGCAGATCGCTTTTAGCGTCTCCCCTTGAGAGAATAGAAGTTGTTCTTGAGAAAAGAATTACTGAAATAATCCTCTTCCTCCACTGCTTCCTCTGCTCCCTGCCCCCCGCCTCTTCATCCTCGACCTTTGGCGAATAGGCTTAAAACCTCTGTGCCGATATCTTTGAAGATATCCATGTACAACTGTCTAAGTGCCAGATATGGTTTATGGTCGTGAACGAGCCTATTTGGGAACAGGTTGGGCTTATCCACTGCATTTAAGTGTGCAAGGCGGGATACAACTTAGCCGTGAAGATCAAAAAGTTAAAGAATCTATTTGGATTATTCTCCGCACGGGAGTAGGTGAGCGGGTTTATCGACCTACCTTTGGTTCGCGCTTATCGGAACTGGCGTTTGCACCTTTAAATAGCGATACCCTACTGCGAATCCGTCTTTATGTCTTGGAAGCTTTAGAAGTTTGGGAACCGCGCATTACTATCGATGAAGTTGTCACCGATCCTGACCCTGTGCGTGGCAGAGTGGACATCATTATCAATTATCGACTCAAAGACGGCCCCGATATTTATAGTTTTGTTTATCCTTATTATTTGGTTTCATCTGGGGAGGAAGCGTGATCCGAATTAAAAATTGAAAATTAAAAATTAAAAATTAATACGACTTACGCAAAATATCTCTCAAACTCTGATTTTTCTGTGCCCTCTGTGCCTCTGCGGTAGCCTGCGGCAAGCCGTTCGCGTAGCGTCTCGTAGAGAAGCGTCTACGTTATTCCATAATTTATGCGTAAGTCCTAATTAAAAAAGCTAAATTTTATCTGGGTTTCTAGCCTTGTATCTGTCACATTCTTTTTTAAATTGGTATGAACTTTGATTTTTTACCGAAATTACCTTCTTCCAACTTAGACGATCGCGCCTTCGATGATTTGGTGGAAGAATGTATTATGCGTATTCCCCGCTACTGTCCCGAATGGACTGACCACAACCTCAGCGACCCAGGAATTACGCTAATTGAGTTATTTGCTTGGTTGACTGACCAGATGTTGCTCAGATTTAACCAAGTACCTCGCAAAAATTATGTCGCTTTCCTAGAATTACTGGGTATTCGTCTCCAGCCTCCCGCCCCAGCCCGCACGGAATTAACTTTTTATTTAAGCGCTGCATTACCCGAAGCCTACACTATTCCCGCAGGATTAGAAGCCTCAACTATTCGCACTGAAACTACAGAAGCTATTACCTTCAGCACAGATTATCCTCTAATTATCGGCAATCCCCGCATCCAACACTTCTTAACTGCCCAAACTACCGAAGATATTCCCCAATCTCTGCGCGAAAGAGTCACAACTTCATGGACTCGCCAATCTAACGGTTTCTGGACAGGTAATGAACAACCGATATTTGAAGAGGAACCCCAACCTGGTAACTGTTTTTATTTAGCAATTAATTCTGACGATCCTTTAGATGCTAATGTTTTAGAAATTATTTTCCAAGGGGCTGCGGCTACTCCTGCTGGTATTAACCCTAATCAACCACCCCGCAAGTGGGAAGCCTGGGATGGAGAAAATTGGCAAGCAGTTTTATTGCAAGAGTCAGACGATAAAACTCGCGGTTTCAGTTTTTATGAAATGGCCCAACAGGGTGGAAACCCATCTCAAGGTGCAGAGGTACGTTTGCATCTGCCTCAAATTTGGCCTGTGGCTAATTTTACCTCTTACCGGGGTCGTTGGTTGCGCTGTAGTTTTGTTTCCACAGAAGCCAATGAAACTGGTTACAATCGTCCGCCAAGAATTATTGGTTTAGCAGCGCGGTCAATTGGCGGTACAGTTAGGGCTAGTCACAGTACGCTGATTATAGATGAGCGATTGGGAATTAGCGATGGTACACCCGGTCAGAGTTTCCAGTTACAAACAGCACCAATTTTAGAACGCCGAGAAAATGAATATATTTTAGTTACTCCCAGTGGTGGTTTGCCTCAGAAGTGGATTGAGGTGAGGGATTTTGCTGATTCTGGGCCGCATAACTTTCATTACACCATTGATTCGATCACTGGTACAATCCAGTTTGGGCCGCTGATTCGGGAACCTAGCCAACTTAAACAACAAACACAAGTACGAACGCGAATTCAAGAACCATCGCTAGATAACACATCTGTACAAGTTCTAGAAAATAACCAGTCGGAACACCAATATGGGGCGATTCCTCCCCGTGGTGCAGAGATTAAAATGGTTGCTTATCGCACAGGTGGCGGTAGGGAAGGCAATGTGCAAACTGGGGCAATCCAGTTTTTGAAGTCTGCGTATCCATACATTGCTAGTGTGGTAAATCGTGTACCTGCAATCAATGGTGCAGATGCCGAATCTCTGGAACAGGCTGTAATGAAAGCTCCCCGCATCCTCCGCACACGCGATCGCGCCGTCACTGCCGAAGATTTTGAAGTTTTAACTCAACAAGCGGGTGCAGGTGCGATCGCGCGCGTCCGGTGTTTGCCAGCAAATTCTCGTAGGCAAGCTGGTATAGTTAGTTTACTGGTAGTTCCTTATGCAAATACAGATGCGATCGCGCAAGGTAATGGCATGACACCAGAAAATTTTGCTCTTAGTAATGCCCTGCAAGAGCAAATTTTGAGTTACTTAGATGAAAGACGGTTATTAGGGGTACAAATAGAATTACAAGAACCAAATTATGTAGGTGTTTCTGTACAAACAGAAATTGCTTTAGAACCTGCTTATGATAATCCTTTTGCCAGAGAAGAAATTCGCCGGAATTTAAGGGTATCACTGTATAAATATTTAAATCCATTAACTGGAGGAATGGACGGCAAAGGTTGGCCATTTGGGCGACCAGTTTATACATCAGATATTGTCGCATTACTGCAACAAACCCCAGGCGTGCGTCATTTAGGCCCCGTCCTGCTGTTTCCCATCCGTAAGCAAGGAGAAAATTGGCGACGACAACCATCACCAGAACAATTGATTGACCCAGGCTCGGAAGGTTTAATATGTTCTTGGGCTGATACCAATCTACGTTCAAATCACGACATTCAAATAATTCGTAATTCGTAATTTGTCATTTGTCATTTGTCATTTGTCATTTGTCCTTCGTCAGTAGTTATTCTCGCCCCCATTCCCCATTCCCCATTCCCCATTCCCCATTCCCCAATTCCCAATCCCTAATCCTATGGTTCAAAGTCGCTCTAGTCCGGCTGTAAGCATTCAATTAACACCAATGCAAATACCCGAAGCTTTACCAGTGGCGGGTTTAGGATTTGCAAATGCGGATATGGATGTAGCTGGACGTACTTTACTCTTGCATCCTGGGCATCCTAGCGAGATGATTGTGCAAGTGCAAAACTTAGAACAACGTCCTTTGCGGGTAAGCTTAAGTGTTGAGGGAAACTTTCCGTCCCAGTGGTGTCAAATTGGCACAGAGGGTAGTGAAATACCACCTCGTGGACAAATGGATGCTGTTCTCTACTTCTCAATTCCCGACACATTTTTTGAAGATCAAGAAGCAATTTCTCCTGGAACAAAAAACAAATTAACTCTCAATTTTCGCAGTCTAGTTACTTTACATATAGATCCAGGTACTGACAACGAACAAATCGAGAGAAGCGAGTATTTCGATTTATATATTCGTCCTTACACCGCCTATATGGAATTCTTGCCAATTTTATATCGAGAAGTAGACTTTATTGGTCGCTTCATGAAGATATTTGAGCAAGCTTTTCAACCAATAGTTGATAGTTACAATGTCATGTGGGCAAACCTCGATCCCTTGACAGCACCACAAGCATTACTACCATTTATGGCTCATTGGGTTGCTTGGCAAGTAGATTCAGTTTGGGATCTTCAGCAACAACGGCGTTTAATTCGTCGGGCTGTAGAACTTTATCGCTGGCGGGGAACTCGTAAAGGATTGCGTCTTTACTTGCATCTTTATACCGGTTTACCTTTAGATGAAGATTTACCTAATGAAGCTGATAAACATATTAGTATTACAGAACCTTTTGGCCCAAGTTTCATCATAGGAGATGCCCAATTAGGAAATGCTGTTTTAGCCGGCGGACAACCATATCATTTTATAGTACGTTTGCGTTCAAATATTTCTAGTGGCATCATTAACGAGCAACTTATCCAAAGAATCATAGAACAAGAAAAGCCTGCTTTCTGTACATACGAACTATCTATTGAAAATCCTTCTAGCCAATAAAATTGTAAACTTCTTCTCTCTGCACATCTGCCTGAGCTTTTCTTAATTTTGAATTTTGAATTTTGAATTTTTAATTATTTATGTCCCATCCTTTCCCACCCCCACCAATCAAATCTTTGGAACGCCTGCAAGCCGCAGACGGGTTACTAATCAATGCAGAACGCTGGCGCACAGCCCATGATTATCACCGAAATCGGCAAAATGCTCAATATCAAAGTTTAAACCAACCAGGAATTGTCTGTGGTTTAGGCGTTCGAGATGTGACAGCCCCAAGTCAAGTAGAAGCTAGATATCGAGATGGGCGTTGGGTGCAAATTCAACCTGGTATTGCAATTGATTTAGCAGGTAATCTCATTGTTGTACCGACTTCTTATGATTTTCCTATTGATATAGAAGTAGTCAGTTCTGAACCACTCATGATCTACTTAGTAGTTAGCTACGTAGACCCTGATGAATTGCGGCGTGGACAGCAAAGAGATATTGTTCAAGAAACTTATCGAATTGACCAAAGAAACTCCATACCAGTCAGTTCAGAAATTGAAATATGTCGGATACTTCTGCAACCAGGACATACTGAAATTACCCAACCTGCGGATGCTTTCTTTCCTGGATATAACAATATTGATTTACGTTATCGCCGTCAAGCGCAAATGCGTCCTCAAGCACTTGTGTGTATGGCGCAAGCAACTCATAGCGATCCTGAATGTGCGCGTAATTTTTTCAGCCTTTCGTATTTGTTGCAAGCAGTAGAACCCTTATATCCCAGTTTACGAGGGGCTGATGAACCAGGACAGGTTTCTTTAAGTGAAAATATCCAAGATTATGACCTACTTTATCTGACAGGTGGACAGGCTATATCTTTAAATAGTCTCGAATTTGAATCCCTCAAAAATTACTTAAATTTAGGCGGCGTGCTTCTCGTTGATGCACCAATAAATGCTAATGCTCTAATTGAGAGTACTCAAGCATTAGCACAACAGTTAGAAAGCCCTTTAAGACCTTTAGAAGAATTGCAACGGAGTCATCCTTTAAGGACAAAACCTTTCTTATTTGCTGCCTTGCCAATGGTTAATCAACAGCAAATTAAAATGTTAATCGGTGGCGGAATTATTTTAGTAATTGGTGATTTAGCAACCGCTTGGGGACTGGATAGAGATTTGAATTTACCCAGATTGACTATTCGTACAGCCCAAGAACTTGGAATTAATATTCTTCACTATGCTTGGAAGCGGCGACAGTTAATAGGTTTGCAACAGGAAGATAATTCAGGACAGTGGTGAGAGCCAAGTTAGTAGGGTGGGTATTGCTTTAAATAATATTGCACCTATTACACATTTTTTTGGCAATGCCTACTGGCGTGACAAGGTTAAATTGATGCAATAGGAAAATTCAATTATGTTTCTAAAATCTGAATATTTCCAAGATTTCTAATGCACTATTTTAGCCTTGACACGCCACTACCCTATAACCCAATACGCTTGGATTAAGGCTAAAACTCTTTGTCAAAGTCAATTATTTGAACCTACACGAGCAGAGGCTTACCGCAGGCTACCGCAATCGCGCAGCGTCTCGTAGAGAAGGACACAAAGAGAAGAAAGAAATGCTTAACTGACAGATTTGAACTTACGTAATACTTGAATTAACAAAAGCTATGTAGTACATTTGCCAACAGTGTATAGGCTAGCTATATCAACACCAATGGGCGAGGTGCTGCAATGCTATATCCCTGTGCGTAATCAATTCCTAGTGCCGTAATTCGCTCTAAAATTGCGTCATTCTCTACAAACTCAGCAATCGTCTTAATACCCATCACACTGCTAATGTGCGTCATTGCTGCCACAATCGCATTATCCACAGGATTATCGACAATGTTACGAATAAAGCTCCCGTCAATTTTGAGGTAATCCACAGGCAGAGACTTGAGATAGGCAAAGGACGACATCCCCACCCCAAAATCGTCTAACGCGAAGCGACAGCCCATCCGTTGAAGTGACTGAATGAATTGGTTGGCTTTGTTCAAGTTAGCGATCGCCACAGTTTCGGTAATCTCAAAGCAGATGCGCTGGGGTGAGATGGAGTATAGGGTAAACTGCTCATACAGAAAGTGAATGAACTGATCGTCGTTGATGCTAGAGCCAGAAAGGTTAATCGCATACATGATTTGTTGATCGCCAACAGCCCTTGTCCAATTCCTGAACAGAGTCCGAATCACCCAGCGATCGATCAGGTGCATCAAGTCGTAGCGTTCTGCTGCTGGAATAAACGTCATCGGCAACACTAAATTTCCCTTTTCATCCCGGAGCCGCAGCAGTACTTCATAATAGTTGCCGTTTTGAGCCGTCGGGGTGATTGCAGCAATGGGTTGAACATAGAGACAAAACCAATCACTATCCAAGGCTTGAGAAATGCGGCTAGCCCACTGCATCTCCCCGCGTTGTTGCAGTCTATCCTGGTCGTCAGTCTGAGCAACGTACACGCGATTGCGCCCCCGGTTCTTTGCGGTATAGCAAGCTAGGTCAGCCGTGCTGATAATCTCTGCAACACTCTCGCTATTCGTGTCGATACTGACTAAGCCGATACTTGCTCCAATTGAGAATACCTGCTCTTGCCAAACAAACCGGAACTCTTGAACACACGAAAGCAGCTCATTCGCAACTAGTAAAGCTTGCTTTAGTGTACACTGATTGAGCAATAGGCCAAATTCATCGCCCCCTAACCGTGCCAGTGTGTCAGTTTTCCGAATCTTCTGCTGCAATAGGATAGTAATTTGACGCAGCAATTTGTCTCCAGCCACATGACCACAGGTATCATTTACGATTTTGAAGTGATCGAGATCCAAATAACACAACGCATGAACCTCGTAGTCTAATTTGGTAAAACGTAATGCTTGTTCAATCCGCTGCTCAAACTCCTGGCGATTTACCAATCCGGTTAAGGCATCATGGCTTGCCTGCCAGAATAGCTGACGTGAAAACTCGCGGTTCTGAGTCACATCACGAAACACCATAACCCCGCCAATAACTTGTCCCTGACGATCGCGAATGGGGGAGGCTGAATCTTGAATCGCAACTTCTTGATTATTCTGATTAATTAAGACGGTATGGTTTGCTAGACTAACAGTTCGATTTTCCTGTAACGCTTGCTCAATTGGGTTCTGAACTTTATCCCCTGTCATTTCATGCACAATTCCAAAGACTTCTTCTAACAGCAACCCTTCTGCGGATGCTTCACTACATCCAAGCAGAGATTGTGCAACCGGATTGAGGTATTTAATTTTGCCAAAGGCATCTGTCGTCAGAACTGCATCTCCGATGGATTGCAATGTCACTTGGGCTAATTCTTTTTCTTGAAAAAGTGTTTCTTCGATTTGCTTGAAGTCTGTGATATCGTATCCCACCGATTGAAATTCCAAAAAGCATCCTTGCTCGTCAAATATCATTTGGTTACGCCACTTAGTCCAACACACCCGATCTCCCAGAAGCACACAATTCTCAATGATGACAACAGGATTATCAGCACTAATTAAAGCTACAAATTCAGCAACTCGCTGCCGATCTGCCTCCAAGATAATGGGTTGATCGGGGCTGCCGATCAGTTCCTCTGGCGATCGCCCATAATAAAGCGCAAAAGCTTGGTTGAAAAACGTCAGTGTGCCGTCTGGTAAATATCGGGCAATCACTTCAGTCTGATCTTCTACAATGGCACGGTAGCAAATCTCGCTTTGTTTGATCGCAATTTCTGCTTGCTTGAGTAAGCGAAGCTCGTCGTAGACATCGCTGATTTTCCGCTCTAGTTCTCGATTGGCTACCAACAGTCGTCCATAACTGGGGAAAGTAAGTGCCTTTGGTATCAACTCTCTCAACACAATATTTGTGTATAGCGATCCGAAAGCCGTGATGGCCTTGATGCAACTACTTAGCCAATGTTTATAAGCCAAGATGTGTACCTGTATTTTTGCAGTAGCTAAAAAACCTGTGAACGGTTACGACTAAAAGGTTGTTGGAAAAATTGTTAGCTGTGATTTTAGGCACTTCTTGATCCCACCTAACACCCCTAAAAAAGGGGAACCAGAATTAAAATCCCCCAATTTATCGGGGGATTTAGGGGGATCTAAAACGTTTTACTATCAACAACAGGACTTTTTAAACAACCTCTAAATTAATCTTCTGGATAAGTCTCCAGCAGACGCTGAAATACTTCTAAAGCTTGCAGATAAAGCGGCTCGGCTTGGTCATGGCGTCCTTGAGAATCATAAAGTGACGCTAGGTTGTTCATGCTGGTGACGACAGAAGGATGTTCTTCTCCCAGCAGCTGTTTTCTCTGTCCTAAAGCTTCCACTAACAACTCTTCGGCTTGGTCATAGCGTCCTTGATAATAGTAGAGTCCTGCTAACTTCTTCAGGCTGGTGGGGACAGAAGAATGTTGTTCTCCCAGCAGCCATTTTCTCTGGTCTAAAGCTTCCACTAACAACTCTTTGGCTTGGTCATAGCGTCCTTGATAATAGTAGAGTCCTGCTAGGATTTTCAGGGTAGTCGCAACAGAAGAATGTTGTTCTCCCAGCAACCGTTTTCTCTGTCCTGAAGCTTGCAGATACAGCACTTCGCGATTCAGCTTGCTCATAGCTTCCTTGATAATAGTAGAGTTCTGCTAGCTCCTTCAGGCTGGTGGCAACAGAGAGATGTTCTTCTCCCAAACGGGTTTGCACCGTTTATCAACGTTGCTCAGACGAAACTGCTGCTATCAGCGCTCAACCCCTACTTACGTAGGATTACAGATATGTGTTTGATATTAAGTCTTGCCAAGGTTTGAGATGTATAATATGAGTGGATAAGGTTTGAATTAGTTACAAATATTATTTAAAAAGTTATAATATCTTCCCTTTCTTTGCGAGCATTTATATAGAGCAAATAGGCAAGAATAAGCGGACAAATATTTTTGGCAATTACAGCTATTTTCATCTATTTGAACCACATTTGTCGTAAGGGCAATTCATGAATTGCCCCTACAGCATGGTCTATTTACCTGAAAATTGCTGTAATATCAATCTTCTGCCCGCAATAACCAAAAGCCGCTATAAGTCATCCCGGAATCATCTGGTTGCACTAACAAAAAATGCAATCCTCGGCAATGCTTTTTTCGCTGTTGATATGTTTGGGCTGCTGTTGTAACTTCCGGATCTTCAAAAGTGGCAACAATCCACCTATCTACTAAGCCAGCCTCTAATACTAAGCCATCTGGTGCGCCAGAAATGTAGTTTAACGCCACAGGACGGGCTTGCTGTAACCACCGGGTTAGGCGCATCGATTGCCGTCCACCATAAATTACTACACCAGGGACGGGCACTGTTGACGCTAAACCCAAGTTGATGGGTTTAAGATGTTCTGGGATGTGCAAAATGGGAATGGGGCGATCGCTAAATCTCGTTTCTACGTCACTAGCAGCTAGAGTCGCAAACCGCCATTGTTCTCCCCAGAGGTTCTCTGGTAATGGTGCTGGAGGTGGTTTATCTACCGTTGCGGGATATTGCTTTTCTTGTAACCACTGCTTCAGTGCCAAAGTGTGGCGCGTAGGTTCGACATTTATACTTAAATTGCGTCCAGCCGCCTCAATTAAGCTTAGAGACTGCGGACGAAACACCTGAATCACATCTGGCAATTTTTCACCTGCGGCTAGCTCAAGTTGAGCAGCAACCCAATTAGAATTTGCTGCTGACTGGAGACAGGTAGCTTCATACTCAAAGCTGCGAGTTGCGTCACAAATCAACAACTCCCATAAAATTTGTCCAGACGCATCTTGCAAGGGACGACGATAAAAATCAACCTGCCAAGTTTTCATAAATTGGGAATGGGGAATTGGGAATGGGGAATTGGGAATAGGGGAGGAGAATTATAATCAATCCCCTATGCCCTATGCCCAATTTATAAAGCTTGAATCCATTCTTTGACTGAATATTCAGTCCAGATGCCATTTTTCCAGTAGGGATCGTTTTCAATTAGTTCGCGGACGATCGCTTCGTCTTCGGCTTCGTAAATCCCAAAAACTTTTGTGACATCCTTGGTGGGGCCAATAGTAATCAGCACACCGGATTCTTTCTGTTTTGCTAATCCGTCTAAATGAGCTTGACGGTAAGGGGTGCGTTTTTCAAGAACATCTTCGCAATAAGTTCCCCAGAGTACATATTTAGGCATAGCTAAGACTATTTTGGATTTTAGATTTTGGATTTTGTAGTCAGTATATCGGGGAGTGAGGAATTATTAATTCCTAACTCCTAGTAAATGACAAATGACTAACTTCTGAGATTTACGCCAAATTTTTCCACCAAGGCTTCGCGGACTTTATTATGTACTGGTTCAACTTCCGCCTCAGTCAAAGTGCGATCGCTAGCCCGATAAACTAGACGGAATGCTAAACTCCTCTGTCCTTCGGGGACATTTTCGCCTCGATATTCATCAAATAATTCCACTGATTCGAGCAAATCTTTACCCGCTTTGGTAATTACTTTTTGAATTTCGGAAACTGAGATTTTCACGGGTGCGAAAAAGGCGATGTCGCGATCGCTAGCTGGATAGGTAGAATATGGCTGGAATGTTGGCACAAGAATTTCGTCTTGTCCTAGAGATTCTAAAAGCACATCTAGATCCAACTGGAAAACATAAACGGAATCTGGTAAACCTTTTTCTCGTCGCAATTGGGGATGGAGTTGTCCAAAAATACCCAGCCTGTTACCCCGAATCCACAGAGAAGCGGTGCGTCCGGGATGTAAGCGATGATCTCGGCAATCGGGTTGGAATTCTACCTGCAAGGCAAGTTGCCGAAATATACTTTCTAAAGTGCCTTTGGCTTCAAACCAGGTGATGGGTTCTTCACGTCCACTTTTTGACCATTTGCCAATGGTGCGATCGCCTCCCATAATCCCAGCTAAGGCTTCTGTTTCTTGCAAACCGTCTTCTTCTCGCCAGAAAATTTGCCCGATTTCAAAGCCGTTTAGGGAACCATTACCCTGTTCTAAATTGTATTGAAAGGCATCAATCAACCCAGATAGCAAATCGTTTCGTAGTGCTGAATATTCGGCAAATAAAGGATTTGACAGTACTATCTGTCTGTCTTCTCCTGGTTTAACTAAAGAATAGTGGATTAATTCTGTCAATCCTTCAGCCCGGAGGAAAGCCCGTAACTTGCGAATCAGTTCCTCGTCTAAAGGCAGATAACCACCTTCCGATTTTTCTGGTAAAGTATCGCAGAATCGGTTGTAACCATAGAGACGGGCGATTTCTTCAATTAAATCAATTTCTCGCTCTAAGTCGCGGTAACGATAGGGTGGGACGGAAACTGACCATGTAGGTTGATGATTGCTATCTTCACCTGAAGGAGTCAACTGACATCCTAGTGCAGTCAGGATGCGCTCAACATCTTGTCCTTGGAGTTCACCTGTGTCCTCTCCCAAATCGATTGGCCCTAATATCTGATTAACTCGGTCTAAACGCAGTGCGATCGAACGACTCCAGGTAGAAGGATCGGGGCGAGTGTCGGCAATTTCCTGCTGGACAAGAATTCCACTAGCTAATTCGCTAATTAAGGATAAGGCGCGGCGATTAGCGATTTCCAACTCAGCGCGGTTAACTCCCCGTTCATATCTCCCAGAAGCCTCACTTCTTAAGCCTGCACTGCGCGAAGAACGGCGAATTGCCACGGAATCAAATAAAGCTGCTTCTAAAACTAGGCTTTGAGTCCCTTCATGGACTTCTGTTTCTTCTCCACCCATGACTCCCGCCAATGCAACGGGTCTATCATTAGCGGTAATTAACAAATTTTGGGTTGAGAGGGTGCGAGTTTGTCCATCTAGGGTTTTTAAGAATTCGCCATTATTAGCGAAACGAACGCCGATGGTTAAATTTTCGCTACTTGCAACAGATTTTAAGCGATCGCGGTCAAAGGCGTGCAATGGTTGTCCCCATTCCAACAAAACGTAGTTAGTAATATCCACCACATTACTTATAGGACGTACCCCAGCCGCCCGTAAACGCTGTTGCAACCATTCGGGGGATGGAGCAATTTTTACCTGTTCGATTACCGTACCGATGTATGCAGGACAAGCTTGTGTATCAGCAATTTTTAAAGTTAAATTTCCAGTATTTTTGCTAATAGAAACTTCACCAGGTTCAGGGATGCTCAATTTTCCACCAGTTAAAGCTGCGACTTCTCTGGCTACACCTACCATACTCAGAGCATCAGCGCGATTGGCAGTTGCAGTCAGGTCTAAAATTACATCATCTAGACCCAACAAAGGACGCACATCACTACCTAATGGTAAATTTTCCTGGGTAAAAATATGAATTCCGTCTACATCGGTGGGCAAGCCGAGTTCTTTTAAAGAACAAATCATGCCCTGAGAAGGGACACCACGGAGTTTTGCAGGTTTAATTTTTAAATCGATGTTGGGTAAGTAAGTACCCGTAGTTGCGATCGGTACATAGATATCTGCCTTCACATTGGCAGCACCACAGACAATATTTAAAGTTTCACCTGCACCGATATCGACTTGGCAAACACTTAATTTATCGGCGTTGGGGTGGGGTTGACGCTCAAGCACTTTCCCTACAACCACGCCATTTGCCCAAGTGCGGCGATCTTCAATATCTTCAACCTCAAACCCCGCCATTGTCAGGGTTTCGGCTAATTCTTCTGGACTAAGTTTTATCTCTACTAGTTCGCGCAGCCAATTTAGAGAAATACGCATGGAGTGTGCTTGTTTTAGGAATCGTCTTTTGTTCTTATTTTAGGGTGCCTACTAGCGATCGATGGCTACTCATCCCGCTAGGCGTAACCTTTCACTTGAACAATCCTACTACGTTAGACTCGCAGAACAATCTCTCTTCCTAATCTTTTCTTGGTGTCTTGGTTTCTCTCAGAGGATATTTAACCAGTCAAATATATGCTCGAAACCTCTCTTTTCGCAGGAGAAAAGCTTTTGGTGTTTCATATAATACTTTTAAAACATCCTTTTAGACCGGAGAGTGTAAAACATAAAAATGGAACCCATAATTGAACAGTTAAAGGCTTTCTACGATTTATGTGTGCGAGTAAGTAAGCTACTACAAACAATTGATCTAAGTAGGTACAAAACCTGAACGCAAAGAATAGTAGTGTTTGTATTCAATCGTACCAAATAGCTCCAAACTTTCCAGTTTCTTTTGATGCTGCATATACTCTCGTAATGTCTCTTCAATAACAGCGTCCTTAGTTGGATGACCACCAAGTTCGAGAGCTTCATTAATAAAGTTTTAGTCAATTTCTAGATTACTAAACCTCATCTATGTTGAAACCTAGAGTTTTTTAAAAGATATATTTATGTAGGTTGGGTGGAGTGAAACGCAACCCAACATTACCACCAAATTTTATGTTGGGTTACGCTATCGCTGCACCCAACCTACAAAATTACTACAAAACTACGGTTCTCAAGGTAGACGAGGTTTAGTACAACACGGCGGAAAGAAACCACCCATTCTAAATCAATCAAATGCTTACACTGTATTAATTTTTAATTTTTAATTCCGCGTACTGTCTCTTAAAAAACTATTGATTAATTCCAATTGAGAAGGAGTATCTTCAACAACCAAAACTGTAGCCATATTTATTTTTACTAGTTCAACATTATTAGATTTTGTGGTTAATTTAAGTCAAATGCATGAAGACTATTTTAAGTAATTCTGCGCGAGTAAATGGTTTAGTCAGATATCCAGATGCCCCAACCAATTTGGCTTTGACTTTATCTACAATTCCTTTATTACCAGTCACAAAAATAATGGGAGTCTTTTGAAATATCGAATTATTTCGTATAATACGGCACAACTCATAACCATCTATTCCTAGCATATTTAAATCCAACAAAATTAAGTCTGGTTTGTGCCTTATAATTGATAAAACGGCTTTTACTGGATCGTTAATAGTCACTACAGAAAAATTTTCATTTTCTAAGAAACGACTAATTTCTTTGAGAATTGTGGGGCTATCATCTACAGAAACGATTTTGTGGGCTTTTTGTGCCGTTACAGTAGCATCTGTTACTTTTTGGGAAGCAGGATTTATGTTATTTGATATTGTTGGTTCCTGAAATTTTTCTTGGGGAGGAAGAGAAATCTGTGGTAATCGTGGAACAGGAGATATATTCTCTTCAGCAATATCAGGGTAAGAGTTGATGGTGCTATTTAGCTCTTTTGTGGTGTTCTCTATCTCTGGAATTATTTTTGAGAAAAGCGATTGCTCTTCAAATAGCTTTGGTAACTTATCAAATGGTGGATCGGGTTCATGCAAGATAATCGCACCATTAAGTATGTAAGGGTATAAATTGCGGGCTAATTGAATTTCATCTTGATTCAAAATTGTTGCCAGATGACACAAGCTGAAACCCTTCATCCAATTAATCAAATCTGGCTGAAGTTTTGGTAAATCTTTTTCCTCAATTTTGCTGTTAATCAACAGATATGGACGTTGATATGGAGAAGAGATTTGCGGAACAAAAGCTTGCCAATTCTGTAATCTTCCTTGACAACGTTCTAGAATCTTTTCTACATCTAGCCTACAAATTCTTGGCATTCTCTCAAGTGGTTCTGTTAATTCATAAGTACCTTCTTTAATGAGCAAAAATGATTCAATCACCTCTTTAACTAATTCTTGAATCAGCACTACTGCTTGTGTAGAATGTAGATGTTGTTGACTAACAAGCCAGGATATCGCCTGATATTCAGGAGGGTGGCTTCTGGAATTGCTGTCATATTCGAGTAACTGATTGTGTGAGTCAGGTTCAAACATCAGACGGGCTTGAACCCGCACCTCGCTAGTAAGCAGGGGAATTTGGTGGCTGAGGCGGCGCAAATGGCGTTCTAGTCGATCAAAAGGTTCTACTGAATGAGTCGCGTAAGTTATTTTACCCTGTTCTAAGTAAATTGACCAACGAACTGAGTTACTTAATGCTTGTAAACAAGTACTATCAAAGCAATTGGATAACTGTCTTAACAAACTTAGAGGACGTAGTTTGGTGAATGCGCCTGAGTTATTCATATTTTTCAAGTTTCTTGCGGAATCAACAACTGAACATTTGTAGATTGAAAATATCAACAATGAAGTCTTCTCTTCTTTGTAATATTTATCTACGGACAATTTATTCCTTTTAAAATATGTATATATTTTAAAAATTATAAGTTTTATAACTTATTTGTTACATTTGGTACTTTTTACTTAATTTGTCTCAAACCACAAGTAGGTATGAATAAAGAGAAACATTTATCATAGCTAGCCTATCAGTAAATATTGGTTAATTCTGGATTTTACCAACTCCTGACAACTCTTACCTTAAGACCTTAGTAATGACGTTTATTTATGCCTACTCACAAAAATCAGGCAAATTTGATTCCACGTTGAAGCAGTTACGCTGGTATACTTCTGGAGCTAAAGATATTAATTATGGTTAATAATTTTTCTGTAAAGGAAAAATTCTTCTACATAAAATCTTTAAAAACTTATCTGGGAAAGTTTACGTATTTATTGTACTGTAGGTTTAATGGATATAAATTTTTGGTAGATACATTACAACAGGTAACACTGGGTTTTGATAAACTCTTTTTTGCTAAACTAAGCTGTACTCAAGTTTTTCTTAAAAAATATATTGAGAACTTCATGAAAATAATTTGTTTAATAAAGATTAGAGCATCTACCACTAGATACTATATTCTGTAGTGACCTCGACGGCTGAAATTATATACTCGGACAAAAAGGAAATAAAGCTTTGAACTTTAACATAACACAAAAAGTTATGCATGATACATTAAGACTTGATGAAGTAGTAGAATTTGCTGAGAACCCAGAACCACGTTGTCCTTGTGTACTTTTACTAGATACATCTGGCTCGATGCAAGGAGATCCGATTGAGGCTTTAAATCAGGGTTTGCTCAGTTTAAAGGATGAATTGGTCAAAAATTCCTTAGCCGCAAGACGTGTAGAAGTGGCGATCGTCACTTTTGATAGTAATGTCAATGTAGTACAAGACTTTGTGACTGCCGATCAATTCAATCCGCCCATTTTAACGGCACAGGGCTTGACTACAATGGGTGCAGGCATTCATAAAGCTTTGGATATAATTCAAGAGCGGAAATCTCAGTATCGTACCAATGGGATTGCTTACTATCGTCCTTGGGTATTCATGATTACCGATGGAGAACCCCAAGGTGAGTTAGAGAATGTAGTGGAGCAAGCATCTGTGCGCTTACAGGGAGATGAGGCGAACAAGCGTGTAGCATTCTTTACAGTTGGTGTAGAAAATGCGAATATGACGCGTTTAAATCAAATAACTGTACGTACACCTTTGAAACTCAAAGGACTAAATTTCATCGAGATGTTTGTCTGGCTATCAACTAGTATGTCAGCTGTTTCTCATTCGCAGGTAGACGAACAGGTAGCACTACCGCCGATTGGTTGGGGGACTGTTTAATTAAAAATCGCAGCTTGATGTTGACACAGCGAGCTGTTGAAAAAAAATCTATGAAAATATCAAAACAGATTGCTCAATGGCGGATTGTGGCTGCGTCGGTATGTGGTACAAGTCACTTAAAAAATAAGCAGTTATGTCAGGATGCTCATCACTGGCAAATATTGTCTGATAATGTTTTGGTGGCAGCCGCAGCAGATGGCGCGGGTTCTGCTAGCCTTGGGAAAGTGGGAGCTATGATTGCTGTGGAGACAGCAATAGAAAGCATTTCTAGCAGAGGAATCACCCAAAAAGTTTTGAGTGATGATGCGTTTGTGCGATCGCTCTTAAATGATGCCATACTAGCTGCCAAAAAAGCTGTGGAGGCTGAAGCGGCTACTTGTGACAAACAGCCTCAAGACTTAGCAACTACCTTAATTATGATGGTTGCCACACCAGAAGTTGTAGCTGTAGTGCAAATAGGTGATGGTTTGGCAGTAGCAAAAGATAGCACGGGCAATCTCCTCGCTCTAACTATACCTGATAGCGGCGAGTACATCAACGAAACCACTTTTTTAACTTCTCCTACGGCCTTAGACACAGCGCAGATGAGATTATGGCGCACTGACATAGTTAATGTTGGTATCATCACCGACGGACTACAAATGCTGGCTTTGAATATGGTTGTTGGTGAACCTCACAAACCATTCTTTTTTCCACTGTTTGAATTTGTAGCTAATACCGAAGATAAGACAGAAGCGAAGGAGCAGTTAGTAAAGTTTTTACGCTCAGACCGAATTACACAACGCACTGATGATGATTTAACACTCATTATAGCTGCATTCAACGACTCATGAGCAATCAATTTACAGGTTTCACATCTTAAATAACTTCCGTTAGCGGTAATTTCATTATGCAGGTACTACGTTGTTCCCCTAGAAAAGAAATCCTCAGCCTCAATGTCAGTTTGGGGCGTGGCGGTGAAGCTTGTGTTTATGCAGTGCCATCTGATAATGACTTGGTGGCGAAGATTTACCACAAGCCAACTACAGCCCATGCTGACAAATTACAGGCGATGCTTGCCAACCCGCCAGAAAACCCTACAGCTAGTTTGGGTCATATCTCTATCGCTTGGCCAGAGGATTTATTGCGGACACCAGATGGCAAAAATAGCATCTTGGGCTTTTTGATGCCACGGATTCAGGGGATGCGTCCAATCATCGACTTCTACAACCCCAGAACCCGTCGTCAACACTGTCCCCTATTCAACTATCAGTACCTGCTCCGCACGGCTCGTAACTTGGCGGCAGCTTTTGCTGCTTTGCACGCTAGTGGATATTGCATTGGTGATGTGAACGAGTCAAATATCCTCGTCAGTGACACTGCACTGGTGACTTTGATAGACACAGACTCTTTCCAAGTACTCGACCCCAACAGCAATGTTGTTTATCGCTGCCCAGTCGGAAAACCAGAGTTTACGCCACCAGAACTACAGAATAAAACTTTTGCCCAACACGATCGCGAAATTTCTCACGATTTATTTGGGTTAGCAGTGCTGGTATTCCAACTCTTAATGGAAGGCACTCACCCATTTTCGGGGATTTTTCAAGGCTCTATTGAGCCACCGCCCTACGAAGCCCGCATTGCATCGGGGCATTTCACTTATAGCCAAAAGCGGTACGTACCCTACCTACCTACCCCCATTGCACCCCCTTGGGAAATTCTTCATCCCAGCCTACAAGAACTATTTGTCCGTTGTTTTGAAGATGGTCACAACAACCCACAGCTGCGCCCCAATGCCCAGACTTGGCTCTCAGCCATCGCTGAAGCCGAAGATTCCTTAATTACCTGCACCACAAATCCCCAGCATCGCTACAACAACCACATGCGTAGCTGTCCGTGGTGTGAACGTACCGTGCGATTAGGCGGACGCGACCCCTTCCCATCACATCGGGCTATAGAAGCGAGAGAACATCTCCAACCGCGAATCAAAGCGAAAAAGCGCTACACCCAGACACCGCATTTTCCCCAGCGCAGTATGTCACCGCACTTAGGTAATTATTGGCAGCCAGTAATTACTCCAAGCGGTTCATCTTATAAACGTTCCAAAAAGTCAAAATTGTACCCGGTTATTTGTTGTTTGCTGGGTTTCGGTTTATTGGGTTATGCCGACGTAATGATTAAATTTACTCAGCCGTTGGTTTCCCAAAATGCTTACACTCAACAAACATTGAAGTCTCGCCAGACAATTAACAAACTCAGCTTCGCTGATTACTATCAGCAGAGTCAAACTGCTTACAAAGACCGAGATTACGAAAAAGCAATTGCCAGCTTAACCGCAGCAATTGAACAACAACCAACACATACCACAGCAATTGTAAATCGGGGCAATGCCCGCTATAACCTCAAAGACTACGAAGGAGCAGTTACAGATTATAGCCAAGCTCTCAAAATCAATCCCAATCAAACCAAAGCCCTTGTGAATCGGGGTAATGCCCGCTATATGCTCGCCGAATATAGCAACGATCCTGATACAGAGTACAACCTAGCGATCGCAGACTATAATCGAGCCCTCGGTCTGGATAATAACGAAATTGAAGCTTATATCAGACGGGGGATTGTCCGCACCCAAATGGCTAAATATAGCGGTGAATCTCAACAAGCTTACAAAAGAGCGATCGCAGATTTCACTCAGGTTATAAAACGTAATGTATCGAAAGCAGAAGCTTATTTTCAGCGAGGTGTTGTCTATTATCAAATTGCTCAATATAGCAGCAATTATGAACAAGAATACAATCAAGCGATCGCTGACTTTAACCAAGCATTAACTATCAGCCCTAAATTAGCAAAAGTATATCTCAAACGAGGTATGGTTCGTTATGAACTGGCACAATATGGTGGTAGTGAATCTAACAAAAATCAGGCGAAAGCGATCGAAGATGTACAGGCATCTGCCAAAATGTTTCTTGAGCAAGATGATATGGATAATTATCAGCAAGCACTCAGTAACTTATGTGTAGTCGTAGAAAACAAATGCGATCCTTTGTTTCAAAGCTCAAGTAATTTGGAAAAAACTAACTAAAAACAAGTAAGTTTTTTTACTCGCCTATTATCGGTTTTGATTGGAGAAATCAAGCCTAGCTAGGGTTAGCTGATGCTAACCCTAGTTATTTATTTGGTAACATTTTTATTTAATTAAATAATTTATTTTCATGTTTATAGATATTCATAGAGCTTTTATATAGAAAAGATGTTAATTTATCTTTCCTTTATAATTTCGGGGAAAATTACAGTTAGATTATTGACGGAGAAAAACAAATCAGAAATCAATTTTTCTCTATCTAAGTGCATCCTCTTCATGTCGAAAAGTCAAATAATAATATCCCTACAAATCTCCGAGGTAATTGCATGAAAGCGGTGATTTTGGCTGGAGGGCTTGGTACACGCCTCAGTGAAGAAACTAGTATCAGACCCAAGCCGATGGTTGAGATTGGTGGTAAGCCAATTCTCTGGCACATAATGAAGACTTACTCCGCCCACGGCATTAACGACTTCATAATTTGTTGCGGTTACAAAGGTTACATAATTAAGGAGTATTTTGCTAATTACTTCTTACACATGTCAGATGTTACCTTTGATATGCGATTTAACCAGATGAACGTGCATTCTGGTTATGCAGAACCCTGGCGTGTTACCTTAGTCAATACGGGTGATAATACCATGACAGGCGGACGCTTAAAGCGAATCAGGGAACATCTTGGTAATGAGACCTTTTGCTTTACTTATGGTGATGGTGTAAGTAATATTAATATCACCGAGCTAGTGAAGTTTCACAAAGAACAAAATACATTAGGAACGCTCACGGCCGTTCAACCAGCCGGACGTTTTGGTGCCATTTCCTTGGGATATGAGCAAACTAAAATTACCAGCTTTCGGGAAAAACCCGAAGGTGATGGAGCTTGGATTAATGGCGGTTATTTTGTGTTAGAACCAGAAGTAATCAATTTGATTGCTGATGACTCTACAGTATGGGAGCAAGAGCCATTAGAAAAGCTAGCTGATATGGAACAACTATCTGCTTTTAAACATGATGGTTTTTGGCAACCGATGGATACTTTACGCGATAAAAACTATCTAGAGGGGCTATGGAAAAGCAGTCAGGCTCCTTGGAAAGCATGGTAAGGTAACTGGGGGCTGGGGGAGATTTTTTCTAACCCAATACCCAGTACCAAATCCCAAATAACTTTATGGATTTACTGTAATTTTAAGTGCGATAATACTAATGTATGATTTTGCGATTATAGGTGGGGGAATAGTTGGACTCTCTACAGCATTGGCTTTAGGAAAACGATATCCCAATGCGCGTATTTTAGTACTAGAAAAAGAGAGTCAATGGGCATTTCACCAAACCGGCAATAATAGCGGGGTAATTCATTCTGGTATTTACTACAAGCCAGGCAGTTTCAAAGCTAAATTTTGTCGTGATGGTTCTCGCTCTATGGTAGAATTTTGCCAAGAGCATGGAATAGAACATGAAGTTTGTGGTAAAGTCATTGTTGCAACAGAAGAACAAGAACTACCACGTCTAGAAAATCTCTACCAACGCGGCTTAGACAATGGTATAGAAGTTAAGAGAATCAGCCCCGAAGAAGTCAGGGAAATTGAACCTCACGTAAAATGCGTAGGTGGGCTTCGGGTATTTTCAACTGGGATTGTTAATTACAAGCAAGTTTGTTTGAAATATGCCCAGCTAATTCAACAGCAGGGTGGAGATTTGCATCTCAATACAAAAGTTCTGAAAATCTCCCCAAGTGGTAAAAATCAGGTACTAGAAACAAACAAAGGTAACTTTGCAACCCGCTTTGTAATTAATTGTACGGGATTGCATAGCGATCGCACCACCAAACTAGGTCAAGTTGAACCCCAAGCCAAAATCGTCCCATTTCGGGGAGAATACTACGAACTCACCCCAGAAAAACGCTATCTCGTTAAGACACTAATTTATCCAGTTCCCAATCCCGATTTTCCCTTCCTGGGTGTCCACTTTACCCGGATGATTGATGGTAGCGTCCACGCAGGGCCAAACGCAGTTTTGTCACTCAAACGCGAAGGTTACAAAAAAACCGACTTTGACTTACGAGATTTTCTTGAAGTCGTCACCTATCCCGGTTTCTGGAAATTAGCAGCCAAACACGCTGATGAAGGCATCCAAGAAATCATTCGTTCCTTTAGTAAAGCAGCCTTCACCAGAAGTTTGCAAAAACTAATTCCCGAAGTCCAAGCAGAAGACTTAGTTCCCACCCACGCAGGAGTTCGCGCTCAAGCCTTAATGAACGACGGCAAACTTGTAGACGACTTTTTGATTGTTTCCGGTCAAAACTCCATCCATGTTTGCAATGCTCCTTCTCCAGCTGCCACATCTTCTCTAGAAATCGGCAAAGCGCTTGTAGCAGAAATTCCCCAACCCTCGCATCTAGATATTGCAGTAACTGCATAGATAACATTGTTATTACTTCCGGGCTGCTGAATAAAAGGATGAATCTTGTATAGTGGGCATCTTTTCCAGCCTGGAAATATAAGAGATAGGTATCTTACCCATCTCACAAGAAAAAAGTGTAGTGCATCAATTAAGAACCGCTATAGAGTGCTGTTACTCAATAGGTAAGTCAGCAAACTATGTAATGACTGTTAGCCGAGTTATATATAGCGCTTCTGGGTTGAGTCCAATGACCTAACCCCCAACCCCTTCCCTATAAGGGAATGGGAGCAAGATTCAAAGCCTCCTCTTAGGAGAGAGGTTTGGAGAGAGGTCAAATTATTGCATACAAACGAAAAATATAGCGGTTCCCTCTTGGATGCAACACCCTTTAGGACGCAAATTTGTGCATCCCTACTAAACGAAAAATTTAACTCATCAATACAAAGGCGTTAACCACAATGAAAATATTAGTAACTGGAACAGAAGGCTATCTAGGTTCATTATTACCGCCTCTGTTAATTGAACGTGGACATGAAGTTATCGGTCTAGATACAGGGTTCTATAAAGTTGGTTGGCTATACAACGCTAATGGGGTAACACCTAAAACCCTTAACAAAGATATCCGCAACATCACTCCTGATGATTTGGAAGGTGTTGAAGCAATAGTTCACATGGCGGAACTTTCCAACGACCCAGCCGGACAATTAGCACCCAATATTACCTACGAAATTAATCATGTAGGTTCAGTTCGTCTCGCTAGCCTAGCTAAAGCTATGGGTGTGCGTCGTTTTGTATATATGTCTTCGTGCAGTGTCTACGGTGTTGCTACCGCAGGTGATGTTACAGAAGAATCCCCAATTAATCCTCAAACAGCCTACGCAGAGTGCAAAACTTTGGTAGAACGAGATGTCACACCACTAGCTGACGATGACTTCTCTCCCACCTTTATGCGGAATGCCACAGCCTTTGGTGCTTCTCCCAGAATGCGCTTTGATATTGTTTTAAACAACTTAGCTGGGTTGGCATGGACTAGCAAACAAATCAAAATGACCAGTGATGGCACACCTTGGCGACCATTAGTCCACGCACTGGATATTTGCAAAGCAATAGTCTGCGCTTTAGAAGCACCACGAGATATTGTACATAACCAAATCTTCAACGTCGGAGATACAGCAAACAACTATCGTGTCAAAGAAATCGCAGAAATTATTGCTGATATTTTCCCAGATTGTAAATTGTCTTTTGGTGAGAACGGCTCAGATAACCGCAGCTATCGGGTATCCTTCGAGAAAATCAACACAATTCTCCCCGGATTTAAATGTGATTGGAATGCCCGACTTGGTGCCCAGCAGCTATTTGATTTATTTAGTCAAATAGATATGGCTGAAGACACTTTCTTGTTTAGAGGATTTACTCGCTTAAAACAGCTAGAGTATCTAATCCGTACCGAGCAAATTGACAAAGATTTCTTCTGGAATAAAAAGTAGATAGACTGACCTATCAGCAAAGAAGAAATAATCTAAGTTTCCGAATCAACAATATTTGGTTCGGACTTATTTCATCCATCAAATTATTTGTAATCAGTGAGTTGAAAAATATGGCGAACGCAAAATGTCGTTTCAGTGGTCAACCTCTGCACCAAACCTTTATTGATTTAGGAATGTCACCTTTAGCCAATGCTTATCTAACAGCAGAACAGCTAAATCATGCCGAAAAATTTTATCCACTCCATGCTTATGTATCTGAAGACACCCTTTTAGTTCAATTAGAACAATTTGAAACTCCCGATCATATTTTTAGCGATTATGCTTACTTTTCTTCTTACTCAGTAAGTTGGCTAAAACACGTCAAAGCTTACACCGATATGATGGTAGATAAATTTGGCTTTAATCATCATAATCAAGTTATTGAGATTGCCAGCAACGATGGCTACCTACTGCAATATTTTGTAGAAAAGGGAATCCCAGTTTTAGGAATAGAACCAGCCGCAAATATAGCTAAGATAGCTCAAGATAGAGGTATTCCTAGTATCAACAAGTTTTTTGGGGTTGAGACTGCCAAAGAACTTGTGATACAAGGAAAACTAGCCGATCTTTTGATAGGCAATAATGTTTTAGCTCATGTACCAGATTTAAATGATTTCATAGCTGGAATGAAACTCATCCTCAAACCGAATGGTATTTTGACGATGGAGTTTCCTCACATCTTACAATTGATTCAACAAAATCAGTTTGATACTATTTATCACGAGCATTTTTCTTACTTCTCATTTCTTGCTATCGAAAAGATTTTTACAGCACACAATTTGCAACTTTTTGATGTGGAAGAATTATCAACTCATGGTGGTTCACTAAGAATTTATGCCAAACATAACGATGCTGATAGTCCTAACATCAGTGACCGAGTTAGCCATCTAAAAGCAAAAGAAATTGCTGCTGGACTGCATCGGATAGAGACTTATATTACATTTGGTGAAAAAGTCAAACAAACAAAGCATAAGCTATTAAATTTTCTTTTGAGTGCAAAAGCAGAAGGGAAATCAATTGTTGGTTATGGCGCACCAGCCAAAGGCAACACATTGCTTAATTACTGTGGGATTGGGAAAGATTTTATCGATTACACAGTCGATTGCAACCCTTACAAACAAGACTTATTTTTACCTGGGACTCATATTCCCATCTTTGAACCAGACAAAATCCGCGAAACTAAACCAGATTATGTCCTAATTTTACCTTGGAATCTCAAAGAAGAAATTATGGAGCAAATGGCATTTATTGGCGAATGGGGTGGACAGTTTGTTGTACCAATTCCTGAAGTAAAAATTTATCCGTGTCCTATTCCGGATAGGCTTTTACTAGCGTCGTAATTACTAAATATAACCCAAAAAGCGCCTTTTATTACTATTTTATTGTTGTCATTATGCTCATAGATAATAGGTAAAAAGTAATTAAGAGGCGTAGTTTCATAAAGCTTTTGTTGCTAAATATCAAAAAATCAACTTAAAAGCAGCTTGTTAATAAACAAGCTGTTGTTAGTAGCCCCTTAACTATAGATTTAAGCTTAATATGAATAAACTTCTGACTATTGCCATACCCACTTATAATCGTGCCGGGTTACTTGATAAACAGCTAACATGGTTGGCTCAAGCTATCAAAGGTTTTGAAGATGAGTGTGAGATTTTAGTATCCGATAATTGTTCAACAGATAATACTCAGGAGGTGATCCAAAAATGGCAAGTGACACTTAACAATATTACATTTAAATCAAATAAAAATTTAAAGAATTTAGGCGTAGTTAAAAATATTATGTATTGCCTAAAATCTACAACAACAAAATATGTTTGGACAATTGGCGATGATGACCCAATTCAAGATAGAGCAGTCGCTTATGTGATTAGCAAGCTCAGACAACACGAAGATTTATCATTATTGTTCCTCAACTTTTCCGGTCGTAATCAAATTACTGGTGAACCAGTTCATCCACCAAAAATAGTTGGTAATCGCTGGTTTGATGTTGATAGTGAAGATGCTAAGGGTGATGGTAAAGCCATATTTGAACATTGTTTTTCAAAAAGTGTCGGTGCAGTCATTTTTCTAACTGCTACAGTCTATCGCACTGACTTAGTAAAACGCGCTCTACAAGATTGGCAAGATGCTGAGAATAACTGGATATCTTTAGCATATTTAGCCGGATATTGTGCTGCTAATGGTAGTGTAATTGTCACTAAAGAGACTTATTTAGAATGTATCGTTGGTGTGAGTTATTGGCAGAAAGAACCACAATCAGCACTGTTAATGCAATACAAACACATCCCCGAAGTGATTTTGAAATTACAGCAGAGTGGATATTCTAAGCAATTTTGTAGACGGATGCTTTTGCAGAACGGTAAAGAAGTCAACTTAAAAGTTTTCTTGGGTGCTTTAAGAAGATGGCCGATGTCCGCCATCAAAACAGTAGTTCCATTTTTGGCTTTAGTCAGCTTGTGTGCTTTTGATGTGATGGTTTCTAAAGAATTCGGTTTAGCAGAATCAAGCGAAATATCTACTGAAGAAGTACGTACCTATAAACCATAAACTACCTAATTACTAACAACTATATATCAATAAGAGAAGGATTTGCGCCATGTTTGACGCGATTAAACGCAAAATAGCTACACTCTCATCTGACTTTGAATATTACCTAGCTCGTTGGAAGCATAGCAAAAATCTGCCAGCATTAGCAGGAAGCGATCACAACATTCTTAATGCTCTCAAAAAAGACGGTGTTTGCGTCACAACACTGGCAGATTTAGGGTTAAATTCTACCTCCGAACTGCTCAAAGCTGCTTACCATCAATTGTCTCAGATGGAAAATCCTAACAATGACCATCTAGATGAAAGGTTGCCACAAATTTACACAGTTACAGGTTTACCAGAATTTTATGCCTGGGGGTTGGAGAAAAGGCTACTCAGCATCATCGAAAATTATATCGGTCTCCCTATTGCTTTTCATGGTGTACATTTACGCAAAGATTTCAAGAGTAAACATCAGTTTGGAACGCTGCTATGGCATAGCGATGCAGAAGACCGCCGGATTATTAAAATCTTCATTTACTTGAATGATGTAGAGCAAAAAACTGGGCCTTTTGAATACATCCCTCGCTCTTTAACTTCCTTATTTAGTTGGAATTATTTTCGACTTTACTACAAACTTTGGAAGTCAGGCTATATGGGTATCAATGATGAACAAGTAAAACCAGTAATCCCCAAATCAGCTTGGAAATCCTGCCCAGGCCCAGCAGGTACAGTCATTATTGTAGATACAAAAAATGCTTTGCATCACGGCACAGTCCGCACAGAAGATCGGTCAACATTATTCTTTTGTTACACCGCCAATCCTCCTGAACGGCCAGACCTCTGCACCCAATACTGGGATGATACTTATCCCAGAGCAGAGTTACGTTCTGCATCAGATGCAGTTAAAGTTTCGACTTAGTAACCTTTTGTATGGTGCGTTAGGAACGTAATGCACCCTATAAAGTTGTAGATTTAATAATCTACGTTTATTACTGTTATTTTCTGTACTCAACATTCATCTTAAAGTAATCATAATGATTTTCACTGAAACCGAACTCAAAGACGCATTCATTATTGACTTAGAAGAAAAGCCAGACCACCGAGGTTTTTTTGCTCGTTCTTTCTGCGCTCAAGAATTTGAAGCACACGGATTAAAGCCAACAGTTGCTCAATGTAACCTGTCTTTTAACTACAAAAAAGGCACTATTCGAGGAATGCATTATCAAATTCTGCCAGCAGCAGAAACGAAATTAATTCGCTGTACTAAAGGCGCTATCTATGACGTAATTATTGATATGCGTCCTGAATCTCCTAGCTTTTTATCCCATATCGGTGTGGAATTAACACCAGAAAACCGCCGCGCTTTGTATGTTCCAGAAATGTTTGCTCACGGCTATCAAGCACTCACAGATGAGACTGAAGTTGTATATCAAGTAGGCGAATTTTACACGCCAGGGTATGAGAGAGGTTTACGCTATGATGACCCATTCTTTGCCATTGATTGGCCTCTAGATGTGACTGAAATATCTGAGAAAGATTTAAATTGGCCTTTGTTAAGAATGATGACAGTTGGCGGTACTTCTAGATAAAGACAGGGGTATTAAATGGTTCGTAAAATTATTTTAACGAACCGCAAAGGAAAAAAATTAGAATTGGTGTACATAAAAATGTCAATTACTAATTAAAACTTGAGATATTAAATTAATGAATTTGGGTAGAAATAAATGTCAAATATTCTATCTCGTGTTGAAAATACTATCTCTTTTGTCTCCAAAAAAGTTCAAGCTCGGATCAATTACGCTAAGACCTTAAAGGTTGTTTCTCTAAAGCCAAAACAGCCTTTCAAAGGGAATGTACTTCTTTCTTATCGGATTGAGCCATTCCTCTTAAAACCTGGTCAGCCAATGCCTAACGACCATACTTGGTACTGGGAAGTTTGGCAAATAGCCCAAACTTTTTTAGACTTGGGTTACAACGTTGATGTCATCCAGTTCCACAATGATAAATTCGTTCCGCAAAAGCACTACGCATTTTTCATTGATATCCGTCATCGGATGGAAGCACTTGCACCAAAACTCAATAAAGATTGCATCAAAATTTTCCACGTTGACATTGCGAATATGGTCTTTCGTAATGCAGCAGAATGCAACAGGCTTCTAGAACTACAACGGCGCAAAGGTATCACCTTAAAACCACAACGATTTGAGGTTCCTAACTTGGGAATTGAACATGCCGATTGCGCGATTGTGTTGGGTAATGATTTCACAACTGATACATTTAAGTATGCCAAAAAACCAATGTATCGTATCCCAATTTCTTCGCCTAGCGTTTATCCTTATCCTGAAAAGAAAGATTTTGAAGCGGTAAGAAAGCGTTTTCTGTGGTTTGGTGGTAGTGCTTTAGTTCTGAAAGGATTAGATTTAGTTTTAGATGCCTTTGCCCAAATGCCGGAATACCATTTAACAGTTTGTGGCCCGGTAAGTAATGACAAAGAATTTGAGCAAGCTTTCTATAAAGAACTGTACGAAACACCTAACATCCATACTTATGGTTGGATTGATGTTAGTAGTCCTGACTTTATAGAGGTTACAAATAACTGTATAGGGCTTGTTTATCCTTCCGTTTCTGAAGGACAGTCAGGAGCAGTAATCAGTTGCTTACAAGCTGGGTTAATTCCAATTTTAAGCTACGAATCTGGTGTCGATGTTCATGATTTTGGTGTGATTTTCGATAATCTTTCCGTTGGCGAAATTAAGGCGAAAGTTAGAAGTATTTCCAATTTGCCTGTAGAAGACCTAAATCTAATGTCTCGTCAGGCATGGGAATATGCAAGAGCAAATCATACTAAAGAAAAATTTGCTCAAGTTTACAGAAATGTTGTAGAGCAAATTATCGAAAATCACAGCCAGGAAAAACAGACTGGTTCTATAGCGCCTAGCAAACAACCAGTTAGTAGCCATAGCTAATCTTAATTCCTATGAAAATGTACTTAATATTTAGCTGTAAAAAATCATTAAGTGCAAGTTTATAGAGAATTTGTATCACAACCAACAGTTCCAAAAAGGAGTTTAGTTCATGATTATTATCGATCGCGCCTTACAAGCCCGTGCAGCAGCAGGAAATCCTATCAAAGTGGGAATGATCGGTGCTGGTTTTATGGGTCGAGGAATTGCCAACCAAATTGTTAATTCCGTGCCAGGGATGGAGTTAGTTGCTATCTCCAATCGCAAGATTGATGCAGCTAAACAAGCTTATTCGGAAGCCGGAATTGAAGATATTCAAGTTGTTGCAACTGTAAGCGAATTAGAAGATGCGATCGCAAACGGTAAGTATGCAGTCACAGAAGACGCTAAGTTACTGTGTCAGGCTGAGGGCATCGAGGCCATAATCGAAGTCACAGGTGCAGTGGAATTTGGCGCTCACATCGTAATGGAAGCGATCGCTCACCGCAAACATGTGATCATGATGAATGCCGAACTCGACGGCACTATTGGCCCCATCCTCAAAGTCTATGCTGACAAAGCAGGTGTCATTCTCAGCGCCTGTGATGGCGATCAGCCAGGGGTGCAAATGAACCTCTACCGCTTTGTAAAAAGCATTGGTTTAACTCCGTTATTGTGCGGTAACATTAAAGGACTCCAAGACCCCTATCGCAATCCCACCACCCAGGAAGGATTTGCTAAACGCTGGGGTCAAAAGCCCCACATGGTGGCTAGCTTCGCTGATGGAACCAAAATTTCCTTCGAGCAAGCGATCGTTGCCAATGCCACAGGGATGAAAGTCGCCAAACGGGGAATGTTGGGATATGACTTCAACGGTTATGTCGAGGAAATGACCCATTTATATGATGTTGAACAACTCAAAGAACTGGGTGGTATTGTCGATTATGTAGTTGGAGCAAAACCAGGCCCAGGCGTATATGTATTTGCCACTCACGACGACCCCAAGCAACGCCACTATCTCAACTTATACAAATTAGGCGAAGGCCCACTTTACAGCTTCTATACTCCTTATCACCTCTGTCATTTTGAAGTTCCCTTGTCTGTAGCGCGTGCTGTCCTCTTCGGTGATGCCGTTATGTCTCCGCTAGCAGGCCCGTTAGTAGATGTTGTCACCACCGCCAAAATCGACCTGAAAGCTGGAGAAACCCTAGATGGCATCGGTTACTACATGACCTACGGACAATGTGAAAATTCCCCCATCGTCCAACAGCAAAATCTCCTACCAATTGGTTTAGCTGAAGGATGTCGCTTAAAACGGGATATTAATAAGGATCAAGTTCTCACTTATGAGGATGTAGAATTACCTGAAGGCAGACTCTGCGACCAACTAAGAACTGAGCAAAACAATTATTTCGCCCCAGAAAAAATCTTGGTAGCAGTTGGGTAATATCGATTCCAAAAATATTGCGACAAATGAATTGGCTGTAGGGGTGTACAGCTGTACGCCCCTTATAAGTTTCGGATCAGATCCCCCCGCCTGCGGCGACCCCCTTAAAAAGGGGGTGAAAGAATCAGAAAAAGCCCCCCTTTTTAAGGGGGGTTGGGGGGATCTCCGAAGCCCTTACCAACATATTTGTCGCCAGAATTTCGTCAAGAGGATAGGAAGCTATACTGCGGGAGACTAAAGTTGTTGATAATAACTTGCTGGGGAGCCTTGAAACAAACCCGATCGAAACTTTAGGTTAAATTCATGAAAATTGCTCTAGTCCACGATTATTTAACCCAGCGAGGTGGGGCAGAGCGTGTATTTGAACTGCTTTGTAAGCGTTATCCTGAAGCAGACATTTTCACATCTCTGTACGATCCTCAAAAAACTATTGATCTAGGCGATCGCATAGTCAACACAACCTTCTTACAAAAAATCCCTGGTGCAGCAAAGTATTTCAGGTCAATGGCTCCTCTATATTTTCCTGCCTTTCGTTCCTTGGATCTGCAAGACTACGATTTAATTATTAGCAGTAGCACCAGCTTCGCCAAAGCAGTGCGAAAAAATCCTAATGCCCGCCACATTTGCTTTTGCCATAACGTCACCCGTTTCTTATGGGATACAGCAACCTATTTAAGAGAGTACGGGGACTATAGATATTTTGCACCTTTAATCGAACAAGTATTTCAAGTAATGAGAAAGGTAGACCTGAAATATGCACAGGAACCTGACCTTTACATTGCTAATTCTAGTGTTGTTGCCCGCCGTATTGAAAATATTTATGGCAAAAAGGCAATGATGGTTAACTATCCAATTGATACTAGTAAATTTGTTTTTTCAGATATAAAAGATGAATATTATCTGGCTTCAGCCCGGATGATTAGCTATAAACGCCTTGATATAATAGTCGAAGCTTTTAATTGGCTAGGATGGCGCTTATTAATATCAGGTGACGGGCCAGAACTAGCACGGTTAAAATCTAAAGCATTACAAAATATTGTGTTCTTGGGACACGTAAGTGATAGAACCCGCAAAGACTTGTTTTCCAAAGCCAAGTCTATTATTGTCGCAGCCTTAGAAGATTACGGGTTAGTTCCAGTAGAGGCTAATGCTAGCGGGACACCAGTTATCGCTTATGGAGCAGGTGGAGTATTAGATACTCAAATACCAGGTGAAACAGGAGTCTTTTTCAAAAGACAAACACCTGACTCTCTACAAATTGCATTACAAGAAGCCAATGGCATCTCTTGGGATTACGATCGCATCCGTAATCATGCAGTAGCAAACTTTTCAGAGAATGCCTTCTTTGGGAAAGTTGAGCAAATTATTAACCAAGCTTGTGGCGAGCATCAAATATTCATTTGATTTCGGAATCTCTTGACATTATAAGATTACCTATTCTTTTCTCTATCGTCCCCGGCGGGTTGTTAAAAATAGGTACTCTTCGGGATATCTCTCAGCGTAAGTCTTGAAGACAAGGATAATAAAAGTGGTTCAAACTAGTCTAAATCCTCAAATAAATCCAGCCTCTGAAACTGAACCAAGTTACGGACAATTGTTTGCCGTATTTGTGCGAAGATTTCCTTGGTTTTTAGCAGTATTAATTAGTTCTATTGCTATAGCAGGCATCGTAACTTTAAAAACTAAACCAACTTATAAAAGTTCAATGCAACTGCTAGTAGAATCTAACTATCAAGGAAAGAAAGAAGGAGCAGGGGTAGATAGCCAGTTTACTGACTCTAATATTGTCATAGATACAGCAACTCAGCTTAACTTGATGCAGAGTTCTGGACTTATCCAAAAAGCAGTTGATAAACTTCAGTCTGATTATCCAGATATCAGTACAGGTGAAATTAAAGCTTCTTTAGTCTTAACTCAATTGAGAAGCAAAGAAGATAATGTCGCTACAAAAATCTTTCAAGTTGAATACACTGCTGGAGATCCAGAAAAGACACAAAAAGTTCTGGGTGCAATTCGACAAGTTTATCTGGAATATAACAAACAACAGCAGACTTCGCGGTTACAAAAAGGGCTGCAAATTATTAGGGAACAGTTAAGTAAAGCCAGTGAAGAAGTAAACGCATCTGAGACTAATTTACAAAGGTTTCGCAGAAATCAGAACTTAATTGATCCAGAGTCACAGGCCAAAGCGATTGAGACAGCTTTGAATAATATTGCTCAAGAAAGACAGACAACTCGCGCTCAGTATGGCGAAGCCTTAGCACGCCAAAAATCTTTAGAAGAACAACTTAACCGTTCTCCTCAAAATGCTTTAGTTGCTTCTCGTCTGAGTCAGTCTACTCGCTATCAAGGCTTACTAAACGAAATCCAAAAAAGCGAATTGGCACTAGCACAAGAACGCTTACGCTTTACAGATCAGACTCCAAGTGTGCAAAAGCTCAAAGAACAGCTTCAGGGCCAGAAGGAATTATTGCAACAAGAAGTAGGAAGAACTTTAGGCGAAAAGTCTGCTAGTGCATTCACATCTGGAGACTCTCTTCTTGAAAAAGGACAACTTGGACAAATTGATCTTAGCCTTGCTGGTCAGTTAGTAGAAACGCAGACAACTATAGTTGCTTTAACTGCCCGCGATCAAAGTTTAGCTCAGAAAGAAAACGAGCTACGTTTGGAAATCAAACGCTTCCCGCCTCTTTTGGCTTATTACAATCGGATGCTACCGCAGTTGCAATTTAGTCGTGAAAGGTTAGAGCAGCTTTTAAGAGCAGAACAGCAATTGCGGCAAGAACTTTCTAAGGGTGGATTTAATTGGGAAGTGGTAGAAGATCCCCAAAAAGGCGCACAATTAGGCCCCAATCTCCAACAGAACTTGCTGTTAGGTGCTGTGGTTGGGTTGATGTTAGGAGGCATTGCTGCCTTTATTCGAGATTCGGCTGATGATGCAGTTCATACCACTGCTGAGTTAGAGAAGCAAATGGCTCTACCTTTGTTGGGAACAACCCCCAAGCTACCGCCAGCTAAACCCAGAGAATCAATGATTAAATTGCCCTTTGGCAAACCAGAAGTTCTCGCCCCTT
The DNA here is from genome assembly GCF_015206985.1 of Nostoc sp. LEGE 12447. NCBI lineage: Bacteria > Bacillati > Cyanobacteriota > Cyanophyceae > Nostocales > Nostocaceae > Nostoc > Nostoc sp. LEGE 12447. Next base: position 40,751 of record NZ_JADEXT010000028.1, on the reverse strand, counting down.
GGACAATTCAGGTATTGCAATCTCCACCGCGTTGGGAATCGCTGGATCTGATTTACAAAAACATTGAACTTTTAAATACTGTTGCTAACTTGAAGTCTTTGATGATTACCTCAGCTTTACCAGATGAGGGTAAATCAGCTTTGGCGTTAGGTTTAGCAATGAGTGCTGCCCGTTTACACAAAAGGGTGTTACTAATTGATGCCAACTTACGCGATCCCAGCCTGCACCACCAACTGAATCTTCCTAATGAACAAGGGCTTTCAACTCTACTAGCGAGTGATGCAAGTCTACCCAGCCAGATTAGTCTTCAATACGCAGGTTCCGCCTACATCGATATTTTAACTGCTGGGCCCAAACCTGCTGACCCAGCTAATCTGTTGAGTTCTCCCCGAATGATGCAATTGATGGCAGCTTTTGAGGAAAACTATGATTTGGTACTCATAGATGCTCCCCCAGTTCTTGGTTTGGTGGATGCCATGCTTACTGCATCATCTTGTCGTAGCGTCGTTATGGTGGCAAGCATTGGTATTGTGACACGAAGCCAGTTGACTCAGGCTACAGCAATGCTAAGTAAGTTAAACCTGATTGGGGTTGTAGCTAACGGAGTATCAAACTCTAGCAGTAATTACGTACCTTATATCAAACAACAGCAATTGGCTCTCCGTCAAGCTGTAGAAAAGTAGCTAGTACAGCTATGATTGATCCCCGTCTTCTTTATATAAGTCGGGAATCTAAATTAGTTTAAATGCAACATACGGTAGGGTAGCGCAGCTGTGCTACCCTAATTTTTTATGAACAAATTTAATTTTATTGCTATCAGGAAAATTTTAGTATATTTATGCTATCTTTATGGATTTTCAGATAAATTACTGGCTCTTTAAAGAGTAAATAAAGAATTTATTTGAGCGATCGCTATTTCTAGATAGTCTTATATTCTAGAAATTAAAGCACCTTCAAAAAGGCTAGAAGACAAGGTTGGACTGGTTTTGTTAAATCTATCGACACAACAAACACCTCAGTACAATTAAACGTAGATATAGATTTATGGGTAATTTCCCTCTACATATTTCTACTTTCAGTAGTTACCGGAAAATACCGATTGCCCATGAATATTGATAGTAACGTTGATTTGTAAACCTCTACACCAGCATAATCCTGGACAATATGTGCTTGACTGAGTGGCAAATAGCAATAACATATTTTTGCCCTCAATTATCTCCAACTTTTTGGACTTACAACAAGATTCGGATTTGGGTCTTTGGCATTGATAGCCTTTGATAACGCCTCAGTAATTCACTCCTGTATAAACCCAAAGACATTATGACAGCTTCAATAATTCCATCTCTAGAGAATTTATATGATGTAACCCAGGAACACCAAGATAATCGTGGGTACTGCACACTCCTGTGGCGGCGGGGTCAGTTGTTGGTGAAGCAGCCTGGACAAGTGAAACAACCATATCTGCCTGCATTAGATAGTAAGCGATCGCTAGTAAAATGCTTACAACATTCTCCAGTAAGTTTGGTAAGCATAGATCCAAAGCTAGGTGAGGCTTTGCTCAGGTTTTGGGCAGATGCGTGTCAAGAAGCTCAAAAACCAATATTCCTAAGCATACCTGCTGGCAATAAACTTTCTAATCAACCCTGGAGACAATTGCAGCGATTAATTGATTGGATTGCTGCTTTAGTATTGCTGCTATTAGTAAGTCCAGTCATGCTGGGATTGATGGCATTAATGCAGGTTTACTCACCAGGATCGCTTTTTTGTCGTGAATGGCGTGTTGGAGAACGGGGTAAACTCTTTCAAGCAATGAAGTTTTGTACGCACAATATCACACCACTAGGGCGTTGGATAAATAAATACAATCTCGACAATCTCCCACAGTTATTTAACGTACTGCGGGGTGACATGAGTTTGACTGGTGGTGGATCTCATTGCTGGACTTTGGAAGATGCAGTACAGCTCAATAAACTACCAGACATTAAAGCTTCCTGGGAAGTAGAGGCATCTCACCTGTTACATCTAGATAGCCAAACACTGTAATTCATCTGTGCGGTAATTGATGATTTCATCTACCGCACTGAGGCTAACGCAAAAATTACTTACATTGCATCTTTAGCGGTCTCTCTACCTTGCCAAACTATTATTATAAAATCGATGAATTCTCAACTCCCTCAAAAATTCCGTAGTCTGCTCAAAGCTTCTAGCTTTTGGCAAGACAACTATTTGATATTGCGAGAATTTAAACACTTTCGCAAAATAGTAATTTTAGCTTTAACCTTCTCAATTTTAGCAGCAACCTTTGAAGGAGTAAGCATTGGTTTTTTACTCTCCTTCTTGCAAAGCTTAACTAGTCCAAATGCTCAACCTGTCCAAACAGGAATAGAATGGTTTGATATTTTGGTCTTAGGATCTAAGTCATCATCAATTAACCGTCTCTACCGCATATCTTCACTGATATTATTAAGTACTTGGTTACGTGTTGCCTTCAATTATTTTGGACTAGTTTATACTGAACTATCCCAACTGCATTTTGGCGATCGCTTACGCAAGCAAATTTTTGAACAGTTACAATCCTTATCGTTAAGTTACTTTGCCAAAACTCGTTCTGGTGAACTAATTAACACAATAACCACAGAAATCGAAAGAATTAGACAGGGTTTTAGTGGTGCAGCATTTTTAGTAACTAGAGGCATAACAACTCTTGTCTACTTAATCTCAATGTTTTTGATATCATGGCAACTAACTGTAATTTCAGCATTACTATTTACACTTTTAGGTGTAGGGTTATCTAATCTGAATGCCAGAGTCAGAGAATCCAGTTTTGGCATGACAGCTGCCAATGCTAACTTTACATCAACAGCCATAGAATTTATTAATGGCATTCGCACTGTTCATTCTTGTGGTACTCAAGAATTTGAGCGCCAGCGTTACTACAAAGCTAGCGACAAGGTAGTAAGTACTACAACTAAAGTTGTATTCACTTGGACACTTGTCAAGCCAATTGCTGAAGGGGCAGCCACTACTGTGTTGGTGGGAATGATTATTTTGGCATTCACTAGCCTGGTTAGTAATGGAACGCTACAAGTTGCTTCTTTGCTAACATTTTTCTTTGTGTTATTTCGCTTCATCCCGTTTGTTCAAGATATTAATGGTACACGAGCATTTCTCAGTACTCTACATGGCTCGGCAGACAACATTAAAAACTTGTTGAAAAGTGATGATAAAAATTATTTTAAGAATGGGAAACTTCAGTTTAAGGCTTTAGAAAGGGCAATAAATTTAGTATCTGTAGATTTCGGTTACGATGACCAAAATATAGTACTGCATAACATTACCCTAACCATTGAAAAGGGAAAAATGACTGCACTAGTTGGAGCATCTGGTGCTGGTAAAACCACCCTTGCTGATTTAATCCCCCGATTTTACAATGCCACAGAGGGAAATGTTTATATCGATGAAGTTGATATAAGACTGTTTGAAATTAATTCTTTACGTCGTAAAATAGCTGTTGTCAGTCAGGATACATTTATCTTCAATACTGATGTTTGGCAAAACATTGCTTATGGTACTCCACAAGCTACTAATGAGCAAATTCAAGAAGCTGCTAAATTAGCGAATGCGCTGGAATTTATTTTAGAAATGCCCGAAGGTTTTAATACCCAATTGGGAGATCGGGGTGTTAGATTATCTGGAGGACAAAGACAGCGAATTGCGATCGCACGGGCGCTACTACGGAACCCAGAAATTTTGATTTTGGATGAAGCAACAAGTGCCTTAGATTCTGTATCCGAGCGCTTAATTCAAGATTCGTTAGAAAAGCTATCTGTTGGTAGAACAGTAATTGCGATCGCTCACCGTCTTTCTACTATTGCGAAAGCAGATAAAGTCGTAGTACTAGAAGCAGGACGGATAGTAGAACAGGGCAAGTATCAAGAATTACTCGCACGCCAAGGCAAGCTATGGGAATATCACCAGATGCAATACTATAATTCGTAATTCATAGTTCGTAATTCGTAATTTACAAAATATAAATTACGAATTCATTTCCCTACTCAGTTATTGATAATTTTAACAAGGAAAAATAAATGGTAAATATAGGATACCACACTGCTAAAATTCAGGGTAAATTTAATCGTTCTCTATATAAAGCAGCCATTTCTCAGATTGTCAATATCCCCATTAAACAAACTCGGCAAGTTCCAGTAAGTATCTATGCCTTATCATGCGAACGCGATCTACCAGAACAAGTAGCAAGTATTCGCTCATTCATTCGTCATGTTGGCATTCCAGAGACATTTACTGTAGTTTCCGATGGTAGTTATACTGATTCTAGTTGTAATTTACTCCGCCGTATCCATCCCTGCGTTCAGGTAATACTTTTACAAAACTTCCTGAGAACAGATTTACCTCAATGTGTTCTTGATTATGCCCAACTGCATTCAATGGGCAGAAAGTTGTCGGCATTGATGTCGATTCCTGTTAATGGTACTACGATTTACACTGATTCAGATATTTTATTTTTTCCTGGTGGGATTGACTTAATTGATTTGAGTAAGTCGGACGAAAAATACTCTCTTTATCTACCTGATTGTTCGATGTCGCTTGACGAGCGAATTATTTATGATGAGTCTGAAAAATCGAATCCTGTAAATGGTGGATTTATATTATTTAGGCATGAATTTGACTGGAGTTTTGCCATCGAACGTTTAGCAAATCTTCAAGAAGTTCCTAGTTATTTTACTGAGCAAACAATTGTACATTTGACCATGCACCACAATCATGGTAAACCTCTATGCTCAAATAAATATGTTCTCAATATAGAAGATCAGTTTATTTATCCAGATAAATCTGCAAGTAAAAACATTGCTATCAGACATTATGTGAGTGATGTTAGACACAAGCTTTGGTTTAATGTTGGTATATAAGTTGATGAAGATAAGCCTCCATTGATATGAGGAATCTAATTAATAATAACGTAAAGAAAAATGGTGATTAATGCTTAACTCAATCAATGAAGCCAAACAAGATAATAAACACTTGCATAGAGGGATCTTTGAAGAAGACCTGATTTATCAATGCTCTAATTTTGATGTAGGTGAGGGCGGAGGTGTTGAAACTTATTTAGCTTCTCTGTTTGAACATCGACCACCTGAAGTTAGCGATCGCGTGATAAAATCCCTCAAGGGTGTTGACCAAAGCCAATTCAAGCTGCTGCACATCCACAGCCCAGATTTATTATTGCAGCTTACAGGCGAATGTCCTACTGTCTTTAGTGTTCATAATCACTCATTGTACTGTCCTAGTGGCACAAAGTATTTAGCAGGGCAACGGACAATCTGCGATCGCAACTTTTCTTACTTAGGTTGTACTTGGGGTAAGTTAGTAGATAAATGTGGTAGCCGTAGACCGTTAAGAACTCTTAAAGAACTTCAAATTACTCATCAGTTATTAGATACCTTAAAAAAGGTAAAAATTACTTTTGTTGCTAATAGCGAATACGTGCGTCAAGAGTTAATTAAAAACGGCGTACCTTCTGAGCAAACTGTAACACTACACTGTGGTATCTCTGTACCGCAAATAAAGACCGCTCCCCTGAGCTTAGAAGTTCACCAAAATCATAGAATTTTATTTGTTGGTCGCATTGTTTCTGATAAAGGTCTGGAATGGCTACTTAAAACCTTAATACATACAAATCCGCAAATTCAACTTGATATTGCAGGTGAAGGTTGGGAACGGCCACGGTTAGAAAAGTTAGCAAACACACTCGGATTAAGTAATCGGATCACTTGGCATGGTTGGTGCGATGCTGACAAAATAAATCAACTTTATCAACAGTGTTTTGCAGTCATCTTTCCTAGTGTCTGGCCTGAACCTGCCGGTCTTGTAACCCTGGAAGCATACTCTAATTATCGACCTGTAATTGGTAGTGCAGTAGGAGGTATTCCAGAACATTTACGAGATGGAGAAACAGGTATTCTTGTTCCAGGTAATGATATCAAAAAGCTAGTTGATGCTATTAATTATTTGGATGGAGATTATCAAAAAAGCCGACAAATGGGCGAACAAGGCCATGCTTTATTGATGAAGGAATTTACAATGGCTGCTCATGTAAATAATCTGCGAACAATTTATGCAAAAACAATAGCTGATTTTCCTGCGAGAACGAAAAAATTATATAGCATTTCTCAAGTGAAATAAGCTTAATTTGGTCAAAATCTCTAATGGTGCATCTTTTATCTATGAAATATAAAGGAAAAAAATATGTCATTATCTCAAGAATGCCAACAGCCTTTAGTCAGCGTTATTATCCCTACCTATAACCGACCAGACTATCTCAAGCAAGCGATCGCTAGTGCTATTAAACAGACTTATCAAAATATCGAAATTATTGTTTCAGATAATTGCAGTCCAGAAAATCCTCAAGCACTTGTGGCATCTTTTGGTGACTCACGTATAAGATTTTGGCGACATCAACAAAATATAGGTATGCTTGCTAATCAGCAGCATGGCTTCAAGATGGCACGAGGTAAATATGTTGCTAGCCTTCATGATGATGATATGTGGAATGAAGACTTTCTAGCAAAGCTTGTACCAGTTCTTGAAGCAAATCCTGAGTTAATCCTCGCTTTTTGTGACCAATATATCATAGATGCAAATGGTATAATTGATAATGCTGGGACTGAAAAAAATACACGCAGTTATAAGCGAGATAAACTGAAAGAAGGAATTTATCAACCTTTCTACAAAGTTGGATTGGTAGATAAAAGTATACCTACTGCTGCATCTTGTGTAATTCGCAATAATCTTGTCGATTGGGATAGTATTCCTCCAGAAGTTGGCGGGATGTGGGATTTATATTTAACTTACCTGTGTTGTATATCGGGTTATGGTGCTTACTACTATCCAGAAAAACTGACACGATATCGCGCCCATGAGCAAACTGATACTATGCTCAGTGGTAGTCGAGATGTACAGGCAAAAATCCGCAAAGCTAAAAGCGAAATGTTCTGTTATCAAGCCTTTATGGAAGACGCTCGGTTACAGAAATTTAGAACGTACTTTCAACAAAAATGGTTAGAGGCTAATACAACTTTGGGAATTGGTTTGCTGCGAAGTAAACAGATAGCAGTAGCACGTCCTTATTTTTGGCAGGCGCTGACTAAACAAAAATTTAATGCGCGAACTTTAGTAGCGCTAAGTCTTAGCTTTACTCCACAATTTTTGGCAAATAAATTAATCGAATTGTCGAAATAGTAGGTCAGGTAGGGGCAATTCATGAATTGCCCCTACCTGAAAATTAGCGTTTTGGCTATTGTTTGCGTAAATCCTGTTTTTAACGAACCGCAGAGGGCGCAAAGAGCGCAAAGGTAAGAAAAGAAGATTATTTAAAGTTCTTTGGCTGCGGTTATATGTGAGCTTAGATTATTAAAGAAGGTATTGGATGAAACTTTGTATTGTTACTCATAAAATTAAAAAAGGTGATGGACAGGGACGGGTAAACTATGAGGTTGCTAATGAAGCAATTCGTCGTGGTCATCAACTGACATTATTAGTGAGTGAAGTTGCACCAGAACTAAAGGAGAATAGTCAAGTTAATTGGATTCCAATTCCAGTCAAAGATTATCCGACAGAATTTGTACGTAATTTCATATTTGCCCAAAAAAGTACAGATTGGTTACGGAAAAATCGCTCTAAGATTGATTTAGTTAAAGTCAATGGTGCAATTAATCTGGCTGCGGCTGATGTGAATGCTGTACATTTTGTCCATAGTTCATGGTTGCGATCGCCTGTTCATATTTCTCGCAACCGCCGAGATTTATATGGTTTGTACCAGTGGCTGTTTACGGCTTTTAATGCCCGTTGGGAAAAACAGGCTTTCCAAAAAGCGCAGGTTGTTGTCGCTGTATCGGAAAAGGTAGCTCAGGAATTAGTCAACATTGGTGTACCTCGTTCTCGCATTCGCGTAATTATTAATGGCGTTGACTTAGACGAGTTTACTCCTGGTGAAAGCAAAAGCAATCGCCAAAAGTTGGGTTTACCGGAGAATGTCACCCTGGCTTTATTCGCCGGAGATATCCGCACGCCCAGAAAGAACTTAGATACAGTACTGCACGCCTTGGTGAAAGTTCCAGATTTACATCTGGTGGTAGTGGGACACACCCAAAATAGCCCTTTCCCGCAGTTAGCAGCCTCTTTGGGGTTAAATGAACGTGTGCATTTTGTAGGATTTCGCCGTGATATCCCCCAAATTATGCAAGCAGTAGATTTATTTGTTTTTCCTTCCCGATACGAAGCTTGCAGCCTCGTATTGTTAGAAGCACTTTCTTCAGGACTACCAGTAATTACTGCCACAGCCACCGGGGGCGGAGAGTTGGTAACACCAGAATGTGGCATCGTCTTATCCGACTCAGATGATATTGATGCTTTGGCTCTGGCATTGCTGACTTTGGTGAGTAATCCCACCCTCATACAGCAAATGGGCAAAGCTGCTCGTTCTGTGGCAGAACAACATAGCTGGACTAGTATGGCACAAACTTATGTGGATCTATTCGAGGAGTTAAGCAAGAATGCGGAACACCGTTCTGATACCAACTTATCGCCGTCCACAAGACCTATCACGCTGCCTTTTAGCGCTACAGAAGCAAATTAAACCCGTCGATCAGGTGATAGTGGTTGTCCGCGATACGGATGCAGAAACTTGGCAATTTCTGGCGCAATTAAATGCTCCCAATCTGCCACTGCATACTGTGAAAGTGACACAACCGGGCGTAGTAGCAGCCCTGAACGCCGGATTAGCAGCAGTGGAGGGCGATATAGTTTCCATAACTGATGATGATGCTGCACCACACCCAGATTGGTTAGAGCGCATCGCCGCTTACTTTACCTCAGATAGTCGCCTTGGCGGTCTGGGAGGGCGTGATTGGGTATACCACGGCAGCAAATTAGAAGATGAATCTCGCCCAGTAGTGGGACAGTTACAGTGGTTTGGGCGAGTGATTGGCAACCATCATCTGGGAGTGGGAGAACCCCGCGAAGTCGATATTCTCAAAGGCGTAAACATGAGTTTTCGTAAAGAGGCCATCGGACAATTGCGCTTTGACGAGCGGATGCGTGGTACTGGAGCGCAGGTACATTTTGAAATGGCATTTACTCTGTCATTAAAGCGGGCTGGTTGGAAGATAATTTATGATCCTAATGTTGCCGTAGATCACTATCCTGCACAACGTTTTGATGAAGATCAGCGAAATAATTTTAACGAGATTGCCTTTATTAATTTAGTCCATAATGAAACCCTAGTTTTACTAGAGCATTTGCCATTTATCCGCCGGATTGTATTTTTATTCTGGGCAATATTTGTAGGTACATGCGATAGTTTAGGTTTTGTACAATGGCTGAGATTTTTACCTAGCCAAGGGCAGTTAGCGGGGAAAAAATTGCTGGCATCTTGGCGTGGGCGTTGGCAGGGATATAAACAATTCGTAATTCGTAATTCGTAATTTGTAATGAATTTAATTTCTTTTTAGCTCTAGTAGTCTGTAAAGCTAAAAGTTATGAGTAAAAAAGTTCGTAGTAAAGACTTTAGTCCTTACTACAAACCTTAAAAATTAGCTTAGACATTGTACTAGTTAGCATTGGTAAATCTAAAATCTAAAATTGAATGAATTCTAGACAGATACTTTTCAATAGTTTTTTAGAAGAAAATTATTCTCCAGAAGAGCGATCGCAACAGGGGTGGATGGCGATCGCAGGCTTTGTATTACTGATTGTAGTTTGCTATTTTGCTGGTGCTACTGCTGCATTGCGCCTAATTTATCCGGTGACGGCTTTAGCTGTAGCTGTGTTTTTATACTTGCGGCATCCCATTCTCTACATCAGCTTTACCTGGTGGATATGGTTTCTCACACCCTTAGCTACTCGCTTAGTTGACTATCGTGTAGGCTGGGACGCTACCCGCCAGATGCTCATAGCACCATATTTAGTGGTGTTTGTAACCATAGCAACATTCTTGCGACATTTTCCCCGCGCCTCACGCCAAGGGGGTTTGCCGTTTGTTATGGCTTTTATCGGAGTCTTTTATGGCTTTCTCATCGGTCTGATTTATAACCCACCAATCCCTGTAGCACGTGGGCTGCTGGATTGGCTCAGTCCGATTATCTTCGCTTTTCACTTATTTATAAACTGGCGAGATTATCCCAGCTATCGCCAGAATATTCAGCGAACATTTCTTTGGTGTGTACTAATTTTAGGAACTTATGGCATATATCAATTCGTAGTAGCTCCTGAGTGGGATAGGTATTGGCTCATCCAATCAAAACTATTCATGAGTTCTGGAAACCCTGTACCTTTCGGGATGCGTGTCTGGAGTACATTGCACTCAGTCGGCCCTTTTGGTTCCGTCATGCAAGCTGGTTTACTATTGTTATTTACCAGTTCGGGAAATTTAATTTTTCCTGCTTCAGCTGTTGGTTACTTGTCGTTCTTACTAACACAAGCACGGACTAATTGGGGAGGCTGGTTATTTGGAATAATTATGATTGTGGCTTCAGTCAAGGCGCGAATTCAAATGCGCTTACTTATCATAATTGCTGTGATGGCAATTTGTGTTGTCCCATTGACAACTATTGAGCCAATTGCTGGAGTTGTATCAGCCCGTTTGGAAACTTTTTCTAATCTTCAAGAAGATACAAGTTTTAAAGATAGATCGGGAAGTTATGACAAAAACCTTGGTCTAGCCCTTTCTAATGGTTTAGGTAACGGCTTAGGCAATATTTGGAAAGTCAACGAGAAAACTGGTCAAATTGAAGTAGTGGTGATTGATAGTGGCATTTTAGATATGTTTTTCACCCTTGGTTGGTTTGGTGCCATCTTTTATATGGGTGGATTAATCTTGTTAATTATTAGTGTTAGCAGTTATGGTGAAGGACGTTTTGATAGTTTTATCAGTGCTGCTCGCGCGATTGGTATCAGTTCTGCTACACAGCTAATTATTGGTAGTGGAATGTTAAGTGTAGCAGGCATGATTCTTTGGGGATTTTTAGCTATGGCTATGGCAGGACACAAATACTATAGCAATCCCAAGAATTTATAAATATGAATTGAGTTAAACAACAAAATCTGACAACTTAAATAGGACTGATTAAATTATGAAAGCAATTATTGTAATGCCACTAGCCGAACAACGAGGCGGCGGTGAAATGATGCTTTGGGATTTAGTACAGCAGGGACGTAATGCTGGTGTTGAGTGGCTGGTGATATTTTTAGAACACGGCCCGATGGTAGAACAAGTAAAGTCCCTTGGCATTGATGCACGAGTTGTAGAAAGTGGACGTTTACGCCAAATCCACCGTTTTATTGGTGCTGTTTTTCAGATAGCTGCGATCGCACGCCGCGAACGTGCAGATATAATTGTCAATTGGATGTGGATTACGCATATATCTGGAGGCTTGGCGGCAATGCTGGCTAGTTTGCCTGCTGTATGGTATCAGCTGGAAGTACCGAGCGATAAAACTTGGTTGGTACGACTCGCTACTTTAATCCCAGCCCAAGCAATTATCACCCTTTCTCAAGATGGTAAGCAAGCCCAAGCAGAGATTTGGCCCCATAGGCCAACACCCTTAGTTTATCCTGGTGTCGCACTAGACCGATTTGAGCCTGATGCTTTGCCAACTCCAGATGAAGCACGGCGCAAACTAGGCTTACCTTTACACGGCCCGTTGATTGGAATTGTGGGACGATTGCAACGATGGAAGGGAATGCACATATTGGTGCAAGCGATGCCTAAAATTTTAGAGAAGTATCCTGATGCTCATTGTGTGGTAGTTGGCGGTAAGCACGATTTAGAACCCGACTATGAAGACTTTTTAAAAGCAGAAATCACAAACTTGGGCTTGAAAGAACAAGTAATTATGGCTGGACTACAGCGTAATATCCCGGAGTGGGTGCAGGCAATGGATGTATTCGTTCATGCCTCGGATAAAGAACCCTTCGGAATTGTGATTATTGAGGCGATGGCGCTGGGTAAACCTGTGATTGCTGGCGATGCAGGTGGCCCGACAGAGATTATTACCGATGGGATGAATGGACTATTAACACCTTACGGCGATGCGGATAAATTAGCGATCGCAATTCTCCGCTATCTTGACGAACAAGAATTTGCCCGCAGTGCAGGAATAGCTGCCAGACAACGCGCTTTAGATTTTTCAACGCAGAATTATGCTCAAAACTTTATTAGTGCAATTCGTTCTGCAATACCCAGTGTTTCATCTGCTGAATGAAACAGTAAACTTTTTGCAAAAGTCAATTTTATGAAAATGAAACCACAGATTGATGCTAATGAATTATCTATGTGGTGTCTGTGGTTAAAAAATAATACAAAGTCTCCAGCGATCGCAATTCTCCGCTATCTTGGCGAGTAGAGATGTTCCATTGCAACGTCTCTACTCTATATTTTTGAAATTAATTACTTAACTGTCTTATCTATCAGCCTACTTGAGTGATGTAAAAATTAACACTAGTCGCATCGCTTAACGATATGGATAAAGTGGAGCTAAATTAAATGAGTGGGCGTAAATAATTGTCGTTGGGATAAGGCAATAGGCAATCCTGCTACAGTCAATAGACGCAAGGGTTTTAGCCTAGTTCATTTTTTTACATAGTTTGATTTTATTGTGCCAACTTACTTAGTCAAGCAAAAAATTATTCCTTACCTAGCTGATTTTTATTTTGATTTCATGGCTTAAATTCTTTATCTAACTCTTATTAATTTGCTTAATTATACAAAATTGATCGACTATTACTTAAACATTGGCTACAAAGCTATAGATGTGCTGCTCTGTTATTTGATCCACCAAATTCTTCAAATTACCGAACTCATCAAATCTTCATATATTTGAAGCATAGTTTATCTTTTATTGTAAAAATAGTGGGAATAATAAAATAAATTTGATTGAACAAAGTAGTTAGCTATGAGCCAGATATGTTCTATCTCCAAAACCTGTGCTTGTCGCAATGTTGCACGCTGCCAGACTCAGGAGGCAGGCAGGCTCTTTCTCTGGTTCCCCGTTACACATACCCTCAAAAAAGTCACCTCCTACCTACAGCAGCTTAGACTTGAGTATGAACTGATGCACGAGCGACCAGGTTTGAGTTTGAAGTGTAAACCCGGACAGTCCATAGAAATTGCCCGTAACCTGGCCAAACTACTTGCACCTAGAGAATTAAAAGAGACGCAAGTCCTTTTCATTCAAGGTAATATCCAACCTCAACTCCATGATTTTAGTGACATAGCGTCATTACAACGCTTCATTAAGTTGAACCAATCAGACTGGCTGTTTGAAATGCTGGCGACGGAACGATTCACCAGTTACTTTCAACCAATTGTCTCAATTAACGATACATCGCAGATTTTTGGATATGAATCGCTCTTGCGGGGACTGGATGAAGAAGGGAATTTAATGCTACCGGCACCAATTATGGAGTTAGCAACCGAAGCCGGACTAATACCACAACTCGACCAAATTGCTCGCCTCAGCGCAATCACTGAATTCAGTCGGTATAAAGTGAGTGGGCATATCTTCATCAATTTTGCGCCAACATCACTTTACGATCCAGCTTTTTGCCTAAGTAGTTCAGTAGAGGCAATTGATACTGCCGAAATTCCCCATGATCGCGTTGTTTTTGAAGTTGTGGAATCAGATAATCCTCAAGATTTAACCCATCTCAAGGCAGTGCTTAAATACTACCGGGATGCTGGATTTTTAGTAGCTCTTGATGATCTTGGTTCTGGCTATTCCAGCCTAAACTTGCTGCATCAGTTACGTCCAGACTTTATCAAGCTGGATATGGAGTTAATTCGAGATGTACATCAAGACCTTTACAAAGCTTCGATTACCGAGAAGCTTTTAGAGATTACTCAAAAGTTAAACATCCAGACCGTTGCTGAAGGAATTGAGTGTATTGAGGAACTGAACTGGCTGCGAGAACGAGGTGCAAATCTTGCTCAAGGCTATTTGATTGCTAAACCTAGTGCAGTGCCTGTCACTACAACCCCTCACTTTGATCCGATCACGTTAAATGTAGCATCGACAGATTCTAAGCTGGTTAAGCGGCATGTCCAACACCAAAATGAGTCTGAGCGAATTGTCGCGGCTGTGACGCAGCGCATTCGACAATCGTTAGAGTTAGACGAGATTTTGCAAACCACAGCAGCCGAAGTGCGGCAACTGTTTGAAGTAGACCGAGTAATAATTTACCAGTTTGAGTCAGACTGGAGTGGGTTAGTAGCTGTAGAATCCTTAGCAGAAGAGTGTATGTCCATTCTGGGATTTCACGTTATGGACACATGCTTTCAATCTACCCGTGCAATTTACTTTCAACAAGGTAACACCAGAGCAATCGAAGATGTTGAAACTGCCGGACTATCGCCGTGTCATGTTGACCTCCTGCGGAGTTTGCAAATCCGAGCAAACCTTGTCGTACCTATATTGCAGAAAGAGCGTTTGTGGGGACTATTGATTGCTCATCAATGTCGTAATGCCAGACAATGGCAGCAATCGGAGATTAACTTGTTTAACCAGTTAGCAGGACAAGCTGCGATCGCTATTCAGCAATCAGAACTTTACCACCAATTACAAGAAGCAAACCAAGAATTACAGCGCCTTGCCTGTTCGGATGGTCTGACCCAAGTGGGAAATCGACGCTGCTTTGATGACACATTCAACACACAGTGGCAACGGTTGGCACGAGAGCAAGGTTCGCTATCTTTGATTTTGTGCGATGTCGATTACTTTAAGCTTTACAACGATACGCATGGACATCTGGCAGGAGATGATGCCCTTAGACAGGTTGCTAAGGTAATCTCTCAAACAGTTAAATGCCCTGCTGATTTAGTTGCTCGTTATGGTGGAGAAGAGTTTGCAGTTATTTTACCGAATACTGATATTGAAGGGGCCATTGCAGTTGCAAGAAATATTCAGACCAATATTAGTGCATTAAAAATGCCTCATCCCCATTCCCAGGTTAGCGAATTCATCACTCTAAGTCTTGGTGTGGCAACCATTACTCCTCATAGCCAATTATCTCCCGCAACCTTAATTGCTGCTGCTGACCAGGGACTCTACCAGGCAAAAGCACAAGGAAGAAATTGTGTGGTGCAG
Organism: Nostoc sp. LEGE 12447; assembly: GCF_015206985.1. Taxonomy (NCBI): domain Bacteria; kingdom Bacillati; phylum Cyanobacteriota; class Cyanophyceae; order Nostocales; family Nostocaceae; genus Nostoc; species Nostoc sp. LEGE 12447. The sequence goes on along the minus strand of NZ_JADEXT010000028.1, from coordinate 25,593 downwards.
ATAAACTGTCAGGATGTTGAGCCTAAATCTTTCCTTTAGTACCAGTTTCATTTCCTCTGCTATATAACTACTATATCTAAAAGGGTAGTCAATTTATATTTTTTAATATAGCTTGCTTTATTTCCACCCATTTGACTTGAGATTACTGAGTAAAAAATATTATTTCCCAGTCCTCAGTTCCTACTTCATGTATTTTGCTATATGTAGTTTATTCCGGTTACTTAACAGCTTGCCACAGGCTACGCTTAAGCAGCTTAAACCAGTGTTCACTGATAACTAATAGAATTTAGAACTTACGCAAAACTATACGCGATAGGGGCAATTCAATTGCCACTACCCGAAAATCTTTCTTTTTGGATTCTTTTTTAAAATTGGTATAAGTCCTGGAATTGGATCGCTTATCAATGAATACACACTTAAGTATGTTCAATTTAAAAGTAATTTATGTAACCATTAAAGCCGAAATTACACAAATATCTTCCTTAAAGGCTTTTTGGAAATCATCACTTAGATATAAAGTGATTTAAATGTTAATAGCTTGACAACAGATGATTATATGAAATAATTATCATCTATCTTATAGAGATATCAAGGTATCTCTCAATAGGTTTTGATAATAAAACGCTTAAACTTTTTAAGTTTTATGATCGCGCATGAATATATTAATCATTTTAGCTGAAGTCAGCCTTGTAATCTTTGTTTTTTTATTACTGAACTGGCTTGTAAACAAGTTATTCAAGCTATTTACAAAGACCTCTATATTAAAGAGCGAAGATAGGAGTATCAAAACCTTGCGTCGGAACATCACAGGGTTATTGTTACTTGCTTGCTTGGTGTCATGTATTTTGATTGTGGGTGCTAATGGTTATCTAGTTTATCGTGGCGAAAACCTTCAACAATACACCATAGCAATGCTTGAGCGTATTCCATCAGGATTTTGGATAACTCTAGGAATTGGCATAGCTCAGAGCATTGGCACTTTCATATTAGCTGCGATCGCACTGAAATTTCTGAAATATTGGCTGAAGATAGCTAGCACTCGCGCCAAGAACTTAGAAAAGAATACCGCCGATGATGAAAGTATTGATGCTTTCTTTAACGCCCTCTATCACAGAATTAGCGGTGGAATCTGTCTGTGGGCTGTCATTTTGTGTGCCCAATTTCTCAAATTGCCCGCAACGGTTTCGGAATATTTGTACATTGCACTGCGAATCTATCTAATTATTGCCGTCGGGTTGCTGATTCTCAAAGCAGTCGCTGCGGTAGTTGATTTTCTTGATGCGCTCAGTGTCAGATACTCCAACCCCGATAACCTCTTGAGATTTTACGATCGCCTCCGACACCTGATACCCTTTTTAAAGCGGTGTCTGGAATTTGTAATTTATGTCTGCATGGCAACATTAGTGATTCAGCAGGTGCAGTTAATCGCCAATATCGCAGCTTTTGGCCCGCGAATGATCAAGATCATCGGCATCATCTTCATTAGTCGTGTGTTGTTTGAGGTCGTTTACTTACTTGTTGAAGAGGTTCTGTTTAAAGACCGGAATCTAACTGATATTCAAAGAAGTAGACGCTTGACACTCGTTCCTCTTTTTCGTAGTTTCTTGCAATACTTTGTATACTTTGCTGCCATTATCTCTATTCTCTATACTCTTGATATTGATCCAACTCCTATACTTGCAGGTGCTGGTATTGTCGGTATCGCTGTAGGTTTAGGGGCACAGACACTGATAAATGATATAGTTTGCGGCTTCTTCATTCTGTTTGAAAACTACTACTTAGTGGGTGATTATATCGAGGCTGGGAAAGCTGAAGAGAGGGCTGTTGAAGGTATTGTTGAGGCAATTGAACTCAGAACCACCCGTATTAGACATCCCAATGGTCAATTGCAGATTATTCGCAATGGAGATATTGGCTCAATTACCAATTATTCTAAACAGTATATCTTTGCAGTAGTGGAAGTTGGTGTGCCTTATAATTCCAACTTAGCCCATGTGTACAAAGTGATTGAGGAGGTAGGACAACAGTTAAAAACAAACGATCCAGATGTACTCGAAGGTACACAGATAGATGGAGTGGAAAGCCTTGGAGAGTCTAACTTGTTGCTGCGGACATTAACGAAGGTGAAGCCAGGAAAACATCTTCAGATTCAACGCGTTCTTCGAAAGATTTTTACAGATGCACTACTGCGCGAAGGAATTGTAATTCCCATCCGTGCCGAAAGTGCTGAAGGTTAATTTGGCAGTTTATTTTTAAAGAGCTTTGCGAGTTGGTGTTATGTCAGGCTGGAAGAAATTTGAAAGCTAGCAAAAATTGTGTCCATTCATACAACAAAATAGTAATGATTGTTATAGGCTTGGAAAGCCCTTTACTTTTATACTTTTGGCGAAACTTCACCGCCAAACAAGCACCAGAGCGATAGGAAATTACTTATGACCAAATGCGATTGATACTTATCAAACGTAAATCTGGTTAAGTTGAACATATCCCTGTCAGCAGCATAAGTGACATCCTACGCCCTGGTTATCTCTTTTAACAGGACTTAAACAAAAATCAAGCCTCGCATCACAATAGTTTCTGATAATTTCTACAGCAATATAGGAATCATATTTGATTTCTGAAAAAATCTTGATAGTCTTGTAATGGACTGTCTAGGCTAAAATGTTACAAAAAAATTGTAGGTTGGGTGGAGGCTTTGCGTAACCCAACATCCTGATATATGTTGGGTTGCGCTCCGCTCCACCCAACCTACGTCTAATGCACTATTTTGTGTAGACAGTCCACTACGTGCATTTCAAAAATCAAATACTAGTCCTATATCCCTCTTCCATCACTCTAGGCAGAGTAAAATAAAAGTAAAACGTTCAAAGGAGGGCTGGAGCTATGACACAGCCCAGAATTCCTAATAAGACAGTCACCTTTGTAGATAATTATTGTGCTGCTTACGAAAAATTCTTCCCAGAAGTAAGAAGTTACGAAGCGTTCAAGCGATTGCACTTGGGAATGACAGCAGAAATTAAGAGGAAGACGTGACCAGCAATTGCCAGAGCAGTGGGGTTAAACAATGAGCAATCGTTGCTTCATTTTTTGACAGAATCACCTTGGGAAGTAGAGGAAGTTAGAAAGCAAAGATTAGAAATAATTCTCCAAAAAATAGGAAGGAAAGAAATCATCTTAATCATTGATGAAACAGGAGATAAGAAAAAGGGGAAAAAAACAGATTATGTGGAGAGGCAGTATATAGGTAACTTAGGAAAGACAGAGAATGGAATAGTATCTGTAAATGCTTATGGAATATGGCAAGGAGTAACGTTTCCATTACTGTTTAGAATCTACAAACCTAAGAAACGGCTCAAAGGAGATGATATCTATAAGACAAAGACTCAATTAGCAGCAGAAATAATTACGGAACTCCAAGAGATAGGGTTTAAGTTTGAGTTAGTTTTAGCAGATAGTCTTTACGGGGGAAGTGACACTTTTCTGAGTGTATTGAATCAATATAAAATGCCATTTATTGTGGCAATTTCGTTGTAATCATGGTGTCTGGATGCCATCTGGGCAAGGAATTAGGTACAATAGATGGAAAAATTTTGAGCGAATCTTCTCTAATGGTAAAACTAAAGAACGCTACATGAGAGAAATTATCTTTGGGAAGCGAAGAACTTGGAAGTATTGGCAAATTACAACAGATATAACTAAGTTACCTGATAACTCTACTTGGTATATAATGACCAATTTATCAGATACACCTCCGGCGGTAATTGGCAATAATTATGGCTTGAGAACTTGGATAGAGTATGGTTTTAAACAATGTAAAAATCAGTTAGGGTGGGCAGATTTCCGCTTGACTGAGTACCATCAAATTGAACGCTGGTGGGAAATTGTCGAGAGTGTCTTTTTGATGGTTAGTTTGCAGTTTTCTGTCATGAATCAGTCAGAAAATGCAGGCGATGATTCTTCAGATAAGAATCTGTTATTCAAGTTGCGTCAACATCCTTCGTGGAATAACATTTTTAGTTGGAATCACCGACTGAATAATTTACGCTTAATCCTCCAACCATACATTTATTACTGTTTACTTAAACCTTGGATACAACTGTTTAACAATCGGTATTTACAAATTGGTTTTCAATGGCTAATTCAAATTATGAATGAGTTTATTGGTTTCATTTTTTCTTATTCACAATTGGAGGATTTATCTTTTTACTCTGCCTAGAGTGATGGAAGAGGGATATATAGATAGCTATGAAATCCCTGAGCAAATTAATCAACTCAAGCCATAGTCAAACATTGAATACTAACTTTATGGTGATTTTGTTAAAGTATAAAATTTGTCAGAACGCATTTGGGTGCCATTTCGCCAAACTTCCACTCTTTCAGGGCTGACTAAATAATAAAAACTACCATTATCTGCTCGATATCTGCCTTTACCAATATTCAAAGCTGGTATTTTTATAGGCTTGCTTGGGTCTTGCTTCAACTGCCCAATATAAAATAACTGCCCATTTTCTTCACAGACTTTGACACGAATATTTGCAGTTTCACCATCAATAATGGTAACTCCATTGCAATTAGTATCACTGCTTATAGGTGCAAAACCCATTGGAGGCAATGAAGGTGAAACTTGCTTTGCTACGGGGGGTGTCGAGGCTGGGCGGTTCGGGTTATCCACTTGCTGAATTTTAGAAGCAGGGGAAACACTTGCAGTTAAAGATGTCAATAGACGAAGGGGATCAACTGCTATTCGACCATTTGGATGAACTTCAAAATGGAGATGAGGTGCTGTACTATTGCCTGTAGATCCCATCTCAGCAATAATTTGACCTTGAATGACCTGTTGATCCTTGCTTACCAGCAAACGGCGATTATGACCATAAACAGTAGTGCTACCGTCAAGATGTTTAATAGTTATGGCATTGCCTAACCCCCAATTATCCCAACCTGCTTTTACAACAGTACCCGATGCAGCAGCAACAACTGGGGTTCCAGATGCCCCTGCAATATCAATTCCTTCATGTTGATATTTGCGAAAGCCTTGAGAAATAAACCCTTGAGTTGGCCAGATTAAGTTAGAAGCGGGGATAGGAGTTTGCCCAATTTGGGAATCGCTTGCTAACTGTGTTAGGGCAGATCTAGTTGTACTGAATACGGCGGTTAAGGATATTAAACCAATTAGTCCATAAGTGCGGTATCGAAAAACGGTAAGTTTTTTCATAATTGCAAGCCTATTAAAACAATAATTCAGATAGTTTCTGATTATTTGCTGTTTCAAGCTAACTCGGAAAATATCAGGAAGTTTAGCAGATATGTTATTTTTAAGACTTTAGCCAGATACTTTCGTGCTAGAAGTACATAAACATCTCCAGAAATCAAATATGTTTTATCCAGAACCCTTGTAGAGACTTAGCACTGCTAAGTCTCTACATTTATTTTCGAAGATGTCTAATATCTGCTCCGTATGCCAATTATCGACGCATCGAACGGCGGCATACGTTTATCAATTGCTAGAGTCTTGGGTTTCAGACCCCCAATGTTGTCAGCTTTCTGCTTTCTTACGAGAGTTCAGTGGCTTCAATTTAGGAGGGGTCGAATCCTATAAGTAATACTGCTCCTGCCTTATCTGCGACACGCTGCGCGATCTACCTTATGCCTCAAACCTTAGTGTAATTATCGATTACTTTGGCTAAGTCTGGAATAGCTTCTTCTACGTGCTTTTTGGCTGAACCGCGAAGTTTTTCATAGGTTCCTCGCACAATTTGGCGCTTGGCATTCTTGACTCTAGCATCAGTTACACCCAGTAGCGCGTCTGCTGTATGAGAGCGGTTTGCACTCAGGTGTCCAATTGGATCGCCTTTCTGTACACCTTCGCTCCAGATGGGATCAAGTGCGGTGAGGCACTGCGGCAGGATCTGCTCAACTACGTAGGGGATATACCCTGGCTTGACTCCTTTGAGAGCAGCAAAGGCAGTTTTCAAAGCGATGCCGCTCATACCTGACTTGGATGCAAGCTGTACTTCTATCATGTTGCAACATTCATCTACGACCATCGCTTTTTTGGTCGGGTTCAAAAGTCCTTCGCTAAGTCCCATTTCACTTTTCCTTATCTCAGTACTTAATTTCTATTCGACTAACTTTTTTAGCAAGCAGGAAATTACAGAAAATGGTATCAGAGTTAGAGGATGTTATGAACATCACTTTCTCACTACTGAAGGCTTCGTCCATAGTGCAATACGCTTGAGTTAAGGCTTGATTCTCTCTAACCCTCCTTAAAAAGGAGGGAATTAGAGCAAGCCTTGCGTTTACACGGTAGAGTTGCCAGAAAAAAGACAGGATGGTAAAAATTAGGTTATCCCGTCCTGCTGAGACCTGAGTTGTGTCTCTGGCTGACTTGAGCCAGCAGGTAAAGCCTTATGTCCAGATCCCGAAGCACCATTAGGAGAATCTGGAGGTTTTGAGCCACCCGATCGCTTCCGAGAAAATATGGACTGAGCTAGTGTCTTGACTAAGATATACAAAATTGGCACCAAGAACAAACTCAAGAACGTGGAAAGCAGCAACCCTCCAAAGAGCGCTGTTCCTAAAGACCAACGGCTACTGGCTCCAGCCCCTTGAGAGATCACCAAGGGCAAAAATCCTAACAGCGCTGCAAAAGAAGTCATTAAGATGGGTCGCAGACGTTCTTGTCCCGCTTTCACCGCCGCGCGTGTGTAGCTCATACCTTGCTCATGCAGCTGATTGGCAAATTCTACGACTAAAATCGCGTTTTTTGCAGCTAGACCAATCAAAGTTACTAGACCCACTTGACAATAGATATCATCCACTACTTTGGGGAAGAGACTACCTGCCATGAAAATATTGGAACGTAGCCAAATTGCCGTCATCGCTCCCAAAACTGCTAGGGGAACTGTCAGCAAAATAATGATTGGGTCAACATAGCTTTCATACTGAGCTGCCAACACCAGAAAGACAATAACGATCGCTAAAGCAAAAATCAAGCCCGTAGCTCCCCCTGATGTCTTCTCTTGGAGATAAGTCCCTGTCCACTCATAACCAAATCCTTGAGGTAAGACCTCTGCTGCTACTTGCTCCATCGCTTTTATCGCCTCTCCAGAACTAGAACCGGGAGCAGGAGCGCCCTGGACTTTGATTGACCTGTACAAGTTGTAATGGGAGACGGTTTTTGGCCCTACAAAGGGAGTAACTTTCACCAAACTGCTCAACGGAATCATCGCCCCGTTTGCAGAGCGAACATAGAGTTTACCGATATCATCTGGATTAGAGCGAAAAACCCCATCTGCTTGGACGTATACTCGATACTGTCGCTGTCCTTGGACAAAGTTATTTACATATTGCGACCCCAAGTAAGTTTGCAACGCTCCAAAGATGTCGTTAATTTCTACATTGAGAGCTTTGGCTTGGTTGCGGTTTACCTGAATGTCAAATTGGGGAGTGTCTGCGGTGAACTGAGTGAAAACTCGTTGTAAAACAGGCTTTTTATTTGCGGCTGCAATAAATTTTTTAGCAGTCTCAACTAGGGTTTCAATCGGCGCACTTCCTGTTCGGTCTTGAATGATAAACTCAAAACCACCTGTACTACTTAACCCTCTAACCGGAGGAGCATTCACTGCGATCGCTCTAGCTTCTGTAATTGCTGAGAGCTTTTTGTTCAGCCTCTGAAGTATGCCATAAACAGATTGAGATTCTTCAGCTCTCTCTTTCCAGGGTTTCAGATTAGCAAAGGCAATACCCAAATTAGAAGCATTACCATCGAAACCAAAGCCACTGATCATAAAACTAGCTCTAACTTCGGGAGCCGATGTTACTTCTTTGACAACCCGATCCATAACAGATTCGGTGTACTTCAAAGAAACCCCATCTGGTCCTTGGACAATTACAAAGAAGTAACCCTGATCTTCCTCTGGAATAAACCCGGTAGGAACTGCTCTGTACATTAAAACCGTTGCGACTAAACCAGTGATGAAAACCCCAACTACAATCGGCTTGACATGGGTAAGGTAGCTAACAAACCCGACATATCGCCGTGTAAACCAAGAAAATCCCCGATTAAATTGCGTAAAGAACCAACCCAAAGGGCCCCGTGCAGTCTGAGCAGGGCGCATGAGGATGGCTGCCATACTTGGAGAGAATGTTAAAGCATTGAAGGTGGAAATGGCAATGGAACAAGCAACGGTTAACGCAAATTGTTTGTAGACAATCCCTGTAGTACCTGGAATGAATGCAACGGGAATGAATACCGCCATGAGTACAAGTGAAGTGGCAATGATTGCCCCAGTCAACTCTTTCATAGCTTCGACAGCCGCCTCAAAGGGCCTCATGCCCTGCTCCAGTTTGACTGCAACTGCCTCCACTACAATAATCGCATCATCAACAACGATCCCGATCGCTAGCACGAAACCAAATAAGGTCAGTGTATTAATCTGAAATCCTAAAACCAACAGAGCCGCGCATGTCCCAATCAGGGAAACGGGGATCGCCACAGTGGGAATGATCGTGGTACGCCAATCTTGCAGAAAGACGAAAATTACCAAGACCACCAGGATAATCGCCTCAACCAAAGTGTGCAGAACTTCTTCTAAAGAAATTTCCACAAATGGCGTGGTATCAAATGCCAACTGTGCTTTTAGTCCAGGTGGAAAACTCTTCTCCAACGCTACGATCTGCTCTTCAACAGCATGAGCAACATCTAAGGCATTACTACCCGGAAGTTGATATATCCCCAAACCCACGGCTGCCTTGGGAGCATTTCCTGGGATTGTAAATTTGGCATCAGCAAGATAGTTTTCTGCTCCTAGTTCAACTCGACCGACATCTCTGACTTTAACTAGGGTGCTATTCGTAGTGCCATTGGTAGTGCCATTGGTAGTGCTATTGGTAGTACTATTAGTGCCACCTTGACTCACCTTCAGCACCATATCCTCAAATTCAGCCGCATCTTTAAATCGACTGGTTGCCCGTAAAGCAAATTCAAAGCTTTGATTATCTGGTGCTGGTTCCTTACCAATCGCCCCTGCACCCACTTGAATATTTTGTTGTTGCAGGGCAGTTGTCACATCTTGAGGAGTTAGTTGATGTTGGGCAAGCTTGTTGGGATCGAGCCAAAGACGCATGGCATATTTGCGTTCCCCAAAAACCCTGGCACTTCCTACACCAGGAAGTCGTTTGATTTGATCGAGAATATAAAGATCGACATAATTACTGATAAAAATGTTGTCATACTCATTATTTTCTGAGTAAAACCCATAAACCAGAAGGAGACTGCTTGATGCCGTTTCAACTGTGACACCTGTTCTTTGAACAGTATCTGGTAATTGAGGTGAAGCAAGTGCTTCTTTATTTTGAACGTTTACTTGAGCAATATCGCTATTAACATTAGTTGGGAAGGAGACAGTTATATTGCTAGAACCATCATTACCCGTGTTAGAAGATATGTAAGATACATCTTTAACACCATTAATTTGTCGCTCGATAATGTTGGTGACACTGCTTTCTGTTGTTTGAGCATCCGCACCAATATTGTTAGAGCTAACGGTGATTTGCACCGGGGCGAGATCCGGTAGCTGAGAAATTGGCAGGATGGGAATACAAATGCTTCCCAGCAGCAAGATGATAAACGTACAGACTGTAGTTAAAACTGGACGTTTGATAAAGGTGTTGACAAACATAAATCCAGGAACAGTTTAATTCTGGTTACGGACAGAGTGGCTTTTTATTAATATAAGAATTTATTAAGGTTTCATGTTAAATATTTTCTCCTTCCCATACTCCGTATGGGAATACATAGGTCTGGGCTGCTGACTCAAGGGGAAATCAAGCTTTTTTCAACTTTGGGACTTACGCCAAACTAGATACGCTCAGGGGGCAATACCCTACGGGAAGACTTACGCTAACGCCAGTTCCTTTATGCCGGGGAAGCCGTCCACCGGACTGGCTCACCGCTCTGCGTCTACATGAATTGCCCTAAGAAGAAAATCTTTCTTTTCAGCGATTGTTTGCGTAAGTCCCGGACTTGTGTGTACACTATAGCCCCTTTAAAAGGGGAAATAGACCAGAATTTAGTCTAATCAACTGAAAAATGCAGTAATGAAGCCAAATTTCTAATGAGATTTGCCATTACCTTGAGAATTTAACAACTGATCGTCATTGACCCAAATCGCTTGTTGAGGTACAGAAATAGAGATTCCCGCTTTGTCTAGGGCGACTTTCAGGCGGCGGCGGAACTCCCGTGCTACATCCCATTGCTTCAGGGGCTGTGTTTTAAACCATACACGAATAATCAAACCGCGATCGCCAAATTGATCTATTCCTAAAACTTGCGGCGGTTCCAAAATTTGACGCTGCCATTGCATTTCTTGATTCATCTCGAAAGCAACTGTTTCAATCAACTTCAAAGCGTGTTCTGTATCGGCTTGGTAGGCAATGGGAACCGTTAAATCGGCTCGTGACCAACGACTGGAAAGATTGGCAACAATTTTAATTTCACTATTGGGAATCGTGATCAAGCGCCCTTCAGAATCCCGCAGTTGGGTCATCCGCAGATTCAGATTTTCTACTAAGCCCCCTACGTTTCCCACATTAATCACATCCCCTAAAGCATACTGGTCTTCTAAGATAATCAGGAAACCATTAATCGCATCTTTAATTAGGTTTTGCGAGGCCAGAGACACGGCAACACCAACCAAACTCGCACCCGCTAGCAAGGGAACGATATCTATCCCCAATGACACCAGCGCTAGCAAAAAGCCTACTCCTACGCAGATACCAGTAGCGATGCTTTTAGTCACGCCAGAAAATGTGGAAACTCGCAGTTGCAGCCGTTCAGAACTTTCTGGAGTCAATAAAGCACCACTGCTAATTAGAGTGGTGGTGAAGCGGTCAATAAGGGCGTAGATGAGACGAATCGCTACGTAAGTTACCAGGAAAACAACACCTAATCGCAAAGGAAATTGGGCAGCTGTGAGAATCCCTAGCTGAAATGGTCGTGTGTAGGGAAATAGACCCAAGATAAAGAAACTTCCACCACCCCAAATTCCAGCTTGAGTTAGCTGAAACAATCGTCTTTTGACTTCTTGGATATGCCGATGTTGCTGTTGATTTAGTTGTGTTGTAATTGGTTGGGCTGCTGCTGGTGAAATTGGGGCGTTTAGGGGCCATCTAAGAGGTTGAGAGGCAATGGGTTGTACTGAATCTTTTTTGGAACGGCGCTGCCAACTATATATCCCCCAACTCATGATAATCATTGCTAGTCCTGTACCCGCAGCAATTTTACCTTGGTTGATTAAAAATTGAGTTTGTCTTTCTTGCTTTGCTTGTTGCAAGTCTTCTTGTAACGATTCCGCGATTTGATTTGCCGATGTCGATATATCGACCTCTCGCAATCCAGCATCCTCAGAAGTGATCGTCATCAGGTATTGATCGTTGACATAAATTACTGGTAAGTCGTTTACTTTGCGAACTTCTACCTTGACTGCTGTTTTTGCTGGTGACTGAATGTAATTTTGGCTAATTTTCTCCAACTTCTTTTGGATATCTTCTGAACGCTCAGGAAAGTTGGCTTTTGATGCTGCGATCTGAAATAACCGTCGACCATCTAAATAAATCCAGCCTGTGACAAGCCGATCGTTTGAATCACTACTGACACTACTGGGAGCTTGTAATTGAGGTAAAAATGGAATCTGGGCTGTGGCTTTTGCTATAGGTACAAAGGCTATGGCCATTGAACTAGCGATGCCTACGGCGGGCAAAGCCAACGCCAAAAATTGAAAACGCACTCAAACACCTCCTTGAAAAAATTGACTATTGACTACTTCTATAACCATCCTCCGCAATTACATTGAGTAAATGTACTTATCTAAAGTCGATATTTTCTCTTTAGATAATAAAATTTCGATGTTTTTTGTTTGCCCTCTATCTTTAGATAGATGACAGTGTACTTAGAATCAGCAAGCAAAGCTTAGAAGAGTCTTACTCTTACCAAAGATAAAACAAAAAGAAAGAACCTGGGGATAAAGTTGACATTAGGGTTATCAAACGTCAAGCTAGTTCTGAAGACTATTGACTAGTGATTTGCTTTATTTCAAGCAAAAATCGCAAGTTGTACAATAACCTAGTAGAGTGCGTAAAATTTACGTAACTTTTTTAATTTTTTGAGGTAACTTTTGATGACCGCAACTTCTCCCCGATTAAAGCACGAGGTTAAAGACCTCGGCCTAGCTGCCTTGGGTAGACAGCGCATTGAATGGGCTGGACGCGAAATGCCAGTTTTGAAGCAAATTCGTGATCGCTTTGCTATTGAGAAACCCTTCACTGGTTTACGCCTTGTAGCTTGCGCCCACATTACAACAGAAACAGCACATTTGGCGATCGCACTGAAAGCCGGTGGTGCAGACGCGCTTTTAATTGCTAGCAATCCTTTATCAACGCAAGATGACGTAGCAGCTAGTCTCGTCGTCGATCACGAAATTCCTGTCTTTGCTCAAAAAGGCGAAGATAACGCAACTTATAACCGCCACGTCCAAATAGCTTTAGATCATCGCCCCAACATCATTGTTGATGACGGTAGCGACGTGGTTGCAACTTTGGTACAACAACGCCAACACCAAATTGCTGATTTGATTGGTAGCACCGAAGAAACCACCACCGGTATCGTGCGGTTACGCGCCATGTTTAGAGAAGGCGTTCTCACCTTCCCCGCCGTCAACGTCAACGATGCTGACACCAAGCACTTCTTTGATAATCGCTATGGTACTGGGCAATCAACCCTAGATGGCATTATCCGCGCCACAAATATTTTGTTGGCTGGTAAAAACATTGTTGTCGTCGGTTATGGCTGGTGTGGTAAAGGTACAGCCCTCCGCGCCCGTGGGATGGGTGCTAACGTCATCGTCACCGAAATTGACCCCATCAAGGCAATTGAAGCCGTAATGGATGGCTTCCGTGTCCTGCCAATGGCTGAAGCTGCACCCCAAGGTGATATTTTTATCACTGTGACTGGTAACAAGCACGTCGTTCGCGGTGAACACTTCGATGTGATGAAAGACGGTGCGATCGTTTGTAACTCCGGTCACTTTGACTTGGAACTTGATTTGAAATACTTGGCTGCACAAGCTAAGGAAATCAAGGAAGTTCGTCCTTTCACCGAAGAGTACAAGTTAAAAAATGGTAAATCAGTTGTCGTTCTCGGACAAGGACGCTTGATTAACCTAGCTGCGGCTGAAGGACACCCCAGCGCGGTAATGGATATGAGTTTTGCAAACCAAGCTTTGGCTTGTGAATTCCTGGTGAAGAATAAGGGTAAGTTAGCCCCTGGTTTGCACTCAATTCCTGTTGAAGTCGATCAAGAAATTGCTCGTTTGAAGTTGCAAGCTATTGGGATCACGATTGATAGCCTAACAGCTGATCAAATTGAGTACATCAATTCTTGGACAAGTGGAACTTGATACATTGATTAATTGATTTTTTTAGGGATAAGCCCAAAAGCTTATCCCTTTTTTTGTGTTTCGCGCGAAGACGCAAAGTTATGGTTAACGCCACGCTGTATTATCAGATTTTGAATTTACCAATTTCTTATGCTAATTCAGCAACACCCATTTTATATTTCTCATGCAGAGATGCAGAAAACCTGAAAGAGGAAATTTTGCACTTTTATAACTCAGTATAAGTAGTATTAAAATATAGAAAAAGTAAAAATTTACTAGTAGTTTATGTAGGATGGGAAGATGAGAAATGGGCTTATGGTTGTGTTGTTCATGTAGATATTAAAGATGGCAAAATCTGTATTCAGCGTGATTTGACTGAAGAAGAGATAGCTAATGAATTAGTAGAGTTAGGAGTGCCAAAAACAGATATTGTTTTGGGTTTTAGATCGCCTTCTGTCGGGCAGTTTACTGGTTTTGAATCTGTTTAAATTTTAGGAGGATGCCAACTTAAGCTAATCCAAATTGCCCTAGCTTGTACAATATCTTCATTGTTTAATCTTAAAGCTAAAACCGTTGCTCTTCCAGTAGCAGTTATTCCAATAATATGAGTACCACCATTTGCCCATTGAAAATGGTCTAACCATCTTTGTTGACGAGGATTAAACAAAAACACAGATTCATTACTTACAGGATCATTAGCTGTTATTTTTGCTCCTTTAAATTCATTACAGCGATAACAACAAGCAGCTAGATTTTCTCGTTCATCATTTCCCCCCAATGAACTGGGCAAAATATGATCCATAACTAAAGGCATACCTATTAAACGACTAGATGTGCGGCAATATTCACACCTGTAATCAGACTCATTAACAACTTGTTGACGAATAGATTTAGATATAGATGACACTGGAATTAATTTATTAATTGCTCAAAGTTTGGAAGAGAATAACCTTTCCACTTTAAAAGCTCATAAGAGTATGCTTTTTTCAACATTAAATAATCAGCGCTTACTCGGAGCGATCGCAACAATAATCTATCTGATTCACTTAATTGATTATTTTGATTTTTTTCTAGCAGTTGTAAATGTAGTTCTTGTTGACTTTCTGGGATTTGACTTTGACCAATAATTAATAATTCCTCAATCGTTAATTCTTGCATAGAAATTAATTCACCTTGTAATTCCAGAGGCGCATAATCAACAGCAGGAGGAGCATTTGTTTGGTTAGTCATAAGTTTTATAATAATTCCTTAATTTTTAGTATAGCTAAACTACACGCGCTCAGGGGGCAATTCATGAATTGCCCCTACCTGAAAATAAGGGTTTCGGCTATTGTTTGCGTAAGTCCTGTTAACTTTTCGCTGTTCGGCTAAAAAGTCGATAGTATAGTGACGTACTAGTTTCTTTTAAGGGAAACAGCAGATAGGTAAGAGGATTTATTGCCACAATAATATTTCGGAAGTCTCGCCGCGCGAAAAATAAGATGGCACGAGCAACTTGCTGTGCAGACATAACACCATAGGGATTAAGTTGACTCTTGAACGGGCCAAGAATTAACTTGCGAATTACACAATCCCCATCTAAACGCTTTAGGGTAACAATATCACCTAGCGATCGCTTGCTGAGTTCATAAAGCGGACTCAGTGCTGGAGAAACCTCAGCCTCAGAAGTGTTTACCCAGATTTCCTTGGTTGCTTTTGCTTGTGGCCCGGTTACAGTTGTCGAAAATATATCCATCAACCGCAATGCTGAAAAGGTATTCACCTCATAAGAAGAGTTGATAGCCTCTGATGTGCGGCTGGCGTAGACATTGATTCCGTGGTTGATAATTAAAATATCTACTTTCTCTAAACTATTCCTCAGTTCGGCTTCATTACCCAACTGCCAAGGAACCACTTTCACCCCAACTTGCTCTACTAATTTTTCTGGATTAGTGGTTAATGCCACGACTTTAGCATTGTTCTTTACAAGTTCAGCTGCCAATGCTTGCCCTAACGCTCCTGATGCTCCGGTTAAAGCGATGGTTTTCCCCTTGAGAGACAGTCCTGTGCCCAGGATTTTATCAACTAAAGGAAAGACACCACTGTAGTAAGCGTTGACATCATCAAAATGATGCCGCCAATGGTAAGACCGATTCACCCACCAAATGGATGGAATTGTCTCTAAAGGGCCGGGTAAGTGGTTGTAGTCTGTATCAATTTTTCCCTGGAAATACCGCACAGATGCACCATACAAGAAGGTGGAACCATAAGCTACTCCCAGCCATAACCCCAATTGTTGGACAATTAAGGCAACGGCTACCAACACCACCAGCAGTAGACTCGATTCTAAAATGTCGTGATAGAGTTGCGATTCTTGGTAAATTTTCATGGAAACTATCGATAAATCGCGGCGATAGGCGCTATGGTGCTTGTTGTGCCATTTAGCAAGCCAATTGACTTGGTGACACAAAGCATGGTAGGTGTCTCTCAAGACCTCAGCAAGCAAAAGTGAAAAAAGTCCCCAACTAGCAAACTCTAAGCCGGCATTTAGCCAAACCCAATTAATTTGTAATCTTGCCTCAATTCCCATCAAGTTTTCAGCTAGCATTTTTATCATATTTGTCTATACTCGTTTTTATTAATCATTCTTCATGATCTGACAAAGGTGCGTTAAGGTCGAGTCTAGAGCAAATTAAAATCAAAGGGAATGGGGAATGGGAAATGGGGAGTGGGGAATGGGGAATGGGGAATGGGAAATGGGGAATGGGGAATGGGGAGTGGGGAATGGGAAATGGGAAATGGGAAATGGGAAATGGGCGACAAAGAGAAGTAAGTAATGCCCAATTACGAATTACGTTAGCGAAGCGGGGCGTAGCCCATTACGAATTAGTTATGATATCCCAGTTGACTTTCACATAGCCAGGTTCAATGTGGGTAAAGTGTTGGCTCAATTGCTGATGTGCTTCTGGTAGAGCGTGAAAGGGAATTGATGCGTACAAATGATGTTCCGCATGAAATGGCATATTCCACATGAAAAATCGGACAGGCCAAAGGGTTAAGGTTGTGCGCGTATTTGTGAGCAGATTAGCGTCAAGAGTGCAACCTGTATGTTCTGCTAGCAGAATGAAACGGAGAATCGGCTGACCGATAAGCAGGGGTAGCAGCCAATACAGGAAAAACCAAGGCTGACCAAATAGAATTGAGATTGCGATCGCACTTATATAAACACCTAATTGCCATCGAGTAGAGCGAATAACTTCGGCTCGTGCGGCTTCTGGCACAAATGGAAAATCGTCAAATTGACCAGTCGCCACCTGAAAATGCCCGCTCAATTTACCCCGCCACCACGGGAAACCGCTAATTATCAACAAGTATTTACCCAGATTACTCGGTTTGAGATCGGTTAGTTCGGGATCTTTGTCAGGAACGCGAGTGTAGCGATGATGCCATTTATGATAACGACGAAAGAATGTGCTGTTGTAAAATGAGAGCAAGCCGGAAAACCAAGCTACAGCATCATTTAATCGATTGTTAGCGAAAGCCGTTCTGTGAACGCATTCGTGCATCGGTGCAAACATGGAAGCCAGACTGAAGCCATAGATTACCAGTGCTGGTATAGCCAGTGACCAATTGCCAAAGTTTGTTCCCCACAGGTAGCCACTGCAAATCATGACTGTGAGGTGCAAAGCCAGTTGAATTAGCCCTTTGGAGTTGGAGCGATCGTTTAGAACACTTAACTCCTGTACACTGAGAATCTGACAGAAGTTTTGCTCTTTATCAGCTTTGTTATCCAATAATTCAGATTGAATAATTGCGTCAGACATAATTTTTTTAAGTAGGTCGGCGTGAATAGTTGTGGGTGGGTTGCCTTCTAACTTCTCAATTCTGACTCTTGACTCCTGAATTCCGATCTAATTTTAATAGACACTGTGAATTTAGCTGACTATACCAGCGCGAAAAATTTGTTCTGCGGTTAAATTCAACTCTGGGAAAGTTGGTGATTGGATACGGTCATTACCTCGAAATTTATTAATTAGATACTCACCTTCTTCTAAACAGCAAACCAAAATAGTAGGTTGTTTTGGTTTGCCAATAAATTCCCGACCACCCAAGGCGGCATAGTCCACAATCCAGTATTCAGGAATTCCCATTTGTTCATAGTCAGCATATTTTTTGTGGTAATCATCACGCCAATTAGTACTCACTACCTCCACCACTAGAGGAATGGATACAGCTTGGCTTACAGTAGATGTTTTTTTCCATAGAGGTTCATTTATTAAATTAGGCTGATTTAGGATAAGGACATCTGGTGAATAAGCTGATTCGTTTTCAAGTGGTTTGACGAATACTGTTTTTGGGATGAAATAAGGAAGATTTAAACGACTATATTCTAAAGTGATTTTTGTGGCTAAAAATCCTGTAACCTCTTCATGGTCGCCTGTTGGTTGTGCCATCTCAACAATTACTCCATCATGGAGTTCATAACGTCTTTGTGGGTTGTCTGGGTACTGAGCAACAAATTCATCGAATGTAACTAGTTTGCGTAAGGCTTGAGTCATGGCTTTATTCCTCTAAGCAAAACTGTGAGCGTGAAGGAGGCAGGGGGAGAAAAAACTTATTTTAAGCGTATTGCAATTCTAAGGCTTGTTAAGCCTTTGAACTCCGTCAACGAGTGTTTGAACTAGATGAATCCACCTTTTATCTCCGTTAACGAGTGTTTGAACTGGATGAATCCACCTTTGATCTCCGTTGACGAGTGTTTGAACTGGATGAATCCACCTTTGATCTCCGTTGACGAGTGTTTGAACTGGATGAATCCACCTTTGATCTCCGTTGACGAGTATTTGAACTGGATGAATCCACCTTTGATCTCCGTCAACGAGTATTTGAACTGGATGAATCCACCTTTGATCTCCGTCAACGAGTATTTGAACTGGATGAATCCACCTTTGATACTAATTAACCTAACTCTTGTACGGAATATTCTACTTCCTTCAATCTCAAGTGCCACACTACGGCTCTTTGATGTTTGGAGGCTGTGGATTTGCGATCGCAATTATGGGAAAGTTAATCAAAGTGAACTAGCAAAAATAAATATGATATGTAAAAAACTCCCCTCTAAAATGAAGGGAGTCAAGAGTTAGTGATTAAAAAGAACAAATCAACCAAGCGTTATTTGTTCAGTCGGGTGAGTGTCAAATTGGCTGTTTGCGCCAACTACGTTTTTTCATCTTGGTTTGCCAAGACTCCATGTAGGTGTAGAAAACGGGTGTTAAATAAAGTGTGAGGAACTGCGAGAACACCAACCCCCCAACTACTGCTAAACCAAGGGGACGACGTGTATCTGCTCCGGCTCCTAAACCGAGGGCAATTGGTAAAGTTCCCATGAGTGCTGCCATTGTCGTCATCATAATTGGACGGAATCTCACCAAGCAGGCTTCATAGATAGCATCATAAGGGGTTTTGCCGTTGTGACGGGCAACGATCGCAAAGTCAACCATCATAATCCCATTTTTCTTCACAATGCCAACTAGCAGAATGATGCCGACGAAGGCGTAAATATTCAAGTCAACTTGAAACAGCAACAGGGTCAGTATTGCCCCAAATCCAGCAGAAGGTAAGCTAGAAAGGATAGTTAGCGGGTGAATGAAGTTCTCGTAGAGAATCCCCAAGACGATATAAATCACCAAGATGGCAACTAGCAGTAGCAATCCTAAACCCTGAATCGAAGATTGGAATGCCTGCGCTGAACCTTGGAAACCTGTACTAATAGTAGGTGGGAGTGTTTGACGGGCAAGTTCCTCAATTTTCCCAGTGACGTTACCTAGTGATACCCCTGGCTTGAGGTTAAAGGAGAAGGTGACAGAAGCAAGCTGCCCTTTGTGGTTGATAGTTAAGGGACCTACATCTTTGCTCAAGGTTGCTATGGCGTTGAGAGGCACAAGTTGTCCACTAGGGGCACGAACTGAGAGTAAATCTAAGGCGTTGGCATTTTGTTGATATTTTGGTTCCACGCCCATAATTACTTGGTATTGGCTATCGGGGGCGTAGATGGTAGAAACTTGGCGAGTACCATAAGCATTACTCAGAGCAGTTTCGATTTGATTAGCGGTCAAACCTAGAGCTGAAGCGTGGTCGCGGTTGATGTCTACTTTTACTTGCGGATTCTTGATTTGCAAATCGCTGTTAACATCTTGTAAATCTGAGAGCGATCGCAATTTCTCTTCTAAAGCTGGAGCGTACTGGTAAAGTTCCTGGATATTGGGAGTTTGCAGAGTAAATTGATACTGTGCTTTTGTCTGTTGTCCACCCACATTAATAGCTGGGGGATTTTGCAAGAAAACCTTAATTCCAGGTACAACTGACAATTTCGGTCGGAGTTCCTGGACAACTTCATCAGCACTGAGACGGCGCTCATGGCGGGGCTTGAGTTCAATTAAAAGCCGTCCCGCGTTGGCGGAAGCATTTGGGCCACCAGCTCCGACACTGGAGTTGATGGAATCAACATTAGGATCGCGATAAGCGATCGCAGCTACAGCTTGTTGATGTTTTACCATTTCATCAAAGGATATATCCTCTGATGCCTGAGTTGTTGCCGTAATTTGTCCAACATCTGCGTTGGGAACAAACCCTTTAGGCACAATTATAAATAGATACACTGTCGCTACAAGAATCGCTCCCGAAATCACCATTGTTGTGCGGTGATACTTGAGTGATTTTCTCAAACTCCAATCGTATCCGCCCAATATCACATTAAAAACGTTTTCCGAAAAGTTGTAGAGACGACGGTTAAAGTTTTTGATTCGGGACTTGAGACTAGGGGGTGGGGACTCGGAGTTAAGAATTTCTCCCTCTCTCCCCTGCTCCTCATCTCCCCTGCTCCCCTGCTCCCCTGCTCCCCTGCTTTCCTGCTCCTCATCCCCCTCACTCTCCTGCTCATGATGAGGTGGACTCAAAAATCTGGAACACAGCATTGGTGTCAAGCTGAGGGAAATTACGCCAGATACCAAAATTGCAACGCTAATGGTAACGGCAAACTCCCGAAACAGTCGCCCCAGAATGCCTTCCATGAAAAGGATCGGGATGAATACTGCTACCAGAGAGATGGTCATAGATAAGATTGTGAAACCAATCTCTCTAGAACCATTTAGGGCTGCTTCCATCCGGCTTTCGCCCATTTCCATGTGGCGGACAATATTCTCCAGCATGACTACGGCATCGTCTACCACGAAACCTACTGAAAGGGTCAACGCCATCAGTGATAGGTTATCGAGTGAGAAACCCAGTAGTACCATGACTCCAAAAGTCGCTACTATCGAAAGCGGTACTGCCAAACTGGGAATAACAGTAGCAGAGATATTGCGAAGAAATAGAAAGATTACCAGCACCACCAGAGCGATGGTGAGCAACAGCGTGAATTGTACATCATCCACTGACTCCCGAATTGATTGGGAGCGATCGTAGAGAATATCCATGTTCACAGCCGCCGGAATCTGTGTCCGAAAGGTAGGTAACAGTTTCTTGATTGCATCCACTACTTGAACAGTATTAGTTCCCGGTTGGCGCTGAATTGCCAAAACGATCGCCCGCACACCAGAATTTTGGATTGGGAATTTCTCCCCTGCTCCCCTACTCCCCTGCTCCTCTGCTCCCCTACTCCCCTGCTCCTCTGCTCCCCTGCTCCTCTGCTCCCCTGCTCCCCTGCTCCCCTGCTCCCCTGCTCCCTTACTCTCTTTCTTGACAGGAAAATACCAACTCGCAATCTTGTCATTTTCCACGCTGTCCAGAACTTGACCTAGTTCTCCTAGCTGCACTGGTGCGCCGTTCTGATAAGCCACACTTAGGGAGCGATAGCTGGCCGCATCGTTGAGTTGACCGTTTGCTTGGATGGTAGAATTTTGCTGCTTACCGTAAAGTGTCCCCGTAGGCAGATTGACATTTCCATTAGCGATCGCAGTTGCTACTTCATCAATTCCTATGCCTTTGACACTCAGCGCTTCCGGGTCAAGCTGAATTCGTACTGCGTACTTTTGGGAACCAAACACCTGCACTTGTGCCACTCCATCCACCATTGACAGGCGTTGTGCCAGCAATGTTTCAGCGTACTTATCTACAGTTGAGAGGGGCAGAATAGACGAATTGAGGGAGATGTAAAGGACTGGCTGATCTGCCGGATTTACCTTTCGGTAAGATGGCGGATTAGGCATATTTGTCGGTAACTGCTTTGCTCCCTTAGCGATCGCAGACTGGACATCTTGGGCTGCACCGTCAATATCCCGATTCAGGTCAAATTGCAGCGTCAGTTGTGTAGTACCCAAAGAACTGGTAGAGTTCATCGAACTCAATCCCGCGATGCTCGAAAACTGCTGCTCTAAAGGAGTTGCGACTGAGGCAGCCATCGTTTCTGGACTAGCTCCGGGCAGATTAGCTGTTACCTGGAGTGTTGGATAATCTACATTGGGTAAGTCGCTAACAGGTAGCTGTTGGTAACTGATCAGCCCAAATATCAAAATGCCAACCATAACCAGAGTTGTCATGATTGGTCGCCGGATAAATAGCTCAGAAATGTTCATCTTAATAATGAGTCATTTGTCATTGGTCATTTGTCATTGTTTTCCATCACCTCTGCCCCTCTGCCTTTCCGCCTCCCTGCTCCCCTGCTCCCCTGCTTCCTACCTCCGGTTTCACTTGGACTGTGGCACCAGGCACTAGGTTGAATTGTCCATCAATAACTACTTGTTCACCCGGTTTCAAGCCTTGCTTAATTACCGTTTCGTTCTCAACGGTGTCGCCGACGGTAATTGACCGCATTTCTGCTGTTTTGTCGGGTTTGATTATATACACAAATTGTCCCTTTTGCCCACTCTGTACCGCCTGAGAAGGAACAGTAATGGCATTTGGTTCTTCGCTCAGTTTGAGGACTACATTAACAAACTGTCCCGGAAACAGGCGATCGTCAGCGTTAGCAAAAGTACCCTTAAGTTGAATTGTGCCTGTTTGGGTATTGACTCCACTATCGACAAAGGTAAGTTCGCCCCGGACTGGTCGCCCTGCATCTTTAGGAGGTAAAGCATCGACTTCTAACTTACCGTTATTAGCACTGTATTTTTTGATATCTGGCAGCAATCGCTGGGCAATGGAAAAGTTGACGTAAATCGGGTGAATTTGACTGATTGTAATGAGCGGATCGGTGGCATTCGCCTCTACCAAGTTGCCTTGATTTAGCTTCAGACTACCCGTGCGTCCAGCAATTGGTGAGTATATGGAAGTATAGGAAAGCTGAACTTTAGCATTATCGATCGCAGCTTCATCTGCCACTACCACTGCCTGAGCATTTTGTACATCTGCTTGGGCTGCTGCGATCGCAGCCTGAGCATTTGCTACTCCCTCTTGATCTGCTTGCACTGTTGCCTGTTGAGCAGCAGCAGTAGTCTGATACTGTTCTGACTGTTCTTTACTGATAGCCCCTTGCTTGAGCAAACTAGCATAACGTTGAGCCTGCACATTTGCATTTGTTGCCTGGGACTTATCCTTTACGACATTCGCTTTTGCCTGGTTCACTTGAGCGATCGCTTTTAGCACATTAGCCTGTGCCTGTTTCACCTGAGCCAAATCTTTAGCCTTAGCAGCATTAGCTTGCATCAGCGCGGCTTGTAGAGGGCGAGAATCAATTTTAAATAACAAGTCTCCTTTCTTAACGTTCTGTCCTTGCTGAAAATAGACTCCAGTCAGTTGCCCACCAACTTGAGATTTGACAGATACCGTAGAATATGCTTCAACTGTCCCCGTAGCCGATAACTGTACTGGAATAGTTTTTTGAGTCGCAATGGCAACCACCACTGGCACGGCTCGCTTTTTTCCTGCTTCTTTTCCACTTGATTGGGCTTCGGAAGCATTACAGGCAGCACATAAGTAAGTTAGACCTAATACAAGTAATGAAAATCGTCCTCTTTGAATAACGTTATAAAAGCTAGGAATAGTTTGAGCAGCCAAGGACGGAGGCTTTATTGTCTGAATAGAAACTAAACGGCGCATATTAACAATTTGGGGAAAGGGGAAGCACATACACGTACTAGCTTGTCGTTAGACATCGCATTTTTTTTTGCAAAATGGTTGGTTGCGATTAATTCTAATTAGATAAGCAGAATGTTAGTCAAGCTAAACATTAGTGTACTAATAATTGCTGTTTTAGCCTACCCCTTTTGGAAATAAATTGTTGTTAAACTTGTGTGACTTTTTTGTGACTTTATTTATATGAGAACTTACGCAAAATATTTATCAAATTCTCATTCCTTTGCACCTTTGCGGTAGCCTGCGGCAAGCGGCTGACGCTCCTTCTCTGCGAGACGCTACGCGAACGTCGCTACCGCTCGCTAATGCCTCTAAGTTATTCCCTAACTTGTGCGTAACTAAGCAACAAACTTATTTTACGAAGGCGATTGCAGTTTGTCATTCAGCCAAAATAAATATTTGGAATTAGACATTTAAGCGATCGCCCGCCCTCAACTGAGATTCAAGCAGCACAAAAAATCGGGGCAGGTGATAAACCCGCCCCGACATTTGATGATATATTGCGCCCAACGGCTGTTGCCACAGGCTTTAAACTATGAACTAAACGCACCATATCTTCTAAAGAGAGTGCTTGACGGGCATCAGAAACAGATTTTTCTGGTTCTGGGTGACATTCAATAATTAATCCATCTGCACCGCAAGCGATCGCAGCCCTAGCCACAGGTGCTACCAGTTCCCGTTTACCAACAGCATGGGAAGGATCTACAATCACAGGCAGATGAGTTATTTGCTTGAGTGCTGCCACTGCTGCTAAATCTAGGACATTGCGGGTGTAATCATCGAAGCTGCGGATACCGCGTTCGCACAACACCACATCAGGATTCCCGTGGCTAAGAATATATTCAGCAGCCATGACGAATTCTTCAATAGTCGCTGCTAAACCACGTTTGAGGAGTATTGGTTTACCAGCTTGTCCCAAAGCTTTGAGCAAGTCGAAGTTTTGCATATTACGACTACCAACTTGAAGCATATCAGCGTGGGCGGCGACTACTTCAATTTGGGAAATTGACATCACCTCAGTGACAACTGGCATATTGTAATGCGATCGCACCCTTGCCAAAATCCTCAATCCTTCCTCACCCATACCCTGGAAAGCGTAGGGAGATGTGCGAGGTTTGTAGACACCGCCACGCAACCCCTGTATCGATGCAGTAGATAGCTTTTGGGCGACAATCTCCATTTGTTCTAAGCTTTCAACGGTACAGGGCCCGCCGATAATTACCAGTTCTTCGCCTCCGAAAGCGACTTTTTCTGAGATTTTAACGATTGTCTGGTGATTCGGATGAGATTGTGCAGCAAGTTTAGCATTAATCATGGTTTCATTCTCCTGAAAAGTTATGGATTGAGTATTAGGTATTAAGGTAAGAGTTGTTTTCCAGTCCCCAGTGATAACAAAAAAGCCCGGAACCTTTGAAAAGTTCCGGGCGCGTTCTGATTCATCGACATGACGCTACTTACCCGGAATTTAATCTGGGCCAAAAGTAAAAGCCATAAAACCAGCTACTTAAATAAGTCATGAAGATGAAATTCTCCTTAAAACAACAAAAACCGCAGAGTTTGCTCTGCGGTTCACCGGGCGGTTTCCATTAGGAAACTACATTCACTCCCGGTGAACCACCTTAGACCAAAAATAAAAGTAGGAACTTGTTTTAAGCATTTGCGGAGCTTTTGCTGGAAAACTTAATAAATATACCTATTTAAGCTAACATTAACAGGAAGAATAGGCAGTGTCAAGACCCCAATAAACCACAAAAAAGCGATAGACTCAGTACAACTGTAGGAGTGAAGACTCGCATTGTAGGGAAACAACCTGCTTTAAGCCACTTTGACATCTATATCAATTGCCCCTAAGACAGATGTAGTTTTTCAAATAATCTATATTTGGTCTTTCCTGTGAATGCGTAACTCCTAAAAACATATAAACCAGTTTGCTTTTTAAGTAGGGTACAAAATACAGAACTTAAAACCAGATACAAAGAGTTACTATCTCCTGCCCCTTGTCCCCTTGTCCCCTTGTCCCCTTGTCCCCTTGTCCCCTTGTCCCCTTGTCCCCCTGCTCCCCTGCCCCCTGCTCCCCTGCCCCCTGCCCCCTGCCCTCAAACCCGTA
>NZ_JADEXT010000081.1:0-15344 GCF_015206985.1 Nostoc sp. LEGE 12447 | reverse complement strand
TTAATCCCTTATCCCAGCTTTTCAAAGACCGCGAACATAGGCAAATACATTGCTAGCAAAATAGTTCCAACCATCCCACCTAAAACTACAATCATCACTGGTTCCAAAATACTAGTCATTGCTTTTACTGCTTGCTCAACTTCATCTTCATAGAAATCAGCAACTTTCATCAACATTGCATCTAGTTCTCCAGTTTCTTCTCCAATACTAATCATCTGAATTGCCATAGCCGGAAAAACGGCATCTTTTTGTAAAGCAAGACTAATCATACCTCCCTGTTGAATCTCCATCCGAGCTGCGTCTATGGCATTGGCAATCACTTGGTTTCCTGATGTATCTCTGACAATTTCCAAGCAAGTTAAAATTGGTACGCCTGAACGAGTCAAAGAACCAAAAGTCCGGCTAAAACGGGCAACTGAAGATTTTTGAATTAAGTCACCAAATAATGGCATTTTGAGGGAAAGACGATCGATTGTGATGCGGCCAACAGGAGTTTTACCGTATTGTGTAAAAGCAATTTTCGCTCCTATAAGAATGCCTAGAAGTACGAAAGCACCCGGACTTCTCAAAAATTTACTAGCATCCATCAAAAATTGCGTTAGAGGTGGTAATGAGATTCCGATTTCTGTAAAAATCTTTGCAAAAATGGGAATAAGAAAAATGGTCATACCGAGAAAGATTGCAACTGCTATAAAACCCACAACACTTGGGTAAGATAATGCTGATTTAATTTGGTTTTGTAGACGAGCAACATCTTCTAACAACTTAGCTAAACGATTCAATACTTCATCTAGAACACCACCCACTTCACCAGCTTGAATCATACTCACATATAACCCATCAAAGCAGTCAGGATGCTTCCGCATTGCCTCTGAAAGGTTCATTCCACTTTGAACATCAGTGCTAATCTCAACTAGGGCTTGTTTGAGTTTAGTATTACTACACTGTTCAGAAAGTACCCCTAAACTTCTAACGATCGCAACTCCCGCATTCATCAAAACGGCAAATTGACGGGAAAAAACTGCTTTGTCTTTCACAGAAACCTTAACTAAGGAATTCTGGAATTTTTTGAAGGCAATATCTGGTTGAAATCCTTGAGATTGCTTGAGTTCTTGGATTACAAAACCTTGATCTCTCAGATTAGTACGGGCTTGTACTAAGGATTCGGCAACAATTTTTTCTGTTCGAGATTTTCCTTGCGAATCCCGAACACGGGCAACAAAGTTTGGCATAAATAAATTCAAAATAGTTGTTATTCGTTGGGCATGGGGAGTGGGGAGTTAGGAGTTAGGAGTTATTACTCTTTGTTCCCTTTTCCCGTTATCTCCTTCATCTCCCTAATTCCTTTAATGGGCTTTGGCCGCTGTACCAGGTTTTGCACCTGCGCCTGCTTGCGGTGTAGAATTCCCGATGAGACGTTGGATTTCATCTGGCTTAGAAGTTTTAGACATCGCAGCTTCAAAGGAAATCGTTCCTGATTTATAAAAATCGGCTAAAACCTTCTCCAGAGTTTGCATCCCCAATTTGCCACCAGTTTGAATAGCTGAGTAAATTTGAGATGTTTTGCCTTCTCGAATCAGGTTAGAAATAGCGGGAGTGACTATCAGAATTTCTTGAGCCATCACCCGACCATATTCACCAGGTTTAGGGTTTTTCTTGGATACCAAAGTCTGGCTAAATACTCCTACTAATGAGTTAGATAACTGCACCCGCACCTGCGTTTGTCTTTCATGAGGGAAAACGTCAATAATCCGATCAACAGTTTGGGCGGCGGAACTGGTGTGGAGAGTACCAAATACCAAGTGTCCTGTTTCTGCTGCGGAAATCGCCAAAGAAATCGTTTCCAAATCGCGCATTTCTCCCACCAGAATAATATCTGGATCTTCCCGCAAAGCTGCTTTCAAAGCGTTAGCAAAGCTCTTAGTATCTTCACCCAGTTGTCGTTGGTGAACCAAGCTTTTAATTGGTTCGTAGACAAATTCAATTGGGTCTTCCACCGTTAAAATATGCTCTGCCTTGGTGCGGTTGATCAAGTCAATCATTGCCGCTAGGGTAGTTGTCTTGCCGGAACCTGTAGGGCCTGTCACTAGAATAAGTCCTCTGGGCTTATCGCACATTTCCCGCACTATATCTGGCAGACCTAATTTTTCAAAGTTAGGAATCTTAGAACTTAATGCCCGTAAACAAGCGGCATAAGCACCACGTTCTTTATAAACATTCACCCGAAAGCGAGCCAAACCCTTAACACCATAAGAACAATCTAATTCCCAGGTCTGCTCTAAGGTTTTACGCTGGGTGTTGTTGAGCATACTAAAAATCAGCCTTTGACATTGATCGGCTGTCAATACATGCTCACCGATGGGAGTGAGTTTGCCACTGATGCGGAAGTAGGGAGGCAAACCTGCGGATAAATGCATATCCGAGCCACCCAGTTCAATCAACTGTTCCATCAAGTCTTCAATCATCATTTCCATAGTTCTGCTTCCTTTTAATGTTTATTGTTTGTCCTTTGTCATTTGTCTTTTGTCATTTGTTTAAAGTTACGAAGCATCAACTAATGACTAATAACCAATGACTAATGACTAGTCTCAAAATCGAGATGTCATACAGTAAGGACAATCCAGCCATTCTTGTTTCAATGTGGCATCACAACTGCGGCAGGTAAGGCCAGTCTTGCGTTTGGCTTTTAACTCTGCTTCCAAACCAGTATCAGTAAATGTCACTCGTTCTACTTCTTCTAGAGTGGTGGAACCCTCGCGCACTAAGTCCAAACTATAAGCCAGCAAGGTTTTCATACCCTCTTCTATTGCCACCTCCTTGATGCGTTCTGTGGGTGCATCTTCGTTGATGAGAGTTTGCAAGTTTTCGGTGACTCGCATGACTTCATAAACACCACAACGCCCTTTGTAGCCGACACCATTACATTTTGAGCAAAGCTGATTTTTGGTTTTGGCTTCAGCGATCCCATCTAATGTCAAGGTGTTAGCCTTATAGAAGGTGACTCCGACATCAGAAGAAGCTGATAGACCATAACGAGCCAGTTCCTCGGTTGTAGGAGTGTAGGGAATACGACATTCAGAACATACACGCCGCACCAAACGTTGAGCTAGAACGCCAATTAGCGAACTAGAAACCATGAAAGGCTCAATTCCCATTTCTCCCAAACGAGCGATCGCTC
Organism: Nostoc sp. LEGE 12447; assembly: GCF_015206985.1. Taxonomy (NCBI): domain Bacteria; kingdom Bacillati; phylum Cyanobacteriota; class Cyanophyceae; order Nostocales; family Nostocaceae; genus Nostoc; species Nostoc sp. LEGE 12447. The sequence goes on along the minus strand of NZ_JADEXT010000081.1, from coordinate 12,166 downwards.
CTGGGGCATCATTGGTATGTAAAGTAGTTAATACCAAGTGACCGGTCAAGGCAGCCTCAATTGCTGTTTTTGCCGTTTCCTTATCCCGCGTTTCACCCACCAGTAGCACGTCTGGATCTTGCCGCAAGAAAGCCCGCAGAGCAGTAGCAAAATCCAGCCCCTTTTCCCGAATTACCTGTACTTGAGTAATCCCTGGAAGACTGTACTCAATTGGGTCTTCCACAGTACTGATATTAATTCCGGGATCATTCTTTTCTGAGAGTGCAGAATACAACGAGGTTGTTTTCCCGGAACCAGTTGGCCCAGTTACCAAAATTAGCCCAAAGGGACGGCTAACCATATCCTGAACAATATGTAAAGTCTCTGGATCGGTAATTAACTTATCTAATCCCAGTTGGGTGGAGGAGTTATCCAAAATCCGCAGTACCACCTTTTCCCCGTAGCGGCTGGGCAAGGTATTCACCCGGAAGTCAACCTTACGTCCCTCAAACATCCGCCGGATACGTCCATCTTGGGGCATACGGCGTTCAGCAATGTCTAGATTTGAGATGATTTTAAATCGGGCTGTCACCGCCGGGATAATTTTTTTCGGTAGGGGATCGAAAGCTTCCTTCAGTACCCCATCCTTCCGAAAGCGAATGCGTAAGTTTTCTTCTTGTGGTTCGATGTGAATGTCAGAAACGCCCTCATGCAAAGCTTTAGCCAGAATTCTGTTGACTAGGTTAATGACTGGGGCATCCTCTGCACCCTTCATCGCTGCTCCTAAATCAGCCTCCATTTCTTCAGGAGCATCTGCAAGATCAAGATTTCCGAGGTTTTCTAAATCCTGATTAATATCTGTAAACTTTTCTTGTTCCAGGTGTTTTTGCCGAACAGCCATTTCATCCAGATATTGGTTGATTAGCTGCTGGTAGTCTTCCTGTGTGATCACCATACGCTGTAATGCTAGCCCTTGGGGACGCAAGATGCGGTTCAGGTCATCGGAAGCTTCTAGATTATCTGGAGCGACCATCGCCACTAAAACTGAGGGCGGGGTTTGGTCTTCGTGTTTCGATAGTGGTACTAAACGATGGCGACGGCAGATATCCACTGGGATGAGGGTTTCAATCAGGTTCCCCATCATCGTGTTGCCAATGGAGTTGACTTCCGGATCGAGGAATTCAACACCGTATAGTATTTTAAGTTCAAATAGCTGCTGTTTTTTGTATTGCCTGAGCAACTCAGGTGATAGTTGTTGCCCAGTAATTGACTCTAGTACTTCCGTTAAGGGTCGGCCAGATTTGCGGCTTTCAATTAATGCCTGCCTCATCTGTTCGGTATTGACATAGCCAGATTGCACTAGCTTGTTGCCAAAGGGCGAAAACTCTGTTCTGGTAGTTAGAGCGGTACTGCGCCGTTGTGGTGACGAGTAAGTCATAAATGAGCGAATGAGTAGGGGAACCTCTGCTTAAAGTATTCCCAGCCTGTGAGATAGAATTCTCATTTCCCAAAAAAGTCCTGAGTTAAGTCGCTTGCTTTACCAAAGGAGTACGCTCGGAGTTCAAAATGACGCTTTCTACGAGACGCTAAAAGCGTAGCTTGCAACTCTTATAGAGTATGCGCGCTAACTAATGCTGCGCTAACAAAATTAAAGATACTGCTTTCTGCCACTCTTCCAAATTACTTACTCCTAGAGGTAGACTACTCGTTCGGGTTCCCGCCTTAATAGTGCCTACGCGAACGTGTTCACCATTTGTCACAATAAGAAAATGGTTATATCACTTCCAGAAACTTGTCGGCAAAAAAATCAGCCTCAGTTGCAAGTCGTGGATGACGACGGTTGCAAACAATGGAGATACACTGCCATAAATAGCAAGCATCTGGAATGAGTGGACAATGATGGATGAAAATAAACAGATAAACAATACTAGCCAGCAATTGGGTGAACCAACAGAGGTAAAGCAAGCAATGAAGAGTGACTTCCCAGCCCAAATTAATTTCAATGAATCTGATAGCGAGGTGACAGAGCAAGTGTCAGCCCAAACTAATGTATCGGGAGATGCAGCTACTTTCAATCCAGAAACTGGTGTTGCTGCAACCGAGAACACTGGAGTGGAAACGGCAGCTTTGGCAGAACTCACTCAACAAATTGAGTCTCTCAAAACGCAGCTAGAAGAGCGTAGTACTCAATATATGCGGATTGCTGCTGATTTTGAGAATTATCGGAAACGCACTAGCAAAGAAAAAGAAGAGCTAGAGACGCAGATGAAGCGGAACACGATTCTAGAATTGCTGCCAGTGGTTGATAATTTTGAGCGGGCGCGATCGCACCTCAAACCTCAATCTGATGGCGAAATGACCATGCACAAAAGCTACCAAGGCGTTTACAAACAATTAGTAGATAGCCTGAAGCGGTTGGGTGTGTCACCAATGCGTCCTGAAGGTCAAGAATTTGATCCTAACCTGCACGAAGCAGTAATGCGGGAACCTACGGATGAACATCCTGAAGGAACAGTGTTAGAAGAGTTAGTGCGCGGATATTACTTGGGCGAACGTGTGCTACGCCATGCAATGGTCAAAGTAGCTGCTCCAAAGGAAGATACACCTTCTACGGAGGAAGATCAGTCGAGTCAAGCCTTCAGTTAAGCTGTAGTCGCTCGTCTCGCTGACCAAAAGTGCCTGGGTTCTAGCAAGGACGAGCATCGCGTACCTAAAACTTGGACAAGGCTTTGGATAACTTTCTGTGTTTCAACTTCCTCTTGCTAACAGCAAAATGGGTTCCACAGACGTTATCCGCTAGCCTTAGTTCGGAGCTAAAAAGTTAGTCCGCGACATATTACAGCAGGAAGACTCAGTAAAAATACTGGCGAATATGGGAAAAGTTATTGGAATCGACTTAGGCACTACTAATAGTTGCGTCGCAGTTTTGGAGGGCGGTCAACCACTGGTGATCTCCAATTCTGAAGGTGGACGAACTACTCCAAGTATTGTGGGATTTGGCAAGAGTGGCGATCGCTTGGTTGGTCAATTGGCAAAGCGTCAAGCCGTAACCAATGCCGAAAACACAATTTACAGTATTAAACGATTCATCGGGCGGCGTTGGGAAGAGACTGATATAGAACGCGATCGCGTCCCCTACAACTGTGTCAAAGGTCGAGACGATACCGTTGATGTCCAAATCCGCTCAAAAAATTATACACCACAAGAACTATCCGCCATGATCCTGCAAAAGCTTAAGCAGGATGCGGAAAACTTCTTGGGTGAAGAAGTCACTCAGGCAGTGATCACCGTACCTGCATATTTTACAGATGCTCAAAGACAAGCTACTAAAGATGCAGGCACAATTGCAGGATTAGAAGTTCTGCGAATCATCAATGAACCAACAGCTGCGGCTTTAGCTTTCGGATTGGAAAAGCAAGACCAAGAGCAGCTAATTTTAGTATTCGACTTAGGAGGCGGTACTTTTGACGTATCGATCCTGCAACTTGGGGATGGCGTTTTTGAAGTTAAGGCGACTTGTGGTAACAACCACTTAGGTGGAGACGACTTTGATAATGCGATCGTGCTTTGGCTGATGGAACGCTTTCAGCAAGACGAAAAAATCAATCTTTCCCAAGATAAGATGGCACTGCAACGCCTACGGGAAGCAGCAGAAAAGGCGAAAATTGAACTCTCCAGCATGGTTAATACCTCCATTAACCTGCCGTTTATCACATCTGATGAAACTGGTCCAAAGCATCTGGAAATGGAACTCAGCCGCTCTAAATTTGAAGAGCTTGCAGGACAATTAATTGAAGCCACCATCGAACCGATGATCCAAGCACTCAAAGATGCGGATCTCAAACCATCAGCCATAGATCGGATTATTTTAGTAGGTGGTTCTACCCGAATTCCCGCAGTCCAAAACGCGCTAATTAAGTTTTTCAATGGCAAAGCTCCCGATCGCTCTATCAACCCTGACGAAGCGGTAGCATTGGGAGCAGCTATCCAAGCAGGGGTCTTGGGTGGGGAAGTCGATAATCTTTTATTGTTGGATGTTACCCCCCTGTCTCTGGGAATTGAAACCTTGGGTGAAGTATTCACCAAAATTATTGAACGCAACACCACAATTCCTACTAGTAAGTCACAAATTTTTTCCACAGCAGTTGATGGGCAAACCTCGGTAGAAATTCATATTCTCCAAGGTGAACGGGCAATGTCACGGGATAACAAGAGTCTTGGCAAGTTTCTGCTAGCAGGAATTCCCCCATCGCCCCGTGGTGTGCCACAAATTGAAGTATCTTTTGAAATTGATGTCAACGGCATCCTGAAGGTTTCTGCCCAAGACAAAGGCACAGGTAGAGAACAGAGTATCAGGATTACCAATACAGGTGGCTTGAGTACTAACGAAGTTGAACGGATGCGCCAAGAGGCCGAACTATTTTCTGAAGAAGATAGAAGACGTAAAGAACTGGTTGAACTCAAAAACCAAGCAGATAATCTGTTGTTCAGTTACGAATCTACGATTAAGGATAATAGCAACTTTATCGGCGAGCAGATGAAGACTTTGGCTAGTGAAAAAGCTTTACAACTCCAAGCTGCAATGATTGACTCCGGTATCTCGACTGTGGAGTTTAAGCAGCGCTTAGACGACTTCCAACAAACACTGTTTGCAATTGGTGCTGATGTCTATAACCGAGCTAACAGCCAAACAGATGAGATTGAGGAGGCTTCAGCTAGTCTCTTTACCCCAGAAGTAGACTCACCAATGAACGGTACACTAATACCACAATTCAACTTTGATTTTGACGAAGAAAGTACCGCACAGGTTGATTATGAGGCGATAGATTAGGGATTGGGTAATGGGTAATGGGTAATGGGTAAAAAGGGGACAAGGTGACTTGAGTGAGAACTTACAACAAATCTTTCTTTCTCCTTGTCCCCAATTATCCTTGTCCCCTCTTCCCAATTCCCAATTCCCAATATCCTAAGTTGCAGATTTTTATTAAGACATTTTAATATATCTAATATTGATTGTAGGTTTAGCGAAGTTTCACAAGACCCCTGGGGTTTGCTAGATTGTAGAGGCAAATTACTGCCAGGCAGTATCCCGATTCAGATGCGATCCAAAGCATAAGGGTGGTTTTCCACACCGAATGGTGCGGCTAGCACCTCTGGTTAATGGGCGGGGTTTTCCTCTCCTACGTAGCACAATTGTAAAAGAGACAACCGACTCGGCAGTGATGAAGTCTGAGCAGCGGCTTTCCCTGATCATAACTTCTATAGCTTTTGTCGTCTCCCACGAGGAAAGCACCTGTTGCTCAAGATTTGTCGGTGATTTTTGTAAAAGGTAAAGGTTAAAATCAGTTATTAACAAAAATTAATTTTACCTTCTGCCTAACCTCCGGCAAATCGCCCTTTAAAGGATAGTGTGTTGCTCTTACATACTCTGTAAAGCAAAATGCCTTACCGTAAAGTAGCAAGTGACCGTGAGTGACGTTCTGCTGACTTCTGCTTTCTTCCTTCTAACTTTTACCTTTGCTATATGGCCCGCGACTATTATGAAATCCTGGGTGTCTCTCGTGACACCGACAAAGAAGAACTCAAGCAAGCTTATCGCCGTTTAGCCCGGAAGTATCACCCAGATGTGAACAAAGAGCCGGGGGCGGAGGATCGCTTTAAAGAAATTAACCGCGCTTATGAGGTACTCTCGGAACCAGAAACCCGCGCTCGTTACGATCGCTTTGGGCCAGAGGGTGTGTCAGGTGCTGGCGCTGGCTTCCAAGATGTCGGCGATATGGGTGGTTTTGCCGATATTTTTGAAAGCATTTTTAGTGGCTTTGCTGGCGGTATGGGTAGTCCCACGCAACAAAGACGGCGCAGTGGGCCTGCGAGGGGCGATGATCTGCGGCTAGACCTGAAGTTAGACTTTCGGGAAGCGGTATTTGGTGGCGAAAAAGAAATTCGTATTTCACATTTAGAAAATTGTGAAGTCTGTAGCGGTTCTGGTGCTAAACCTGGAACCCGCCCCCGGACTTGTTCGACTTGTAGCGGATCGGGTCAAGTCCGCCGTGTCACTAGAACACCCTTTGGCAGTTTCACCCAAGTCTCGACTTGTCCCACCTGTAATGGGACAGGGATGGTAATCGAAGACAAGTGTGATGCCTGTGATGGGAAGGGCGCAAATCAAGTCACCAAGAAACTCAAAATTACCATTCCAGCTGGGGTGGATAATGGCACTCGCTTGCGGATTTCTAGTGAAGGAGATGCCGGTCAACGTGGTGGTCCTCCTGGGGATTTATACGTTTACTTGTTCGTAAATGAGGACGAAGAATTCCAACGGGATGGGATTAATATTCTTTCGGAAATCAAAGTTAGCTACCTACAAGCGATTTTAGGTTGTCGGTTAGAGGTAGATACGGTAGATGGCCCTGTAGAACTGATTATTCCAGCTGGAACTCAGCCAAATACGGTAATGAAGTTAGAAAATCGCGGCGTACCTCGCTTGGGTAATCCTGTCAGTCGTGGGGATCACATGCTGAACGTATTAATTGATATTCCCAACAAAGTAACCCCAGAGGAGAGGGAACTTTTGGAGAAGCTGGCTAAAATTAAGGGAGATCGTACTGGTGAAGGCGGTCTAGGAGGATTTTTGGGAAATTTATTTAAGTAATGATGCCCTCTTCTCTGTTAACTCCCGATGCTCAACTTGATTTACGTGGCACTCCTTGCCCAATTAATTTTGTCCGGACAAAACTACGTCTGGAAAAAATGCAATTGGGAGGTTTGCTAGAAGTCTGGCTAGACCCAGGTGAGCCAATTGAGCAGGTTCCCGATAGCCTGATAATGGCAGGTTATGTGGTGGAACAAATTACAGACTGTACTAATTATTTTTCTCTGTTAGTGCGTCGTCCAGTTGCTGGCCAATGACAGGGGAAAATTTTGCTGAAACTGGACAGTTATTGGGTACGGTGCTTGCTGTACAGGCTAATTTTTACCGAGTACAGCTGGATCAAGAGCAGGGGGAGATGAGGGAGATGGGGGATCAAGATTCTCATCTTCCTTATCCCCCTCTCCTCCTCTGTACTCGCCGAACACGGCTGAAAAAAATCGGACAACAGGTGATGGTAGGCGATCGCGTTGTGGTTGAAGAGCCAGATTGGGCTGGAGGACGAGGAGCGATCGCTGATGTCTTACCCCGTCACAGCGAATTAGATCGTCCAGCGATCGCCAATGTCAACCAAATTTTATTGGTATTTGCCGTTGCCGATCCACCTTTGGAACCTTATCAACTGAGTCGGTTTCTGATTAAGGCTGAGTCTACTGGCTTGGATGTGCTTTTATGTTTGAATAAAAGTGATTTAATTTCACCACAGGAACAGCAGCAAGTTAGCGAGCGCCTACTTGGTTGGGGCTATCAACCAATATTTATTAGTGTCAAAGATGGTATAAATACTGACCAAGCAGGCAGATATTTAAGCGATAAAATTACTGTCATTGCTGGGCCTTCCGGAGTTGGTAAATCCAGCTTGATTAATACGCTAATTGACTCGGCAAAGTTGCGAGTAGGAGAAGTTTCTGGCAAACTAGCTCGTGGTCGTCATACTACTCGCCATACAGAATTATTTGAGTTGCCTAGCGGTGGAATGCTTGCTGACACTCCCGGCTTTAATCAGCCGGATATGGATTGTATACCAGAAGAATTAATCCATTATTTCCCAGAAGCAAGAAAACGGTTAGCAGTTGCTAGCTGTCGGTTTAGTGATTGTCTGCATCGAGACGAGCCTGAGTGTGTGGTGCGGGGAGACTGGGAACGATATGAACATTATTTAGAATTTTTGGATGGTGCGATCGCTCATCAAACTCAGCTGCACCAACAAGCCGATCCAGAATCCACCATGAAGTTAAAAAGCAAAGGCAAAGGGCAGAGTCAATACGAACCCAAGCTAGAAAGTAAAAAATATCGCCGAATTTCCCGCAAGACTCAGTTACAGGACTTGCAGGAATTATATCGCGATGAAGAATAAGGAGTGCGATGTCTACGACGGGATGTGCCTAGCCTACGCACTTCTATATAAAGGAAGACTTTACTTTGTCGGCTTTTTGGGCGATCAGTGCAACACTCATCTGGCTGCAAGTCTTGATCCAATATGTAATTGTTCGGGTTTCTGGGTTGCGGGAATCACAGGTTTGTGAGTTTAAAGGCTGACTGGCAAACTTTGGGTTAGCACTTACCCGCAGTATCCCTCTTTTGTCACTTTCCGGGAGGGCGATTGCCAGAAGCCTCATGAGGCAATCAATACAAGCTATCCTATTAGAAAAAAATGGGTCTTGTATTTGTGATTAGAAAATAATCGTGCGTAGGCGTAATCGCCTGCTATGCAAAAGCTCTAGAATTCAGCAATAGCAAATATATAAAAATTATTATTGCAAGATTATCTCATCAGATTTGGATTTATGATTTGCGATCGCGTAGCGTAAAGCCTTCTCTTCTCCTTCTCCTGTCGGAGACGCTGCGCGAACAGAGACGCTAACGTGTAGCTTGCTTCTACGAAGTGGTAGGAGAGGTTTGTCTACGATATCTTTAAGCACTATTACTTATTGACAAATTGTTCGTGATTCTAAACTGTCACTGATGCTCTTGAAGTAAACTCTCCCAGAAGGAGACACCAAAAGCGATCAGTAAAAACTGCCTCTGTTAGTAAACCTGAGTAAATATTTTCAGTACAGGCTTATACAATAAGCAAATAGGCAGGTTTTACAACTAGTTAACAACAACACGCAGTGGGTGCATAACGGCATAACATTGTTGTGTACGTACACACACTATCTTTAACTCAATTGAAAACTATTCTTACGATCCCCATAAAGTCTTAAAATATTGTTAATTTCAGCCAAACCTCTCGACCTTCAACTTACAAGTATCACCCCAAAATCACTATGTCTATCGGCTACGTCGCGCTTGTACTCCACGCACATCTGCCCTTCGTTCGTCACCCGGAAAGTGACTACGTGCTGGAGGAAGAATGGCTCTATGAAGCCATCACAGAAACCTACATTCCATTATTGAAAGTATTTGAAGGCTTAAAGCGAGACGGTATCGACTTTAAAATCACGATGAGCATGACACCTCCTCTCGTGTCAATGCTTCGCGATCCTCTGCTTCAAGAACGCTATGAAGCACACTTAGCCCAACTAGAAGAACTTATAGCACTAGAAGCAGAACATAATGTAAACAACGGGCATCTTCGTTATTTAGCCGAACATTACGCTACTGAGTTTAGCGAAGCGCGTCAGCTATGGGAACGCTACAACGGTGACTTGGTAACAGCTTTTAAGAAATTCCAAGACAGTAACAACCTGGAAATCATCACCTGTGGCGCTACTCACGGCTATTTGCCCTTGATGAAAATGTATCCAGAGGCGGTGTGGGCGCAAATCCAGGTAGCTTGCGAGCATTACGAGCAAAACTTTGGACAAGCACCCAGAGGAATTTGGTTGCCGGAATGTGCCTACTATGAAGGTTTAGACCGGATGCTAGCCGATGCGGGGTTACGCTACTTCCTCACAGATGGGCATGGCATTCTTTACGCCCGCCCCCGTCCGCGCTTTGGGACTTATGCGCCAATTTATACAGAAACTGGTGTTGCTGTTTTTGGTCGAGATCATGAATCTTCCCAACAGGTATGGTCTTCTGAAGTGGGCTATCCTGGAGCGGCGGAATATCGAGAATTTTACAAAGATTTGGGCTGGGAAGCAGAATATGAGTACATCAAGCCCTACATCATGCCCAATGGTCAACGGAAAAACACGGGCATTAAGTATCACAAAATTACAGGGCGTGGCTTAGGGCTATCAGATAAGGCACTCTACGATCCGTATTGGGCTAGGGAAAAGGCAGCAGAACACGCTGATAACTTTATGTATAACCGAGAGCGGCAATCTGAGCATCTCTATGGTATAATGCAGCGTCCGCCAATTATCGTTTCGCCTTATGACGCAGAGTTATTTGGGCATTGGTGGTATGAAGGCCCCTGGTTCATCGATTACCTATTCCGCAAATCGTGGTATGACCAAAAAACATATCAAATGACCCATTTAGCAGACTATTTGCGAGATCAGCCAACTCAGCAAGTCTGTCGTCCTTCACAGTCGAGTTGGGGTTTCAAGGGTTTCCACGAATATTGGTTGAACGAAACCAATGCATGGATTTATCCGCATTTGCACAAAGCTGCTGAAAGGATGATTGAAATCTCGCATTTGGAACCAGAGGATGAATTGCAGTGGAAAGCGCTTAACCAAGCGGCGCGGGAACTGCTATTAGCACAATCTTCTGACTGGGCATTTATTATGCGGACAGGAACAATGGTACCCTATGCAATTAGACGGACGCGATCGCACCTGATGCGCTTCAATAAGCTCTACGAAGATGTGAAAGTTGGCAAAGTTGACAGTGGTTGGTTGGAAAAAGTCGAGTTAATGGATAATATCTTCCCCGAAATCAACTATCGCGTCTATCGTCCGCTATAGTCTCACAAAAAATAATCAACAGCAGTAGGGTGGGCATTACTCACCCTATATTATTAGCTAAAAGCTATCTGGATCAATATTTAATTCTCGGAGTTTAGCAGCTAATCTTTGCGCTTTTTCTTCTGCGGCTTGTCGTGCAGTTGCTTCTTCTTCATGAGTTAGCAGTGTTTGACCTGTAGCTGGATTGTAAAAACGTAGTTTTCCTGCTTCCAGGCGTAACTCTAGCCCCAAAACTTCACTGGGTACAGATACTGTACCATCTGGCAGGATATTGGCTGCCACTGGGAAATAATTTCCATCGACCAACTGTAAACCCTGAAGTTGGGGATTGAGATAATCGCCTGTGGGGTCATATTGGAAATATTCACGTACTCCCAGAAAGGCGTAAATTCCTTTCTTTGCACCTTGGTCTTTGCTGCGGGTGGTTTTTGAGGTAATCTCTAGAACAAAATCTGGGGTTTGATTATTTTCTTCCCAGGTTTTGTAAGAGCGTCTGTCACGGTTTTCCACTCCAAAGACTACAAATACATCTGGGGCTACGACTGATTCTGGATAACCTTTTTCGTAGTAAATAAATAGATTACCAGCGACGTATACATCTGGATGATTTTGAAAATAAATTTCCAGCACAGTGGTAGCGTATACGAGACACTTGCGCTGTAAATCACCTTCAGCCATCGGCCTACCATCCTCATCTGGGTACTCAATCGGGGTAACGGGGATATACTCTACTGAGGCTGTCATGGTCAGATACCTCAACTTAACTAGGGCTAGATTCAATAATATCGCTCAAAATCCTATCGCCATGATTTGGGGGCTGTGAAATCATCAAAAATTCCAAATTACAGTCGCTTTCATTGAGCATCTGATGAGGAACATTAGGCGGAATTTCTACACCTTCATGTTGAGAAAGTACTTGATGGGAACCATCGATTTCTAAGGTTGCCTTTCCAGATAAGATAAAGAAAAACTGGTGTGAGCGCTGGTGATAGTGTCTGAATTTTGAGGCTCCTGGCGGCATAAGTTCTTGAATCACGCTCAACTCTGGTTGCTTAACAAGATGCCAGCCATGACAGTTATTACTCCACAGATAATGCTCGGCAGTTTGTTTGTTTGTTAATCATTTGCTGTGCGTTTCAAGTTTTGGGTATCAAAAAGTCTGCCATCTATTACAAGTAAATGCAGCCATTCGTCTATAACTACATCATCTAGTAAATTATCCATTTCATCGCTCATGTCTTGAGTATAAGGAATTAGCTCAGAAGGGTTCTGCATAGCATCTTTCATCAAAAGTTAAGGAAAAGGCTCATCATAATACCCTCATCTTCATCAACATTATTGGTTTATTTTTGCTTTGAACTGAGCGTAAAACTCTTTGGGAGCCTCATCGAAATACTTAAATAGAGCAGGGCAAAGCCATCCTTCCCGATCTAAATCTGCACTGTAATACCAGTTACCTCCATATTCTTCACGCCGCCAGTCAAACTTGATCTGATAGCCAGGAAAGGGAGATGCTGAAAATACCAAACTGAACCCTGACTCTGCATTTGGAATCTGTGCCACCATTCTTTCGATAATTTCGTCTGCCCCTGCCACGAAAGGTTCTCTAACTAGACCTACATTTCCATCGTCAAACACCCACATCTCGCCGAACTTATAGGGATGAATAACCATGATT
>NZ_JADEXT010000080.1:0-15492 GCF_015206985.1 Nostoc sp. LEGE 12447 | reverse complement strand
AAACTATGTCAGACCAAGGGAGCCTCAAGAGCTTATCCGAACCGTATTGGGATTAGACGCAATAAACCAAGCCCAATACAACACCCTTAGCTGAATGCGTGTTAACCAATGGTTATCAAAATTTAGTTAAATAAACATAAATCCACCATTACCCCAAGGAGCAATCGTAGGCTGTGGAGGTGCGGTTGTTACTTGGGCAGGAAAGAAGCGATCGCTTACATTAGACGCACTTTCACAAAAATACTCTACCGAGTTATTTACATCAATAGAGTATATAAATTTACTACTATTACCTTTCAGTAGTACTTAGCTTATACTTTGATAACTCTTTATACCTCTATACAAGTACTGCAAACTTTGCGGAAAGCGATCGCATGAAGCACTGGATGAGGTCAATCACTCGTTAATCTACTCTCATCACTGCCGCTATCTTCTGACACGCTTTAATTAACCTGGTAGATAGTGCTGTTGACTGCTATTAACTTGGCGATTAAGAGAGACAGAATCAGCCGCAGATATACCAGAGAAATATCCGTCTTTTGAACCACACGATGGTAACGCCATTTGTTTAACTTTTACATTATTTAGATATGCTTCTAACTCAGATTCCAGCTTTTCATAGAGCGCTTGCACGATAATGGCGGGTACTGCAACTGATTCAGTAGTTCCAGCAATCCCTTGATTTTTCTGTTGATCACGATTCTCAAGAATCCTACTTACAAGTCTATTAGCAGCACCTAACTTAAAAGCATTTCTAAAAGCGCGATTGCCTACGGCTTGTTTTGCCAGTCGTTCAATAGTTTGTTCAAGATACTCAAACTGAATCTGAGTAGAGACGATATTCACTTTTCGCCCTAAGATAATCATTTTAGACCCGCTATGGTAGTGTCTGGTGATAGCAGAGCAATAATTTCCCCAACAAACACCACTTAGTAAAATAAATTTCCATGATATCATGCGTTTAAACTGGCGAATGACTTCTTCTTCTAGTGGTTGAGGTGTCCAATCTTGGAGTGAGGCGATCGATAAATTGTGCCGGGTTAGCATTTCCTGGGCTTTAGCTGCGGCGGCGCTTGCCTCTGCTTCGTTGGGAGATTGGCTAAGTGCGAATAGTTTTCTAATTTTGTCAGCGATTTTTTCTAGTTCTAACACCTGTGTCTGCATTGGTATCACTCAAGCAAGTTTTGAAAGGAAATATATTTTTTAATATACTTGTGTAAAATGAAAAATGTAGCTAATTTTTATTCATACATAGCAAGCTTTGTAGCAATTATTCCTGCTAAAAACGGATATTCGTGATGAAGCCATGATTACTGAAAATGATGATTCAGTCGATGCAGTGAATGAACTAGTGAGAAAAATCTCTATTAAAGAAACCCAGCTAAAAATAGCCCAAGAGTCGAATCTCATTCATACTGCTGAAGCGTTAGAAAACCAACTATCCCAATTACAACAAGAATTGGGAGATAATTCAGACACACAATTGCAATCATTGATGAGCTTGTGAAACGCTTATAACGGTAACTGAGCTTTTTAGAAGTGGGGCTTACACCTGCGCTAAAATATGATATTCCCATTCTGAAATAATGGCAATTGAATTACTTGGGTTTGTTTGGCGTTATCCAAATTGGACAAGGAAATGCCCAACAACCTAATGCTCCGATTCTCCAGATCAATCGACTCAAACAATGCTTTGGCTATCTCGAAAATCGTAGATAGTTCACTGATGGGAGCAAGCATTGTTTTACTGCGGGTTAACTGCTGATAGTCAGAGAATTTAACTTTCAATGTTAATGTGCGGCCTCGCGTTTCGTGCTGCTCTAGGCGTTGCTCGACAATTTGGGCAATCTGTTCAAGTTCTTGCAACATCTGGCTGATATCGCTTAAGTCTTGTGCAAACGAGGTTTCTGCACCAACTGATTTACGAACTCGATTTGCTTCAACTAGGCGATCATCTTCTGCTCTGGCAATCTTATAGTAATAATTACCTGCTTTACCAAAATGGTGTGTTAACTCAGTCAGCGATCGCTCTTTCAATTCTGCACCAGTGTGAATGCCGAGTGAGTGCATTTTCGCCGCCGTAACTTCTCCTATCCCGTGGAATTTTTCAATTGCTAGCTGTTCTACAAAGGCGATCGCATCCTCCGGTAAAATCACCGTTAGTCCATTCGGCTTATTCTGCCCTGATGCCATTTTTGCAAGAAACTTGTTAATCGACACGCCTGCGGTTGCTGTCAACTGAGTTTCCTGGAAAATCGCAGTTTTAATATGTCTTGCGATAGTAGAAGCGTAGGGGATGTTTTGCCTATTCTCAGTAACGTCAAGGTATGCTTCATCTAGCGCAACCCCTTCCACTAAATCACTGTAGCGTTTGAATATGGCGTGGATTGAAGTGGAAATCTCTCGGTAAACGTCGAATCTTGGTCTGACAAATATCAGTCCGGGGCATTTTGCAATTGCTGTTACTGACGGCATCGCGGAATAAATCCCAAACTTACGAGCTTCATAACTAGCTGCTGCAACTACGCCTCGCTGATTGGGACTGCCACCGACGACTAACGGTTTGCCTCGGTAGCTAGGGTTGTCCCTCTGTTCCACCGATGCGTAAAAAGCATCCATATCAACGTGAATTATCTTCCTCGTCTGCATTGTTGTTGAAGTATTACTATTTCTACCAAGCGGCGAGAACGACTATTCTCTGGTAAATTTGTGATTCAATCTGGATATTTGAGAAATTTCTCACCACAATAGTACATTAGCACTAGTGCTTTTGAGCTTTTATCAGCTTTTTCATTGAGAAAGTTCTTGTAACAATAACGTTACACTTGATTGAATAGCATTTTGTCGTCACGTTGCCAACGCACGGTATGAGAGGGAGCAAGAGGATGACCATTGGTGTTTGGGTTCTCGGAGATCAACTTTGGTCACAGCAATCAGCACTGCAAAGTTGCTTGCAACAAAAGCAACAGACTCCCGTAATTTTTATTGAATCTCTAACTCATGCAGGGCAACTTCCTTACCATTTGCAAAAACTGGTATTGGTCTGGTCAGCCATGCGTCACTTTGCTGCCGAATTGCGATCGCTTGGCTTCCCAGTAACATACGCTCAAAGCCAAGATTTCAATACACCTTTACTCCAATGGATTGAACAATACCAAATTACCGAACTGCGGGTGATGACTCCAACAGATCGCCCTTTTGCTACATTAATTCAAAAGTTAAACTTGACAATTCAAGTCACTTTTACACCAAATAACCGTTTTATCTGGAGTGATCAGGAGTTCATTGACTGGGCAAGTGGACGCAAACGCCTAATCATGGAGGACTTTTACCGCCAGGGACGAAAGCGGTTCAACATTCTTATGTCCGGCAACCAACCTGTTGGTGGTCGATGGAACTTTGACAAACAAAATCGCAAACCACCAAAAGGCAAACTGACCTTACCCGAAGCTTTATGGTTTGAACCAGACTCAATTACACAAGATGTAATTGACTTCATTAAGCAATCTGAGGCATTCCAAGACAATCAAAGTTACTGGCTCCTTGAACCCTTCTGCTGGGGTGTAACGCGACAGCAAGCACTACAAGTAATGAAGTTTTTTATCGAAACACGTTTGTCTTCATTCGGGCCATACCAGGACGCGATGGTGACTGGCGAACAGACAATGTGGCACGCGATGCTTTCTCCCTATCTCAATATTGGATTGCTTCATCCCTTGGAAGTTGTTCAGGCGGCACAGCTTGCATATTTAGACAACAGCAGCGACTGGGAGCTAAACAGTATTGAAGGCTTTATCCGTCAGGTGCTTGGCTGGCGAGAGTATATGCACGGTGTTTATGTTTACCTAGATGATGACTATTCGGAACGTAACTGGTTTAACCACACTCATCCACTGCCTGCTTTTTATTGGACTGGCGATACAAAGATGAATTGTCTGCACCAAATTCTAACTCAGGTTAAACAAATAGGTTATGCTCATCATATTCAACGGTTGATGGTGTTGAACAACTTTGCAATGATAGCAGGTATCTCCCCCCAAGAACTTAAAGACTGGTTTCATGCTGCTTTTATTGATGGCTACGATTGGGTGATGCAGACTAATGTCATTGGCATGGGGCAGTTTGCTGATGGTGGAATGATTGCATCTAAGCCTTATGCTGCTTCTGCTAACTACATCAACAACATGAGCGACTATTGTAAAAATTGTACTTATAATCCTCGTGAACGCACCACTGAAAATGCTTGTCCTTTCAACTTTTTTTATTGGGACTTTCTGGCTCGTCATTACGACTTGCTAAAAGAGCAACCACGTATGACTCAAATACTGCGTAACTTGGAGCGCCTCTCTCCATCGGAACTTCAAAAAATCCGCTCTCTGGCTTCTAATTGGCACACCACACAATCAGAAACCGTTAACTAATAGTGTAAAATAATATTTGCAATTATTCCAGGCTGGCAATCGTAGGCTGTCGAGGGGTGGTTGTGGCAAGGGACAAGGAAGGCGATCGCATATACGCACTCATCACCGTTCATCCCGCAACTACTCTAACCCAGTTCTCAGTGCTGCCTCCGCCGTGTAAAAAATCTTTTGTTCCCCGAATATCCCACCTGTGCGGCTGATGATACGGAATTCCCAGCAATGCCCTGGCGTGTAAAAAACCATTAGGATACTGCTGTTGACACAAACCACTGTATCAACTTTAACTTGGGACATTTACTGCTGTTGCGGGTGTGATGAGTGACATTTGGCGGTTTCATGATTAATGCTCTAGTTGAGCAATTCGTTGAAAAAAGTAACCACTTGCTCTTGCTGTAAGTATATATTCTAGATTTTCCGGGTCATCTTCTAATTTCAAGCGCAAACGTGAGATATGCACATCCACCACACGAGTATCTGCATGTTGTTCTAGGTTATAACCGGGAGCTATGCGGTTTTGTCAGATCCAGTAAAAAACAAGCGATGCCTACGGCGGGCTACGCCTACGCTAAATCATTTTCCCAGTAGTATAAATTTATTTATACTTTTTAAGACGTATTAACATTTAAAAAGGAAAGATGAGTTTGAGTCACAATTTGCAAGACTCTCTTTTTTGAACCAAAAAAAGCTAGGATTCCCTTTGAGCAATAATTTCGAGACAGGGATTATCTACCTTCACTTCTTGCGGGGCGATCGCCCAGGCTGTACAGCAAATTAATCAAACTGGGCGTTCGGCTAAATGCTTTAATCTCAAAAACTGCTGACGCATCATTAATAAGTCTCCCCACGGCAATACATAGCGTATCCATGACCAAAAGCAATTTCTGGGGTAACGAATATTACCTTTAAGCACAAGGCGACAAGCATCTGACATTACTGGAAAAATTACATAGCTAGCAGCAATATCACCAAAAATAGAAATGGCTTGCTCATTATCTGTGACTATTGTGAGATGCCGATTTGCTTCAAATTCAACCAGTTGAAAAATGCCCATAAATTTTTGACCCACTACCAAATTTTCTACACCTGGCAGCAGTTGCTCTGAACTGGGATGAGCAGGAATTGAGTCAGCTACCTGAAAAAATATGCGTTCTAGGTGGTCAAGCCAATCATAACTGTAAGAGCCTACCTTCAGTTGGCATAACCATCGAAATAAAACTGGCGCTGGTGCTTGCACATCAATCGCTCGAAAATATGCTTCGTCAGCATTAGACATGTAGCGATCGCAAGGGAAAGACATCAATCGCTCTTCGGGTGTAGAACCCCAAGTATATGCAACGCTTCGTTCTGGATTGACATTTATCATCGGTCAATTTCAGTGCATTCTAATTCCAGGATAGAAGCTTAAGCCATTGCTCGTCTCCACTCCAGCAAAAAACCCCTGCGAAACTAACCTTACTTATCAAAACCGTTGGGGAGCGGATATGAAATCTTCAAAAGAGAACCATTTACGCTTTTGGGAGATCCAATAAATAAATCAGCCCAGCCGTCGCTTTCGCCTTGAGGGCTTTCATCGCCTAGATATCTCGGTTTTGCCAAAAATATTATTGATACGGTGAAGCAGCGCGGTCTTCTCCCAAGGGGAGACGCCAAGGGCGATAGCGCAGCGTTAGCGAGTCATCGAGCGTCTGGGGGTTTCCCCCATGAGCGACTGCACCAAGCCCGTAGGGGCTGGGCTGATTTATTCGTGTCTTGTGCCTTAGCTATCAACCTGGAGCCTGGAGACTAGTAATTAGCGGTGCGAGTTTAGAAGCCATAACCTCTATACTATATTTTTCTACACATCTTTGCCTGGCTTTAATACCTCGCTGGTTTGCTGACTCTAAATTTTGAAAAATCAATCGAATTTGTTTAACAATTTGTTCAGGACAAGAAGGCTCAACTAAATAACCAGTATCACCTAGAATTTCGGGAATATCTCCAACACGTGTAGATAATACAGGTTTAGCCATTGCCATTCCATCAGTCAACTTCAAAGGGAATTGAGCGCGAGTTTCTGGAGTATCTCGCTGGGGAACGACAACAATGTGAGCAGCAGCTACTAGATCCGGCATGGCATCAACTGGATACTTTGGTAGTTTTATAATCCAGCGTCCCCAACGTTGTTGAAGTTGCTGATCGTAATCATCATAAGGACTGCCACCAATAATCACTAATTTTAAGTCTGGCTGATTAATTTTATCTAGCGCTATGAGAACATCTTCTAAACCTTTATAAGGTCTAGGTGCGCCAGGAAACATTAAAATTCGGTATTCAGATAAATTATAGCGACTTCTACTGGAATCAGGATTACATCGAGCCGGATCAAATAAGGAGGTATCCTTGCCATTAGGAACCAACATACCACCAAAACGCTGCTGCAAAAATTTAGTATGCACCGTCACAGCATCCGCATAATTTACCAAACCTTCCATCCATTTAACGTACAAAGGATGATATGGGTTCCTGAGTGCGCCATCTGATTTCAATAAATCCCTAGCTAATTGTTTCAGTGTCGGACAATAACGCCAGTTGTCACCACCATGCCAGCTAAGTTCCCAATCATCTATGTCTAAAATCACTGGTTTTCTGCTATACAAGCTTTTTAACAATGCGACTCCAAAACTCGCTATCTGTGGTTTAATTGCATAAATTATATCTCCATCAATATGTTTTAAAACTTTGTTGGCTGCTTGAAAAAATTTCGGATAATTTGCACCTTCTATAGCAAAAACTTTCGTATCAGATGGAATGGCAGCAGAGAGATTTTTGTTAAATAAAAATCCTAATATTTCCGTTTCATAACCCAATTTTTCTAACGCTGATTTTAACAAAGATGCTCGAATGAAACCATCATTAGTAGACAAATTCCATACAAGCAGGGATATCTTTAGTTTAGTTTTCATTTTGATAATTATGATTTGAGAAAAATTTGAAAGCCCTACATTACTTACTGCAAAGTTTTCAATAATTAGATGGTCAATTTATACCTTGAAAAGAATTTTTTGATCTCTCAATAAATCAATCTCTTTATTATATTTGCGATGAAACTTTAGTAATTCTATATAAGCGAATGGTACTACTATGGGCCAAAAAATAGTTATTAAAACTAAAATTATTCCAGATAAAAAGTGCTGCTCTCGGCTCATTTCTTTATCATCTATCAAGAAAAATAACCATTGCTTCAACAAAGACCAAGCAAATGCTAAATAAACGGTTATCCCAACATAAGTCAGAAGTGAATTCAACATTAACCCTCTACTAATAGTAAAATTTTGGTCAGCATTATAAATGGGCAAACTAACTTTTTTATCTCCAATCGTAAAAATCAATGATTTCTACAATAGCCTAATATTCCATTTTATAAATTCACTATTTTGCCATAAACCTCTGAATTCGTGTGAATATTATAAATTTTTTATAAAATAGACAATCTAAATATTGTGAAACTGAAAATTTAACAGGAATATCTCTTAAGCTTTAAAATTTACAGAATGTAAGCTGCGATTGCAATGAATAATCCTTTGATGAACTTGTCAAATTTTTATTAGTGCTGGATAATTTGCCTCTTTTGCTTAATTTCGACAAATTCCAAGTCCAGCAAATTGTCAAAATATCTCCTACTCCCAATCACGACTTTGCGAAGAATAACCAGAAATCCCAATCCACACAGATAAGCTGTTCGTCATCTAGGAGTACGCCAAGGAAACAATGCAAAGGTGGTTAGTTCCAAGGGCAGAGGTCTAGAGCAGAGGGGCAGAGGGGAAGGAACAAGGCACATTGAACTCTCCTCTGCACCCCTGTACCCCTGCACAAGCGCCTGCCTCCACCTAACATTTTTGGGTTGGCAGACTACTAGTTTTACAGGGCAATCTAAGGCAGCAAACGGGTTCAGGCGCTAAATTATTAAATTTAGATGCGCGTCAGCTTATCGCCAAGTACCACTGCCATCGACGACAATTAAACATCATCTGTGGCGGATTCCTTGTGTCGGCACAAGTGACTCAGGCAATAGACTTGGACTTGCCAACTTCAGATCCGCACTTGGAGAGAACAATTTAGGATCATTAACCAGTGTAGACCAGCAATCACTCTCATCGAAAACCCAACAAGGCTTGCTCTCTATATGTCTATCTACACTTCGTATTACGCTGGCACTATTAGGGGCGAGGCAGCCTCTATCTCACTCTATCCGCCGAAAGGCTTCCAGGGCAAGCATTTACAGAGCAAACATATTGGATAAATCTAAACCCGATTTAGGTAAAAGTGTACGAGTTTAACTGGCAATTTTCATGCAAAATTACCTGAAAACGTTAAAATCCCGGAATTGTTCGTGGTATATCTGTAGCTAAATGAGAAATTTGTATACCGCACCCAGCCATGCCCCAAGATTTCTCCGATCAAAATCTCAGAGGTCGTTCTTTTAAAGGTCAAAACTTTGAGGGTGCAAATTTTAGTGGCGCAGATATTCGAGGCGCAGATTTTACTGGTGCTACCTTAACAGGGGCAAACTTTAGTCATGCTACTGCTGGGCTGCAAAAGCGTTGGGCTATTTTTTTAGTCTGTGTATCGTGGTTGCTGTCTGGAGTTTCAGGGTTTTTGTCAGCCTTTGCTGGAGCTTTAATAGCTCATATTTTTAACAATTCAAGTTCAGAAAATCAGGTTAGGGGCTGGACTGCCTTAATAGTGGTAATTATTGT
The DNA here is from genome assembly GCF_015206985.1 of Nostoc sp. LEGE 12447. Lineage (NCBI taxonomy): Bacteria > Bacillati > Cyanobacteriota > Cyanophyceae > Nostocales > Nostocaceae > Nostoc > Nostoc sp. LEGE 12447. The sequence continues at coordinate 6,335 of NZ_JADEXT010000080.1, read as the reverse complement.
TTTTATAGTTATCCTTCGCCAAGGATTCAACTCAGCCATTGCTATTGCTGGAGCCATTGCCGGAGCCATTGCTATCGCCGGAGCCGGAGCCGGAGTTGGAGCTGGAGTCGGAGCCGGAGTTGGAGCCGGAGTTGGAGCTTTTGGCTTCGCTGGAGCCATTGCTATCGCCGGAGCCATTGCCGGAACCGGAGCCATTGTCATCGCTATCGCCATCGTCATTACCATTGCTATCGCCGGAGCCATTGCCGGAACCGGAGCCATCACCATTCTTGGAACCGGAGCCGGAGCCTTATTTAGTGCTTACATTGCTTCGAGAGCAATGGAGGGAGATGAAAAATACGCTCTTATTCGCAACATCGCTGTTGCTTTTGCAGCCTTTGGTGGTACAAGCTTTCGGAATGCCGATTTAACGGATGCCAATTTCACTGCTGCCATACTTAAAAGTACAGATTTTACAAAAGCTAATTTAACTCGCACGTGTTTCCAAAAAACCAAAATGCTTGACCGTGTTCGCCCAGGCACAACTTACCTGCAAAAAGCACAAGTGGTAAGCGTGTTAGTGACAGGTCAAAAACCAGAAAAAAACTTCGACCGTGAGGACTTACGCGGGGTCAATTTTCAAGGGGCGAATTTAGTAGATGCCAGTTTTATTGGTGCAGACTTAAGCCAAGCCAACTTACAAGATGCAGATTTATCTAGAGCGAAATTAGTACAGACACAACTTGACGGCACAGATTTCACAGGTGCTACTCTCACCGGGGCATACATTCAAGATTGGGGCATTACCACCGACACCAAATTCGATGGGGTGAGCTGTGAATACGTTTATATGCGACTGCCCACGAACGAAAATCCTGACCCACTCCGCAAACCCGATAACAATAAGGAAGTGTTTGCAGATGGTGAGTTTGGGGATTTTATTCAACCAATCTTCGATACCCTTGACCTCTACCACAACCAAGAAGTTGACCCAAGGGCGATCGCTATTTCCTTTAAGCAACTGGCAGAGAATCACCCTGATGCTGAACTTGAAATTGTGGCAATGGAGAAACGGGGACAGGACAAGTTTTTACTTCGTGCCAAAACCGCAGTTACGGCTGACAAGTCTGAATTAAGTACAAAATATTTTGACACTTACAATGATGTAAAAAGTTTGCCAGAGCGAGAAATTAAGTTATTACTAGAAGAAAAAGATAGCAGAATTCGTAGTTTAGAAATTTTTGTTACTCAGGCACTACAACGTCCCAGCTTTTATTCAAATGTAGAACAGGTAGGTACTATGACAAACAATCCCGGTGGATTTTCAGTTGGTGGTTCAGTTGGCGGCAACTTAAACAATGTTCAAGGTGACAACAACCAGCAAAAGGTGAGTAATAAAAGCTCTAATTTTAACTTACAAAACGCTCAATTCGGCGGCGGTCTAGTTAATGCCGATACCGTAAACGCCCAACAAATCGGCGGCAACATCACCAACTATAACCCTGAGCAGCGTCAAAACCTAGCGCAAGCCGCAGCAGATATTCAGCAGCTTCTCAATCAATTGGGGCAGACATACCCTACTAATACTCCACTAGAAAAACAGATAGCGGTGACAGAAGCGCTCAAGCAAATTGAAAGTAACCCAACATTAAAAGCACGGGTGATAGGTGCGTTGAAAGCTGGGGGAACAGAAGCATTCAAGGAATTAATCGACCATCCTTTAGTGAATATTCTATTGGCATCAATCGAGGGATGGCAGGAGGTAGAGTAGTTGATGTGTCTGGCAGCATTATTTTCTTTAATAAATCTTTTTGGTTAACAATTTAGCATAACAAGTGCTGAAGAACCATAAATAATACCATTTGATTAATAAGTATGCTTTGAATCATAATGTGAGAAAAATTTTGATCCATAAATTAGAAAAGAGTTAACGAAAATTTAGGCTTTTGCGCTAATCACAAATTAAAACTTTGAATCAAATCATGAGTGAGAGTTGAAATTCTGAATCATAACTAGAGAATGAGTTGAAAAAACACAATTGCACAAAACTTGCACAAAAAATCCCTGACAAAATTGTTCTGACTTAAACTTTCAATTCAAAATAGGGCTCAAATACCCATGTTATGGTTCAAAATTTTTGTTTTAGTAGATATCTGAGTAAAAATAAAATATTTCATTGAACAAGCGATCGCCCAACAACAGAGCGATCGCCTACTCAAATCGTAGCTGAATAATAATGATAATCAAGCCGAAGGATTGATACAAACGTCTCTTTTATCAGTCTTTTTATCCCCTACACGATAATCATTATTAGTAAAAAACTCGAATATTAAAAGTGAACTATAAACTGGATACTCATTTCTGAAGCATATCATGAGTTAAAATCTCATTTTTCAGTTCAAATCACAATAAGCTTTTTTTATACTTAGGAGTATTTTGCACTCCTCTCTGAAGCGGTAATTTAACCCAATTGATTAAAATCTTTGCAGACAAAGCGATTTATAACTTCAGGAATTTACAATTTGGTGAAAGTTTAATTAAAGCAGAGACGGTCAACGCAGACAAAATTGGATTAATGCACTGATTGAAGGATTCAGTTTAGGGCTGATTGTATGGCTAGTGTATGGTGATTTGGCGTTGCATTCAACACTTCTCCCTCCGTCTAATCCTCTACTTCAACGGCTATATCCCCTGGAACTACGCCCGCTTTCTTGATTACTGCACCGAGCGATTATTCCTCCAGCGTGTCGGCGGCCACTACCCCTTCATCCACAAACTACTGCAAGACCACTTCGCGCAAATGGAGTTCAGGCGGGATTAAGAAGATACAAGCAACTCGCGCAGGAATATCCTGCTGTCTGCGATCGCCTGCCTTGTGGCTACTATCGAGTATCTCTGCACGGCGAGGATTTGAGGGACTGGTCGGAGCTTGGGGTGCTGCCGATTCTTTCGGGGTTACAGCAGGAATTCTATCGGGGGCGGTTGCTGACGGGGTTGGGGTTGGCGGCGGTGGGGTCAGGCTGACGGTGGAATGTCTTGAGGGGGCGAAAGGTGGGCGGTTGAGTTTAATGATTAAATAATTTTTTAAAAGGTATTAAACTAAATATTATTCAATAGCCAAAGCTTTCTCTCTTATGGAACCAGTACTACCTGAATCAAAACTAGAAAATGTTATTAGGTTGGTTAAACGTTTTAGTGCTGGCGCAGTAATCGGACTAGTGATTGCTGTAATGCACTGGTATTGGTACGCAACCTATTTTGGGTATTCATTACCTTTAACCAGAGGCATTACAGGGTGTGTGTTACTAGTAATCATCTGCGGATTGATGACGCTTAAATGGGGCTATAAGACATTAGAGACTTTGTTGGAGAATTTGTCTTAATGGAAAAATTGCAACCAGTTTTAACAGGGAACTTCTCCCCTTTTTTATTGCTTAAAAGTAGCTACAGCTAATCTACAGCTATGAAATATAATTTTGTATAACTCGTAGCCCGGATTTTTCACCGATGCTGCTGATTAACTTTCAAATAAAATCGGTATAAAATTGCTCTCTTTTAAAACTTATAACGCTAAAAGATATTTACCTATTAAATATTGGAACTCCTTGGTATAAATAAATTGAACAATTTTTAAGCAATGCCAGATAATTTATTTATGTTAGCAGAAGAAAGAGAGAGAACATTTTGCACAGAACTGATTAAATAGGGTATGCCATCCGAAAAAGCAGCAAAAGTTATTGCTGTATAAAGTTTAGGCACTTATCAGGAATAAAAATACCTCTGTACTCTAGGCTGATTTTTCTTTTGTTCTTCGATTACTGAATCGCTGTTCTAGAAGAAACTATGTACACAAACGGACAGATGCAACGTTACATTAAATGTGTAATGATAAAAAAAGTATTGCATCAAGCCTAAACGCATCGTTAATCAATCTATGCTTTGATGCTCCGGTTGTAAATTATGAAGTTTACAATTTCTAAATAAAAAAACAACCTTTTAACATATTGAGACTAGTTGCTGGCTCCTCTCAAGCTGCTCTAATGTTGCTTCAATCAACGCAATTACGCTAGGTTCTCAATGTCAGTATTTAAGCAACCTCATCTCCCAATAGAAAATCAAATACTTGGTGCTATGACTACGGCACAGTACCAACGTCTAGCTCCTCATCTAGAGCAAGTCGAACTTGAAGTTGGGCAAGTTCTTTATAAAGCTAATGAACCAATAACACACGTTTATTTTCCCCATCAGTCAATAGTTTCTTTAGTTTGTATCCAAAAAAATGGCTCGACTGTCGAAGCTGGCATAGTGGGCAATGACGGCATGGTAGGTGTTACCGTCATTTTGGGCAGCAACACTACAAATACAACTGCGTTTGTCCAGATTCGGGGCAGTTCTGTGATGATAAAGACACAGTTGCTAATAGCCGAGTTAAACCGAAGTGGAGAGCTTCAAGGTTTACTATTACGTTACACTCATCGCCTGCTTATCCAAGTGACACAAACACTTGCCTGCAATAGCTTACACACTATAGAACGACGGCTTGCACGTTGGTTACTCATCATTGCTGATCGCGTGCAATCAGATACATTCTTTCTGACCCAGGAATATATTGCTAAAATGCTGGCCTGCCGTCGCACTGGGGTTACGGAGGCAGCAAATAGACTCAGCCGAACCGGAATGATTAGCTACAAGCGTGGCACTATTAATATTTTGAATCGCTCAGGCTTGGAAGATACGTCTTGCGAATGTTATTCCATGATTAAAGACGAATACGCTCGATTGCTTAGTGTACCGAGTCAGCCTGTTCTCGACAAAGGGAGCAGGGAGCAGGGAGCAGGGAGCAGGGAGCAGGGAGCAGGGAGCAGGGAGCAGGGAGCAGGGAGCAGGGAGCAGGGAGCAGGGAGCAGGGAGCAGGGAGCAGGGAGCAGGGAGAGGGAAAATGATTTTCCCTTCTCCCTGCACAAGAATCTTTGACTCAATAGCCGGCGGACAGAACAATACTAGCCGTTCGCTTTTACAGATAGGCTTTTGACAAAGGTTATCTGCAAATATCATAACTGCAAAGCACATATACGCTCATTGGTACGCAATCGCACAGAACAATTAGGGAGATGCGCCTAATATAGAAGAATACATAAAGCAAAGACTTATCGCATCTCGTATCTGCATAAGCAGACGCTCGCTTTGTAAATTTTAAAGTTTGCAATGCATTCGATATTTACATTTTGACATGGGGCTATTTCCTAAATACCTGTTGTGCCAAAACGTTGCTTTTCTAGGCACAATTATGCGCTATAGGGGAATAATGCCAGTATCTAAGCAATCTCATCGACCGACAGCAAATAAGCTACTCCTAACCCTGCCTGATCCAGAGTATCAACGCTTAGTTCCACACCTAGAAAGAGTAAATCTTGAACTTAAGCAAGTTCTTTACGAAGCTAGTGAACCCATAACACACGTCTATTTTCCGGATCAAGCGATAGTTTCTTTGGTTTGTAATCAAGAAGATGGCTCCACCGTCGAAGCAGGTATAGTAAGCAATAATGGCATGGTAGGTCTTCCAGTTATTTTGGGCGGCAAGAGTACAACTACAACCGCGTTTGTACAGGTTGCAGGCGGTAGCTCCCGGATGAAGGCAGAGCATCTAAAAGCCGAATTCAACCGGGGTGGAGAGCTTCAAAGTTTGCTATTGCGTTATACTCAAGCGTTGTTCACCCAAGTCACACAAATTGCTGCCTGCAACCGCCTGCATACGGTAGAAGAACGACTTGCACGTTGGTTGTTGATGGTTTCTGACCATGTGCAATCAGATGCATTTCCTTTGACTCAGGAATTTATTGCCCAGATGCTAGGCTGTCGCCGCTCTGGTGTCACAGTGGCTGCCGGCACCCTTAGTCGAGCCGGAATGATTCGCTACAAACGTGGAAATATTACCATTTTGGATCGGTCGGACTTGGAAGATACATCTTGTGAATGTTATTCCATCATCAAAAACGAGTACGCTCGATTGCTTGAAATACAGGGTTAATTGTATACACTTGGCATAAACAATTGTTATTCTGAAATGACATAATTTTTGACTGGTTTCGACTTTTAAAACATCCTCTAATAGGAAAGTTTAGGCAACTTAACGATAAAGCTTGTCCCCTTGCCTTGGGCACTTTCAACTTCAATCGTCCCCTGATGCGCCTCAATAATACTCTTTGCTAAAAATAATCCTAACCCCCACCCTGTTTGATCCTCAGCAGAGATGGTTCGACGAAATTGTTGAAATAAGATTGATTGAGCTTCTGAAGAAATCGGATTACCTTCGTTGTGGATAGTGAGGCTGATATGCGTTTCAATTTGTTCAAGCG